>NZ_JARTVT010000059.1:0-12278 GCF_029625685.1 Mesorhizobium sp. WSM4976
ACCAACGTCACGCAGCAAGAGCATGCTGACGAACAGAGAGACCTTGACTGCACGCTCCACTTCCTTCCGCTCTTAGGGTCGTTGTAGGCAATTGAACAAGATTGCCTACAACGTGCGTGCGGGAATCTTATAGCGGCTAAAGCCCAGGCGGCTGCGGCCCACCCTTCCCGAGATCGGAGGCGACGCTCCGTTGAGCACTCGACCTGGCCCTCGCCGCCTCAGGCGCCGGTAATGGCAAAACCCGGCGCATGCCTTATCAGCACGAACGCCTCGGCGTCGCTTTCCCCTCGGTGCTTCCGGCACTTGCCGTGGCTCAGTTGCTGGCTGCCCTCATGGTCTCTTCGGGGAAAGAGGAACTGCTGTCGCTTGTCGAGCGAAGCCAGAAGCAGCTGAATAGTTTTGACGTCTACGTTGACCGTTTAGATTAGCGAATTCTTTTCCTGCCACTGAGCAGAATGAAACTAAGATAAAGTTGGCACTTACCAAGAGGTGAAGGGGGCCCTCAGTGCTGTAGATTCTGCCAAACGCACGCTTTCGGCAGCAGCCGCCCTTGCAGTCGAGGACATACACGTTGACGCATAGCGAATTGTCAGATCAGGAGACTACTTTTCTATATCTCCGGTTCTCCGCCCTCAGCGGTAAGCCTGCTCCAATGTTTGAAATTCCTTTGCTTCCTGGACAATTCAATTGCAGTCTAGACCGGAAGCTAATTGGCGTCTCTCGCCGAACTCAATAGACCTTGACCCGAATAACTGCGTAGGCGTCAAGCGCCAGCTTGGCGCCTGAAATCTCGGCTTCGGATTCGAGAAAATCGGGCGTCGATGAGAGACGTTCAAAGGCATCAGCTTTCAACTCGATAATACTGGCGCTCCTCCCCGCTATTGCGGGGATTTCCGCGACTATCTCGTCGGCGGTCAGATTCGCCACCCAAAGCACCACCGTGTCCGCGACATCCCTGACCGCCAAGGCCGCCAACCTCCCCCTGTCCGAGAACCGCATATCGAGAAGATCTGCTCCGGAGCATTGCGACAACCCCGCAAACACATGAAAACTGGGATAGACCGCAGGCCGGTTCAGTGTATCAAAATAAGGCTGGACAAACTCGGCTCGCCGATAGATGTGGCCGAAGGGACCGGTCGGAGCTCCAAAAGCAATCGCATCGACGCCGCCTTGCGCCACAGCTGCGGCATAGGCGACCATCCACGCTGCGTTGAACAGGCCGCGCTGTCTCGGGTCGATGCGACTGAGACACACGCGCCTGTTGTCGGAATTGGCGGCGGTCGACTTGCCGTAAGGGTTCTCTCGGCAGCCAAGCTGGCTCGGACCAATCCGGTACTCGATCCGGTCACCCATGAAGGATCGTGTCGACAGGATTTGGTAGGGCAGGGTTTCGATCGTTTCCATGACCGAACGGTCGTCGGCCGCATGAACGTTGGGGCAGGTCGTGTGGGTCACGTAGTCGATGAGATCGGCGGGCGGCCGCTTGCGGTTCAACTCGGTGAAATAGGTTGCCATGCCGCCGCCAAGCTTCGCGCCGGGGAACGCTTCCCGCGCGGCGCCATAGATTTCCTTAAAACTGGGCATTTCCGGCCATTTCGAGCCAGGAAGGACGGATTTCATGTCCTGGGCCGGAAACAACGCGACGGCGTTCGGTGTCAATCTCGCCTGGTCGACTGCCTTGGCCAGCGTTTTCAGTTCATCCAAAGGCCTTGGTCCGCCGGAGGTAACGATCTCGAGGGCGACATCGGCGCCCGTAGCCTCGGCAAGCTGCCGATAGGCGTCGAGTTCCCGGTTTCCTTTGTTGTCCCTCAGATCCACCTGGCAGATAAGCCATTTGGGATCGAGTCGCCTGAGCAGGTCGACCCGTTCGAGCGCGTGCGCCGCCTCCTCCGTCGGGACGCCGAGCCCCATATCCGGGAATTTACCCGATACTTTCCCGATGTCGATCCTTACCGGCCTGGTCGCGGCTCTATCGGCAGCCGGAGGCAGTGTGCCGGAAATGACGAGGCGAACGGCCTGTTTAATCGAGTGTCCCTTTTTCAATACATAAGGCCATGGTCGGGAAAGAGGGCGAACGTAGGTTTTGTACGAAGCGTCGGACCAATTGCGCTGGTCCTCCATCTCGAACGTGTCGCCTTCCATCGTGCAGGTAGCCCAGACCCCGGGCGTGATCTCGTGGGAAAGCGCGCGTATATCCTGAAACGGGCACATCGGATCGATTGCTTCGGGAAATGTCGACGCCTCCTCGCGCCCGTCAACGTGCAGCACCTTCACCGCCTTGCCCGCCACGCCCTTGAGGGGATGAAGAAGGATGAAACCTGTCCGGTTGGTTTCGACGTCCGTTTTCGGTTCGGCACTGACTTCGAAGGAAAGCGAACCGTCCGCGCCGCCCCTTATGCGCGCGTCACAGACAAGGGTGCGCGCCGCATCGGAACAGGTCGCCCGATAGGTCACGGAAAACTCCTCTGCCGTCTGATCCAGCTTCAAATCCTCGACCACAGGCGTGAAGGTCCCCCAATTCTCGTCGCGCACCAGGAATGCGATCGCCCTGATGACCTCGGTCTCGCCGATCTTGATGTAGCGTAATGCTCCGTTGTCGAATTCCACCGAGAGAGCGCCGGCCCTCAGCGTCTGCATCGGGGCGTCGACGCTTTCTGTACCGCAAAGCCTGACCGCTCGCGAAACCATCCGGACCTCCTTCAAAGCGCCTTTTCGGATCGCTCGTCGAAGATCGAGGCCCGATTCATGTTGATTTCGATGGGGACGACCTGCCCCGGCCGGCTGACGTCGTGCGCTTGCAACTCCGCCATCACCAGGTGGCCGCCCAGCCGGAACGTCGCGTAGCTGCGCGAGCCGGTCGGTTGCAGCAGTTCGATTGCCGCATCATGACGCACAGTTCCTTCTGCCGCGCCTCCCCGGGAACGTGTCAGATGTTCAGGCCTCAGGCCAAGCAGGACCGGCTGGCCGTCGCCTGCCCCGCGCGGGGCCCTTGCAGCTGGAAGCGGCAACGTCATGCTTCCATCGGCCAACCTGATGCTCCATTTGCTGTCCGCTTCGGCGAGGTTGCCCGGCACGAACGACATCTGGGGCGAACCCAGGAACCCTGCCACGAAGCGGCTGGCCGGCCGCTCGAACAGGTCGAGTGGCTTTCCCTGCTGCTCGATGAGGCCGTCGCGCATCAGTACGATCCGGTCTGCGAGGGTCATCGCCTCGATCTGGTCATGCGTCACATAGATCATCGTTGTCGAGATTTCCTGATGCAGTCTCTTGATTTCGCTGCGCATCTCGTCGCGCAACTGAGCGTCCAGGTTCGACAGCGGCTCATCGAACAGGAATATGCGCGGGTTGCGCACGATCGCCCGGCCGATGGCGACGCGCTGTCTTTGGCCGCCCGAGAGCTGGCGGGGCAGGCGGTCCAGCAATTGCGTGATGCCGAGCATTTCCGCCGCACGGCGGACGCGCCCGGCGATCTCCGCCGGCGGAAGCCTGCGCGCCTTCAGGCCGAAGCCGATGTTTCGTTCCACGGACATGTGCGGATAGAGCGCGTAGTCCTGGAAGACCATGGCGACGTCGCGGTCGCGGGGGCGCATGTTGTTGACGATTTCATTGCCGATCCAGATGTCGCCCCGGCTCGCCGGTTCGAGCCCGGCGATCATCCTGAGAAGCGTGCTCTTGCCGCAGCCCGAAGGCCCAACCAGGACGGTGAATTCGCCGTCTTCAATGTCCAGGTCGATGCCGCGTACGGCATGGAAGCTTCCAAACCGCTTGTGCAACCCGCTTATTTTCACTCGCGCCATTCTCAAGTCACTCCGTCGGTCCGTCTCATCCGCGCACGGCGCCCAGCGTCAGGCCGCGCACCAGATGGCGCTGGGCGAGCACGCCGAGCACGATCGAGGGAACGAGCGAGACGATGGCGAGCGCGCTTGCCTCGCCATATTGCGCACCCTGGAAGCCCAGGAACGCGCGGAATACCGTGGGCAGGGTGAACGCGTAGCGGCTCGTCAGAACCAGCGCGAAGAAGAATTCCGTCCAGCATGCGATGAAGGCGAAGACGGCGGCCGCAACGATGCCGGGCGCCGCCAATGGCACCGCTACCTGCCAGAAGGCCTGCCAGCGCGTGCAGCCGTCAACGAGTGCCGCATCCTCCATGGATCTGGGCATCTGCCGGAAATAGGCGAACATCATCCAGACCGAGACCGGGAGCGTGAATACCGTATAGGCGATGATCAGCCCGATATGCGTGTCGTGCAGCCCGACGTTGCGGTAAATGAGGAAGATCGGGAGCACGACGGCGACGGGCGGCAGGAAGCGCTGCGACAGCACCCAGAACGACAAATGGGCGCCGCCTGTATTGAAGCGGGCAAGGCTATACGCCATCAGGGTGCCAAAGAAGGCGGAAAGTACCGTCGCCGACAGCGATATTATCAGGCTGTTTGTCAGGCCCTTGAGGCCGCGGTAGGCAAACAGCGCGGCCGTGTAGTGGACGGTCGTCGGTTCGCTCGGGAACCACACGGGGGGCACTGCAAGATAGTCGTCGCTGGGCTTTATCGACGTCACGAACATCCAGTAGAGCGGCACCAGCACGAAAATCAGGAAACCGCCGATGAGGAGGATACGGCCGATCGGCAGGTGCAGGCGCCGGCGCGCCCTTTTGAAGCTCTGTCCCGTCATTCCGCCTCCGCTCTTAACAGCCGGCGCACCAGGAAACCCACCATGATCGCAGTCAGCACCAGGAAAATCCAGCTTCCCGCTGTCGCCTGCGAAAGATGGAATTGGGTGAACCCAATCGTGTAGAGATAGAAGGAACCGGTATAGGTTTTCGTCCCGGGGCCGCCGCCGGTCATGATGAAGATCGTGTCAAACAGCTTGATCGAGTCGAGGAGGCGGAAGGTGACGGCCAGAAGGATCATTGGCCGGAGGTACGGCAGTGTAATCGACCAGAAAGCCTGCCAGGCGCCGACACCGTCAAGCTCGGCTGCCTCGTATAGGTTGGGCGGTATCGCGGTCAGTCCCGCAAGCAGGATTACGAACATGAACGGCGTCCACTGCCATACGTCGGCGATGATCAGGGAAAAGTAGATCCATGGACTGTGCGACAGCCAACTGATTGTGACGTCGTGTCCGACAATCTTGCCCAGAACGTAGTCCGTGGGCCCGAAGGGCCGCTGCAGGAGAAGCGCCCAGGCCTGGCCGACGATCACGGGACTGATGAAAAGGGGCACGATGATCACCGACATCACAAGCCCCCGCCCCGGGAAGTCGCGGACCATCGCCAGTGCCAGCGCCAGCCCGAGCAGGAATTCGATTACGACGTTCGCCGCCGACAGGATGGCGGTCAGGACCAGAGACCATCTGGCCACGGGATCGTTGATGACCTGTTCGAAATTCCTGAACCCGACAAAGGCGTGGCCGGGTATCTGGAAATCGTAGTTCACGAAACTTACCCACAGCGAGAACAGCAGCGGATAGACCGAAAGTGCCACGATGAGGACAACCGCCGGCGCCACCAGCAGCCATTTGAAATTGCGGTCACACCAATCCGAAAAACGCGAAAGGGGCGGCAGCTCGCCGCCGATCCTTCTATCTTCTCCGGCGATCGAAGACATCAAGACTTCACCCTCCCCATCGGCACATCTGTGGCAATCCCCTGGCGCTCTGGTTTACAAGACATCAGCCCTGTGCCTGAGCGAGGCGCCGGCACAGGGACAGATCGGCCGGTGATCAGTCCAGCTTGACCGCCATGCCCATGGTTTCGACGGTATGGTCGGCGGAGGAGCCCGGCAGCTTCTTGTATTCCTCATAGAACGCCTTCTGGGAATCGGCGCCGAGCCGGTCGGTCGTCGTATCCCACTCGGCGGCGGCGGTCTGAAGCGCCGATTTCGGGTCCGTACCGGCCCAAACCGCCGTGCACATCCGGTCAAGGGAAAGCGCGTAGTCCTGCCAACCGGGCATGATCATGTCGAGCAGGCCCACATTGGCCGAATTGTTGAGGTTGATCAGATACTCCTTGGCCTCCGGCCAGAGCGCCCGATATTCGGGCGACTTGAAATGCGACAGCCGGTAAGGATCGCGCAGCGAATAGGGAAGCATTACGCGCGCCAGCGACACCGGCGGCGAGCATGCCCATTGCATGAAGAGATACGCCGCCTCGGCGTTCTGCGAATCAGACGACAGCGCTTTGCAGTAGCCGGTAGCGTGCTCGGGATGCCCGCCCGGGACGATGGCATAGCCGACCTTCCCGGCGATGGTGGATTGCGGAATGAAGTTTATCGCCTTGGCGCTTTGCGAATAGTTGGCGCACATCCGGCCGGTCGGCGGCCACGAATAGATCATCGCCACCTTACCCTGCAGGAATGCCGCCCACAGCGAGACGGCATCCATCTCGTTGTTGCCGGGGATCGACGCCTTGTTGGCCGCGATCATGTTCTCGAGCGTTTTGATACCGGCAGGCGAATTGAGCTGCGCGCGCATCTTGTCGTCGAAGAAAACGCCGCTGTTGGCCCGGAACTGCTGCAGGAAGTCGTACTGGTTGCCCGGACTGCCGGCTTTGCGGAAATGGCCAGCGCCATAGATTTTGGGCGCCATGTTGTCGGTGATGAACTGCGCCACCTGGGCGTAATCCTCCCACGTCTTCGGCACTTCCAACGGCTTGTTGAATTTCTTCTGGTATGCGTCCTTCAGCTTGGCGTCGTCGAACACATCTTTGCGGTAGTAGAGCGCGAACATGTCGCCGTCGTCGAAGAAGCCCCAGATTTTTCCCTTGTAGGTAGGCAGCGCCTTGTAGAGCGGATGATAGTCGTTGAAATCATCCTTGTTCATGTACTTGGCGATGTAATCGTCGAGCGGTGCGATAACACCGCCATCGGCCAGCGACGGCGTCCATGCGGGCTCGATGTCCAGTATGTCGTAGGCGCCCGAATTGGCGATATGCTCCGCGATCGGCTTCGAATATTGATCCGGGTGCGAAAGCTCCACGACGTTTGACTTAATCCCCGTGAACTGCTCCCATACAGGTCCGGAAAAATTGCGGGGATCGAGCGCCTGCAGACCCGCCTCGTAGGTCATGTTCAAGGTGACGCCGGAATATTGCTTGGCCGCCTTGACGGCCCGGTACGCGGAGCCGTCGGCCGGTCCCTCCGTCGATGCTTTCATCGCCGCTGCCTGCGCCTTGCCCAGCGGGGTAGACGGATCGGCAAGATCCACCTTCGCCTGGGCCAGCGCCCATTCCGTCGCCGCCCCGAGCATGCCGCCTGCAAGCGGCAGCATCCCGATTGCCTGGCCGAACTTCGTTATGAAGGTCCTGCGTGTCGGCTCGCCACGTAGCCAAGAGTCGATCTCGGCAGACAAGCCTGCTTCGAAGTCACGTCTTTCTCGATCGTTCATTCTCGTTACTCCTCCCAACGGGACGGGGTCGCGCCAGCCGCGACCGCGTCCTCTTCCTTCCGCTCATCCCGTGGGCGCTCCGGTAGAGCCTTCTCCCGTCAATCCGCGCCCTGCCGGTTTCCGTTGGCGAGGCGCCAGCACCCTAATCTCGAAATAGCCCCCTATCCGCCGAATTGCCGGCCGAGCGCAGCCAGGCGTTCTTTCCATGTGGCGGTCTCGAGGACCTCCCTGTTGACGACGCCGCGCGGGACCCGCCCATGCTGCACTTCAAGGACGGCCGCGACGTCGGCCGCGCCGTTGCCGGCGAAGCACTGGTCCGTCCAGCAGAGCGCGTGGGGAGCGAGCAAGACGTTGTCCAGCTTGAGGATCGGGTCGTCCGCGTCCGGCGGCTCCTTTTCGAGGACGTCGAGCCCCGCGCCTGCGATGCCGCGATCCTGCAGCACCTTCGTCAGCGCCTTCTGGTCCACCGTAGGCCCGCGCGAAGTGTTGATGAGGTAGGCGTCCGGCTTCATCAGCGCGAGCCGCTCAGCGTTCACAATGTGATGCGTTTCGGAAGAGAGCGGCACGCTCACGGACAGCACGTCGGCGCGGCGGAACAACTCCTCGAGACCCACCAACTCAATACCAAGTTCAGCGGCCGTCTTGCCGTCGGCGTAAGGATCGTGTGCGATGAATTTCATGTCGAACGGCTTCAGCAGCCGAAACACCTCGGCGCCGATATTGCCAATGCCGAGCGAAGCGAATGTGCGCCCGACCAGCCCGACGCCCATGTGCTCGGATCTGCGCGCGTATCCCGTGGCAGCCTCGCGCGTGAGCTTGTCCTTGACCATGACCTTTCCGGTCAACGCCAACATGAGGGTGACGATCGAGACCGCCACCGGCCTGCGCACGCCGTCGGGGGTTATGACGAGCGCGATGCCCGCTTTCGTGCATGCTTCCGTATCGACGGTGTCGTAGCCGACGCCGAAGCGGGCGACTACCGCCAGGCGCCCGCTTTTCGGAACGCTTTCCGGTCCGAAACGGTGCGCCAGCAGAATTAGTGCGTCGAAATCTTCCAGTTGCTCGGCACGGATCGGGTTGATCGGTTTGATGAACTCCATCTCCACGCCGGGCGCGGCCTTGAGCGGCGTCAGGTCAAAATCCGGGTAGGTCGGCGAACCGTCGGCCTGTCTGAAATCGCCGGAGAGCGCCACGCGGAACATGCTGGCCATGCCGTCCTCCCTCAGGCCCTGTCGGCCGACCGGCATCCTGCGCGCAGCTTGCCGATGGCAGCGGCGAGAGCATCGTGCAGCACCCAGACGTCGCCGGAGTAGCAGACGAAATCGAAGCCCTGGCCGTAGAGGTCGACGCCGAGTTCCACGGTCGGTACGAGGCGACCGAGCGCCTTGTTGTGCTTCTTCGAGGCCGCGATCGTCTTGTCGATCGCCGCCTTGAACTTCGGGTGATCGAACTCGCCCGGTATGCCGAGCGAGACCGAAAGGTCGAAATGCCCAACCCACAGGCAATCGACCCCGTCGATGGCCGCCATGGCGTCTGCATTCTCCACGCCTTCCGCCGTTTCGATCTGGCAGAACAGGGTCGTGCGCTTGTTGGCGGCGACGAATTTGTCGGCGACGGTGCCGGGACGATAGCGGTCGTGGGCCACCTGCAATGCCACACCCCGCTTGCCCGCCGGCTGGTATTTCATGGAATCGAGGATATGGCGCACTTCCTCGACGTTGCCGACCATGGGAAGCATCAGGCCTTCCGCGCCCATGTCCATGGCGCGCGCGATGTGGTGATATTCCCTGGAGGGTACGCGCACGATCGCCGGCAATTGCGCCGCCTCGAAATAGCGCATCGCACTCTTGACGGTCTCAAACCCGAAGCCGGAGTGCTCCAGGTCGAACAGGACGAAATCGCAGCCCGCCGATTTCAGAATGTGCCCGATGCCGGGTGTGGCGAATTCGACGATGAAATGTCCGAGCTTTGCCTGCCGGGTAGCGGCCATTGCCTTCAGGCCCTGTTCTGTCATGTCGTTCTCCTCCTTTGTGTCCCGACCTCCCGAGACACACATCCTTTCAATTGTCGTCCGGCCGACGCCCCCTGTAGACGAGGTCGCAGTGGATCACGGACTTGTTGGTGACCAGGTGCGCGGTTTCGCGGTCGAATTTGCTGAAATGCGGGGACTGCACATGCGCTTCGAATGCGGCCCGGTCGTCGTAGACCTCGTAGAGGAAGATGCGGTCTGCCTGTCCCCTGCTCTCGAGGACGTCGAAATGCCTGCAGCCGTGCTCCGAATTCGAGGAACTCCGCGCGTTTTCATCGACCAGTCGACGAAACTCGGCCTGCTTTCCAGGAACCAGGACGAAATCGACGATGATCGCGTAGCCGCTCATCTGCGCCCCTCGACCACATCGGTATAGCGGCGAACCACATAGTCGAGATGCGCACGCATAGCTGCTTCAGACCGGTCTGGATCGCCGGCCGCGACCGCCTCGAAGATCAGGACGTGCGCGTCGTACGCCTTCTGGTCCTCGCCCGGCGCGAGCGTTGTCTGGCGTTGTTCCAGGAGCCACTCCGCCAGCGCGGCGTGGATCGCCGTGAAGATCGGATTGCGCGGCACCAGCGCTAGGACATAGTGGAAGGCGACGTCGGTACGCTCAAACAGTTTGAGATCGCCGATCGACTTACGGTTGACTTCCAGCGCCTCCCTGAAATTCGCGATATCTTCTTCGGTCGCATGAAGCGCTGCATGACGAGCCAGGCCGGCCTCGAAGAAGACGCGCGCGTCCTGAAAATCATGGACGCCGCGCGGAGCGGCGATCATGTGACGGGCAGTGCTCGCCAGGGCATCGATCACGAATTGGGGCGTCGGACGCGTCACCCTGGCCCGTTCCCCCGAACGGATGTCGACCAGTCCCATTTTGCGCAGATGGAACAGCGCCTCGCGGATCGAGGGACGCCCGACGCCGAAATGCCGCATCAGTTCTCGTTCGGAGGGCAGCCGCCCGGATTCGGCGAACTCGCCGTCACGGATCATCTCTTCGAGGTGATGCGCCACATCCTCGTAGAGCTTGCGATGGCGAATGGACACAGCCCGCATTCTGGCGCACCTTTTATACCAATTAATCGTGCGACCGGGCGAAAGAAGAGTCAAGAAGCATTCAGCGCCCTGCTTCTGAGGCCAACGCCTGGGGGCATCGATGAGACGATGTCGGACGCGCTCACCTATGCGGTGGCGGGCACCCCGGTCTCGGCGATCGTTCTTGTCGTCGTCGTCGCATTGCTGGTCCCTCTGCGCCGCACGGCCGTCGGACTCGGCCTCTATGGCGTCGGGTCGTCCGAGCAGTCGGGCTATATGACCGGCCTTCGCGTGAACCGGCTCAAGCTCTTCGCCTATGCCAACAGCGGCTTCATCGCGGCCCTTGCCGGCATCTATGTCAGCATGGTCACGCGATCCAAATATCGGGCCGTCCTACACGCTGAACTCGATCGCCGCCGTCGTGTTGGGCGGCGTCGCGCTAAGCGGTGGCGTGGGCAGCCCTATCGGCGCCGTGATCGGCGCTTTGATCCTGAAGACCATCTCGTCACTGATGTTCTTCTCCGGGCTGCCGCCATTGACGCAACCGTTCTTCGAGGGATTGATCCTCGCAACCGCAATTGCACTCGGCGCGCTCGGCGTTTTCCGGGTGCGCAGCCGGCTTGAGCCGTACGCTGCTGACTGATGCAACCGAGCAAACCGCTACGTCCGGCAAATCCTCCCGCTGGCTCAACCGGGACCGCGTGTCGGTCCTGCTGATCGCCCTGGGCTGCGTCGCTCTGCTTCTGGGCGGCTTCCTGTTGTATCCCGGCTTCCTGAAGCCCGGCTATATCCTGCAGCAGCTTCAGATCGCCGCCTTTCTCGGCATCATCGCCACCGGGGCGATGATGGTGATCCTGCTCGGCGAGATCGACCTTTCGGTGCCCTGGACCATCACCCGGAACGGCGATTGTCGTCATCTCGGCCTCCGGCAGCTCCAATCCCCTGGTCGCCAGCCTGGCAATTCCGCTGGGCCTGTGCCTCGGCATGGCGGTCGGGCTTTTGAACGCCATCGGTGTCGCCATCTTTCGCGTTCCTGCGATGGTCTGGACGCTGGCCGTCAACGCCATGCTGCTCGGCGCCGTGGTTTTTTACACCGGCAACAGCCGTCCCAACGGTGAACTCGTCAACTTGCCTGGCCACCAGCCTGGCTGGTCCCGGCTGGTTCCGCGCAGGTAAAATGGCCTTCGCGCAACCATAGTTGCGCATAGACTGGAAAATTGCGCGTAGGTGTGATTAAATTGCGCATAGATGCATCATGCGCAACAAACATGAGTACTGATGGTAAGGCCTATTCTGGAAGAGGACTTGCAGGCGATACGCCTGCAGCTTCAGGCTCGAATAGTACCAATAGGACGTCTCCACCCCCAGCTCCGCACCACCCACGACGATAGGCAAGGAAAAGGCAACGATGGTTGCGACATTGCCGCTCTTGTCCGCCCGGAATTGTCGGACCCCGAAAAGAAGCGCTATCCGGCCGAGTGGGATCAACTTCCCGCCTGCTTGCTCATCTACGTGCGTAGCAAGTACAAGTCTCTCGATAAGGAAGCGCTAATACTTCCTCCTTGATTCTAAAATTCAGACCTAATCGCAAGTTCACGCCGACCTCTGCGGCGCCGCTCGACTACCGCTCGGCTTAACTGTCTTCAGACCTAGGTCGGCAGAGGGAAGATACCGGCCAAAAGTGTTTGCGTTTTGCCGCAAACGTGACTTTCATCAGCATGCCGGGGGCAAACTCCGGCATTTGGCCCTGGCTACGATCAGCTCGAGCCTGGATGGGGCAGCGTGACCCCATCGCCACAGAACGAGATTCAAGTCGCCGATTGCCGCGCCC
>NZ_JARTVT010000006.1:0-200439 GCF_029625685.1 Mesorhizobium sp. WSM4976
GGCACCCCTTACGATCCCCAAAAACACCCCGCCGCAAACGCCTTGCTCACAACAGGTTGACACAGGAAGTCTCATGCCGCCTGCCTTTCGCGCCGGTTGATGGCTTGGCGAAGCGCCGAGGCCGCCTCGAGCAGTCGTTCGATCAAGCCGGGATCGAGCCCGGCATCGCCGAACGCGGCCTGCCGGAACACGCCATAGCGTGCGCGTTCGGCCTCGGCCAGCAGCCACACGATGCGTACGCCGTTGGGCGTGATCAGCAATTCCTTGGCGCGCCCTTCGGCAAAGATGTCGATGTGGGAGGCGATCAGATCCTGCGGAAAGGCGACGCCTTTGCGGTCCGTCCTGAGCACCGCGTCGGCGGGAAAGCCGAGCACCTTCGGCAGCGTGTGTGGCAGATGGTCGAAATTGGAGAATGTCGTCGCCGAATTTGGCCGCATCATCATGTCGAAGACACCCCGTACCGCGACCGGCTCGGTGACCGAAACGCTGAGCCAGCGCGTCGGCAGCTTTCGCGTGGCCAGCGTGTCAACGATGGTGCGGACCTGAACGCGCTGGCCGTTCCAAGAGCCGGCCCAGGTAACGACGCCGGCGGTGCCGTCGGAGATATCGGCGGCATCGGGAACGACGCTGCGGATACTCGCCATATCGGCGGCCAGGGCCGCCTTCGCCCTGTTGCGGCTGGCGCGCGCCAGCCAGGCGATATGAACAGCGACCGCGAATGCGATCGACCCGGCAAGCAATACTGACGTCAATTCCGACATTTCGACACGCCATGGCCCGCCGGCGACAGGCGGGCCTTCACTCCACTCAATAACCCTGCGGCTTCGGCCACGGCATCGAGAACTGGTCGCCGCGCCGTACGAACTTGTAGCGGTAGAAGTGGAACCACAGCGAGATCAGGAAATAGAAGATAGTCATCGCGATCAGCTGCGAGCCGAAGCCCAGGAAGATGGCGAAGAAAGTGACCATGCACAGGCAGAACAGGACGATCGCCGGCAGCGGATGGAAGGGATGCGTGTAGCCCCGGCGGATCGAGCCCAGGGGCCACTTCTTGCGGAACATCATGATGTTGATGCTCATGAAAGTGTACTGAAGCACGCCCGACAGGATCGAGAAGGTGATCGCCTGGTTGAGGTCGGCGATGAAGGCGAAGGCCAGCGCGATCGGCAGCAGGAACAGGATGGAGCGATAAGGCGTGCGGTATCTCGGATGCACGGCGGAGAACCAGCTCGGCAGGTAACGGTCGCGGCCGAGCGAGAACCAGGCACGCGCCGCGTCGTTGATGCAGCCATTGGCCGAGGCAAGTGCGGCGAGCAGCGTCGCGATGAACAAAAGGTTCTCCAGCAGCGGGCTGCCGGTGAGCTTGCCGGCGTCCCAAAGGGGGTAATAAGTAATCCCGAGATACTCCCAGGGCATCAGCGAGGCGCAGACATACCAGGTCATCGCCGCTGCGATCAGAAGCGTGATCATGCCGGCCATGGTGCCGTAGGGCAGGGAGCGCGCCGGCGAGCGCACTTCCTCGGCCGCCTGGGTGGTGCCCTCGATGCCGAGATAATACCAGATGCCGAACTGGAAGGCAGCGATGACGCCGATCCAGCCATAGGGCAGCGCGTTGCCGGGCGTGACCAACTCGTTGAGCTTCAGCACCGCGCCTTGCGTCCACGGGCTCACCGAGAAGAACAGGATGACGATCGAGATATAGGCGATGGCGGTGATGACGAAATTGACGTTGAGCGTCATCAGCACGCCGCGATAGTTGAGCCACGCCAGCACGACAATGGTCGCCGCTATGAAGGAATTGTGCGTCAGTCCTTCAACCCCGGCCTTGGCGACGATGGTGTCGCCAAGCAGGATCGCGTCCGACACTTCCAGCATCGTGTAGGCAAACACCAGGAACAGCGCGACGTTGAAGGCCATCAGCGGCCCGACAATGTGCTTGGCCTGTGCGTACTGGCCGCCGGCGGCGGCTACGGTGGACGTCACCTCCGAGTCGATCATGGCGACAGAGGTGTAGAGCAGTCCGACGATCCAACAGACGATCAGCGCGGCCAGCGCGCCGCCCTTGTCGGCCGCGAAGTTCCAGCCGGTGAACTCGCCGACCAGCACGATGCCGACGCCGAGTGCCCAGACATGGGCGGGGCCCAGAACCCGAAGCAGCGAGACCCTGTCGCCGTGGATCGTAGTCGTTAGTCCCGTTTCAACCGCAGCGGTCATCGTCAGTCCCCACTCAGATCCGGTGTTTCTCGGATACGGCTTCAAGCTCACCCTCACGCGAGGACGTCAGCACGGCTTCGGAATAGGTCGTGTCGACCTTGAACCAGTCGTAGAGCATCCACGCCGCAAGCACGGCCGCAATTCCCCAGCAAACGTAAGACAATCCCATCCACATGATGTTTTCCCCGAGCTATTTGTCGTCGAACTTCTCGTTGATGACCTCGCGATATTCCTTGTCGGAGGCGCGGAACAGGAAGACGAAATAGGCGATCAGCACGATCGCCATGATGATCAGCGTCGGCCAGTCGATAATGTAGTGGAAGCGGTTCTGGATGATGTCGTGCGCCGTCTCCGGCGTGTAGCCGAGCTTCTCCCAGATCGAGGCCATGGTGGCGTTCTGGCCGAGCGCGTCCCAGGTCTTGGCATCGAGCGGGTCGATCGACTTCGCCGCCCCGGCGAGTCCGAGCTTCAGCGGCAGCCAGAGCGCCACGAAGATGGCGACCACTACGACTGCGATGTCGAAGACCTGTCCGGCCTTGCTCTGCTCCGGCGGGGTATAACGGGCCATGGGTTCTCCCTTCAGGATTGGCGGTTGCGAGCCGCGTCGGCGTTCTTGATGTCGAGGCCGTAGATGAAGTCCTTGTCTTCCTTGTAGTGGTTGAGCATCGCCAGGATGGCGGCGGTGTTGAAGATCAGCACCGCGGCAGCCGCGATCACCACCACGAGCTTGATCCCGCTGTCGGGGATGTAGGCCCAGGTCATCAGGAGGACGAAGAGGATCGTCGCCCACAGGCAAACAATCAGGAGCACGGATCCACGCACGTCGGAGCGGTACAGCGCTTCGATGCGCTGCTGCAGGTCGGACATCGGTTTTTCCCCTTCTGGCGACGTCCGGCCCCGAAATCGACCGGGCGTCCACTCTTTCAACAGAGTGAAATTTTTTTCATAGATTCCGCTCGATTCCCGAAATTGTCAAGCCGGATTTGCGCGCCACAAAGCGTTTGTCCACGGGCAGGAAATTTGCCTGACAATGAAATTATTTGCTTCAAGGGGATTGCAGGGCTTAGCCGTTTGCGGTCAATATTCGAGCAAGCTCCGCCACCAAGCAGGAGCAGGGAACAGCAACCGCTTAAAGCGACCTAATCGCACGGAGGACGATCGGATGACGGCATCCTGGAGATTCTCGACCCTGGCGGATCGCCATCGCGCGCTCGGCTCGAAGCTCGAGGACTGGAGCGGCATGGGCACCGCCTGGACCTATGACAAGGACGCCAACGAGGAATATGTCGCGATCCGCACCAAGGCCGGCCTGATGGATGTCTCCGGCCTGAAGAAGGTCCACATCACCGGGCCGCATGCCTCGCATCTCATCGACCTCGCTACGACGCGCGATGTGGAGAAGATCTATCCCGGCAAGTCGGCCTATGCCTGCATGCTGAACGAAGCGGGAAAATTCACCGACGACTGCATCCTGTACCGCATCAGCCCGAACTCGTGGATGGTCGTGCACGGCTCGGGCACCGGCCATGAGGAGTTGCAGCGCGCTGCCATGGGCCGCGATGTATCGCTGCGCTTTGACGACAATCTGCACGACCTGTCGCTGCAGGGGCCGACCGCCGTCGATTATCTCGCCAAGCACGTGCCCGGCATCCGCGACCTTCCTTACTTCCATCATATGCAGACGCAGCTCTTCGGCTTCCCGGTGATGATCTCGCGCACCGGCTACACCGGCGAGCGCGGCTATGAGATCTTCTGCCGCGGCCAGGATGCCGGCACGATCTGGGATACGATCCTCGAGGAGGGCAAGAGCGCCGGCATCATCCCGTGCCGCTTCACCACGCTCGACATGCTGCGCGTCGAGAGCTACCTGCTCTTCTACCCCTACGACAATTCGCAAAAATATCCGTTTGAGAACGAAGGCCCCGGCGACACGCTGTGGGAGCTCGGCCTCGACTTCACCGTCAGCCCCGGCAAGACCGGTTTCCGCGGCGCTGAGGAGCACTACCGGCTGAAGGGCAAGGAACGCTTCAAGATCTATGGCATGCTGCTCGACGGCAAGGAACCGGCCGATGAAGGCGCGCCTGTTTATCGCGACGGTAAGAAGGTCGGCGTGGTCACCTGCGCCATGTATTCGCCGCTGGTCGAGAAATCGATGGGCATCGCCCGCCTCGACGTCGACTGCGCGGTCAAGGACACCAAGCTCGAGGTGCGCAACAGGAGCGGCTCGATCAAGGCGACGGCGCAGCCCTTGCCGTTCGACGATCCGAAGAAGACCAAGCGCACCGCCAAGGGCTGAGACAGCATCACGGGGAGGGTTTTCGAGGCACTAGAGCATGATCCCGAAAAGTGGGAACCGGTTTTCGGAAAAGATCATGCTCCAACTGATCTAAGGTAGAATGGCAGCTAAGACGATCATCAGCCGGCCCATTTACGGAACGCTCTCTCCGCAGCCCGGCAAGCATCATCTCTTCATCGCCGATGCTGAAGGCGCGCTGGCGATCACTGATATGGCCGGCAAGGCTCCGCCCGGCTTTTTCGACGGCGCGGAAATCGACTTCATTCCAGGCCCGGAAGGTAAGCACATCGCGGCCCTGGAAGCATTGAAGCCGGCGCAACTCCATCTGTCGCCATCCTTCGCCAGCCTCCTGCCGCGTCTTAAGCAGACGCTGACCAACGCCCATATGGGATTGCGTCTCTATCTTGCGGGCACCGAGGGGCTGATCGGCCAGGCCATGCAGGTGGCGCTCGAAGCCGGCATGGACCACACCTCGATGCAGACCGAGCATCGCGGCTCGCTGGCGCGCCGCATGCAATGCGTGCACTGCAAGGGCATCACCGAGAATGTGACGACGCAGCCGGCGCTCTGCTCGCATTGCGGCCTGCTGCTTCTCGTGCGCGATCATTATTCGCGGCGCCTGGCCGCCTTCCAAGGCGTGTGCATCAACGCCGAGGATCGCTCGGAGATTCCTCCGATGGAGGAGACCTTCCCATGAGCACCGGCACCACCAAGCTCGATGTCGTAGTCAGCGATGTCGTCCCCGTCAACGAGCTGGTCACGCGCTTCCATTTCCGTCGCCGCGATGGCGAGTTGCTGCCGACTTTCTCCGGCGGCGCCCATGTCGTGGTCGAGATGCGCGACGGCGACCGCACGAGGCTCAATCCCTATTCGCTGATGGGCTCGCCGCTCGATACGCGCGAATACACGATCTCGGTGCGTCGCGACGATGTCGGCCGCGGCGGCTCGCTGTTCATGCACCGGCAGGTCAAGCCCGGCCTGGAGATGGTGATCAGCTATCCGGTCAACCTGTTCTCTCTGGATCTCAGGGCGAAGAAGCACCTGATGCTGGCCGGCGGCATCGGCATCACGCCGTTCATGGCGCAGACCTCGCAACTGGCGGGTGCCGGCGGCAATTTCGAGCTGCACTACACCTGCCGCACTGCTTCGCTCGGCACCTATGCCGATGTCTTGCAGCAGCGCTATGGCAACCGCGTCCATCTCTATCACGATGACCGGGAAGAGCGCATCGATCTCGACCGGCTCCTGTCCTTGCAGCCGCTCGGCACGCATCTCTATGTCTGCGGCCCGGCCGGCATGATCAACTGGGTGCGCGACCGAGCGGCGGCGCTCGGCTGGCCGCCGGAGACGGTGCATTTCGAGCACTTCGCCGCGCCCCAGCCAGGCGCGCCCTTCGACGTGACCTTGGCAATCAGCGACACGACGATTCGCGTCGGCGAGCAGCAGAGCCTGCTCGAGGCGATCGAGGCGGCCGGCGTCGATCCGCCCTATCTCTGCCGCGGCGGTGTCTGCGGCCAGTGTGAGACCAATGTGATCTCCTACGACGGCAAGTTCATCCATAACGATCACTGGCTGAGCGAGGAAGACCACCGTTCCGGCTGCAAGATCATGCCTTGCGTCTCGCGCTTCGAGGGCAAGTCGCTGGTCCTGGAAAGATAGGAGGCGTCAATGGGCATCACCTTTCGCAAGGAAACCTTTCGCGACGACTACACCTTCAGGAACAGCCCTGAGCACATCAGGCGCTTTCCGTTCCCGTTCAATGAAGACGCCTACATGTACGCGGTCAACATCGAGCCGCATGTCGTCGGCCCGAAAGGCAGCGTGCTGGAAAACCTGATCGATGTCGACGAGCACTATGTCGCCGAGATGCAGGATCGCGCGTTGGTGCTTGCCGAGGACCCGCTGCGCTGCCAGTCGCTGCCGCACATGACTTTAGCCGGTTGGGACCTGCTCGAGCTTCTGATGGAGCAGCAGGCACTCGGCTATCCGGAGCATTTCACGTTGGAGCGAAACGGCGACCGCTGGCGCTGGATCAACCGGCCGCTCGGCATCGACGACACCTTCACCTTCGGCGACACCTCGACGCTGCCCTACGGGCCGATGGAATACATCACCCGCCAGAGTCAGGGCGATTTCTGCATTCTCGACCAGCGCGACGGCAATCTGTGGATGGACGCCGGCATGGTCACCACCCAGGCCGACTGGTCGCTCGATTTCGACATCGGCATGAACTTCTTCGAGTGGCATGCGCCGGTGCCGCTGGCGCACGAGAAGGGCATCTTCACCCGCGCGCTGAAGTTTCTCACGAACATTCAGCAGGGCAAGCCGGCCAGGCGTCTCAACTGGACGATGACCATCAATCCGCGGCTCGACACCAGCCCCGAGAATTATCACAAATGGGGCCCGGACCGCGCCACGATCACGCCCGAGAATGTCGGCCAGAAAGTGCATCTGCGGGTCGAATTGCAAAGCTTCTGGCGGCTGCCGCGCTCCAACGCCATCGTCTTCCCGATCCGCTGCTACCTGATCAAGATGGACGAGCTGGTCACCCAGCCGAAATGGGCGCGCCGACTGCACCGCGTCATCCGCGACCTGCCGGAAGAACTTGCCACCTACAAGGGCCTGACGCGGTACAGGCCGACGTTGGTGGAGTGGCTCTCAAAGCTCGACGACGGCAGTCCGACCAGCCCGGGGTTTGGGCCGGATTGAACCGCTGATTTCCGCCTTGGCGCCCTCGGCGCCGACGTTGGACATTGGCCGAAACCCACGTGACGTCCTCATACTCGGGCTTGACCCGAGTATCCTTGCCGCGACCTCGGGCGCAGGGTGCAACGGCGCGGAATTCCGTAACCATTGCAACGCTTTAGCGTCACGGCATGGATTCTAGGGTCTGCGCGCGTCGCTTCGCTCCTTGCTTCGCCCTAGAACGACGAAGCGCGGTAAGGAGGAGACCAGCCAATCATCCAGCGCTGTTCTGCGGATAGCAGATGATCGACAGATACCGCATCGGCAGCTGCGTCAGCTCTTCCGGCCCGTGCGGCGCGTCGGCATCGAAGAACAGGCTGTCGCCCGGCTTCATCGGGTAGAGGTTGTTGCCGTGCCGGTAAACGACCTCGCCTTCGAGCATGTAGAGGAACTCCATGCCCGCATGCTGGAAGGTCGGGAACACGTCCGAATTCTCGGTCAGCGTGATGAGATAGGGCTCGACCACGACGCCGCTGGTGTTGGCGCCGATATGGCCCAGCAGATTGTACTGGTGGCCGGCGCGCGTGCCGCGACGCTCGACATCGACGCCTTCGCCCGCCTTGACAAAGACGGCGCTGTGCTCTTCCTCGAAACGACGAAAGAAAGCGGTCACCGGAACGCCCAGCGCCCGCGATAGCGCTTGCAGCGTCGTCAGCGACGGCGAGGTGATGCCGTTCTCGATTTTCGACAGCATGCCGAGCGAGATGTCGGTGGCTGCGGCGAGATCGGCGACGGTGATACCGAGCTTCTTGCGGAACGCCCGCACCTCATGGCCGATCGCCACTTCGAGTACCTTTTCGCGCGTGTCGCGGATGGCGTGCGGATCCTGCGTCAGCGGCGTGCGGATCGTGCGCCCGTTCGGGCCAATGCTCTTCAGCGATGGCTTGGTCTTGACCGCCACAGGGCTCCGACTAGGCTTGGGATCGGAAGTCTTTTTTGTCATGTCGTCTCCCGTGAGAATCTGCCTATTATTTCACTCTAGGTGAACATATTCATTGCCGATACAGGAGCGCAACGGGTGCGCCAAGCCCTTGTGGCGGATTAGGGCCGTTTTCTGCCGCGCCTCGCCCCAACCGTTCCTCGCAGAAAGTTACCTCGGCGCAAGGCTGTTTCGGCGCAAGGCCAGTTGACAGCGTAGAAGGGCCAATTACTCTACTGAGAGTGAAATTTGTTTCGCTGGGGAAATGAGAACGGGAGACCCGCCATGAAAAGTCGCGTTGCCGTCATCGGAGCTGGGCCATCCGGCCTGGCGCAGCTTAGGGCCTTCAAGTCGGCTGCCGACAAGGGCGCCGAGATCCCGGAAATCGTCTGCTTCGAGAAGCAGAGCGACTGGGGCGGGCTGTGGAACTACACTTGGCGCACCGGTCTCGACGAGCATGGCGACCCGGTGCATGGCTCGATGTACCGCTATCTGTGGTCGAACGGCCCGAAGGAATGTCTCGAATTCGCCGACTATACCTTTGAGGAGCATTTCGGCCGGCCGATCGCCTCCTATCCGCCGCGCGCCGTTTTGTGGGACTATATCAAGGGCCGCGTCGAGAAATCCGGGGTGCGCAAATGGGTGCGGTTCAACACGCCCGTGCGCATGGTCACCTACTCGGACGAGACCGGGAAGTTCACCGTCACCGCGCATGACCGCACCAATGATGTCACCTACTCGGAAGAGTTCGACAATGTCGTCGTCGCCTCCGGCCATTTCTCCGTGCCCAACGTGCCCTATTTCGAGGGCTTTTCCACCTTCAACGGCCGCATCCTTCACAGCCACGACTTCCGCGATGCCATGGAGTTCAAGGGCAAGGACATCCTGATCATTGGCCGTTCCTATTCGGCCGAGGACATCGGTTCGCAGTGCTACAAATACGGCGCCAAATCGATCACCACCAGCTACCGTTCCAAGCCGATGGGCTTCAAATGGCCGGACAACTGGAAGGAAGTACCGCTGCTGCAGAAGGTCGTCGGCAAGACGGCGCATTTCCAGGACGGCACCACCAAGGATGTCGACGCCATCATCCTGTGCACCGGCTATCTGCACTCCTTCCCCTTCCTTACCGACGACCTAAAGCTGAAGACCACCAACCGCATGTGGCCGCTGGGTCTCTACGAGGGCGTCGTCTGGGAGAAGAATCCGAAACTGTTCTACATCGGCATGCAGGACCAGTTCTACACCTTCAACATGTTCGACGCTCAGGCCTGGTACGCGCGCGACGTCATGATGGGCCGCATCAAGCTGCCGTCGCCAGAGGCGATGGCCGAGCACAGCGCCAAGTGGCGGGCCCGCGAGGAGACGCTGGAAGACGCCGAGCAGATGATCTGGTTTCAGGGCGACTACACCAAGGAGCTGATGGACCAGACCGACTATCCGGGCTTCGACGTCGAGGCGGTCAACCACACCTTCATGGAGTGGGAGCACCACAAGATGGAAAACATCATGACCTTCCGCGACAACGCCTACCGCTCGCTGATGACCGGCACCATGGCGCCGCTGCACCACACCCCGTGGCTGCAGGCGCTGGACGATTCAATGGAGAGCTATCTCGAAGTGAAAGGCGTCGCGGCCGAGTAGGACGGCGCGCCTCCGCTCACATTCGTCAAGTCGGCAAGATGGGTGTCCCGCGGGGCACCCCATCGGTCTACCAGCAGACGTAGCCGCCATCGACGATCAGGTCGAGGCCGGTGACGAAGCTGGACGCGCGGCTGGCCAGGAACACGGTCGGACCGACCATCTCCTCCGGCGCCGCCATGCGCCCCATCGGCGTGTCGCGCTTGAAGATCTTTATTTCCTCCGCTACTTCGGGCCGCTTGTTCATCGGCGTCAGCGTGTAGCCCGGACTGACGACATTGACGCGCAGGCCACGGTCCGCCCATTCCATGGCAAGGCTCTTCGACATGTGGATGACGGCGGCTTTTGAGGAGTTGTAATGCGCCTGCGTCAGCCCCCGGTTGACGATGGTGCCCGACATCGAGGCGATGTTGATGATGGAGCCCGCTCGTCGAGGAAGCATGACGCGCGCCTCAGCCTGACAGGACAGGAACACGCCCGCGACATTGACCTCGTGCACCTTGCGCCATTTTTCCAACGGCATGGTCTCGGCCGGTTCCGATCCGGCAATGCCGGCATTGTTGACGGCGACGGTCAGCGCGCCGAGTTCGGCTTCGAGCCGATCGATAGCCGTGGCCAGGTCGGCTTCGGACGTCACGCTGCCCGTTAGCACCAGCGCCTTGCGGCCGAGTGTCTTGATCTTGTCGGCAGTCTGCTCCAGGCCGCCGTTCGAGGTATGACCGAAACAGGCGACATCGGCGCCGGCCTCGGCTAGCCCGATCGCGATCGCCTGGCCAATGCCGCTGCCGGCGCCCGTCACCAGCGCCACGCCGCCGTCCAGTTTAAAAAGATCCATCGCACCCTCCCTGATTGCGGGAAGGTATGCGCTGAATGGCGCGTCGATCAAGCGGCCTGATCTGGCAGCCGGAGGCATCGAGGTTCAGAAATATCCGTCCGATGCCGCCGTCGCTTTCTTCGGGATATCCACGCCGTCGACCAGGACCTTGTCGACCAACTCGTGATGAAAGCACACGAGGCCCTTGATGCGCTCGGCGTCATCAGCGCCCGATCTATCTTGCTTACCCGGAAAACCCTGTATCTTCCGATGCTATCGACGTTGCGCTCACGGGCCTGCGTATGCTCGCCAGGAACCTGTCGAACGACCAAGCCTTCGCGGAGAGCCATGCGTAATCAAGAATCTAAAGCGCATAGAGCGATCTGACAGATCGCGTCGCGCTTTAGCGAGGCGGCGTTCTGACCAGGCTCACGCCGGCTCCATTGTCTTTGGCTTTTGCAGCCTTGCCAGCTCCGCGTAGGGGATGTGGCAGCGGATCGTGTGTCCGGGTTCGGCCTCGGAAAGCTCCGGCTCCTGCGTCTCGCAGATGGCGCCGATCTTGCGTGGGCATCTGGTGTGGAAGACGCAGCCCGTCGGCGGGTTGGCCGCGCTCGGGATTTCGCCGTCGAGGCGGATGCGCGAGCTCTCCGTCCGGTCGAGTTTTGGAACGGCCGACAGCAGCGCTTCCGTATAGGGATGATGCGGGCCGGAGAAGACCGCTTCCGATGGCCCGAACTCCATGATGCGGCCGAGATAGAGCACGGCGATCTTGTCGGAGAGATAGCGCACCACTCCAAGGTCGTGCGAGATGAAGATGTAGCTCACATCCTGCTTCGACTGCAGGTCGGCCAAGAGGTTGAGGATCGCCGCCTGCACCGAAACGTCGAGCGCCGAGGTCGGCTCGTCGCAGACCACGATGCGTGGATCGCCGGCGAAGGCGCGCGCGATCGCAACGCGCTGCTTCAAACCGCCGGATAGCTGGCGCGGCTTGACCGCCAGATGCCGGTCGGTGAGCCGGACAGAACGGACCAGCTCTTCAAGCCTCGTGTCCAGCGCCTTGCCACTGAGGCCGCCCAGACGCTTCAGGGCGCGGCTGAGGATATGCCGGATCGAATGCGAGCGGTTGAGCGCGGAGTCCGGATTCTGGAAGACGATCTGCACCGCCTTGACCTGGTCCTCCGAGCGGCTGGCAAGCCGTGGCGCCAGCTTCTTGCCATCGAGCTCGATCGAGCCGCCTTCGTCGGGCGGGACAAGGCCGAGCAGGAGCCTGGCGAAGGTCGTCTTGCCGCTGCCGGATTCGCCGACCAGGCCGAGCGTCTCGCCGGGCCGCAGGCTGACCGAGACATCCTTCACCGCCCTCAGCGGACGGCCGTGGCTGGCATAGGTCTTGTTCAGCCCTTCGACCTGCAGCACCGGCGGCGCCCGCTTCGGTGCGACGGCAGGGATCTCGGCAGGCGTGGCGCGCGGCAGCGACTGCGCCTTGTCGTGGTAGTGGCAGCGCGACAGCCGCCCGTCGCCAAGTTCATAGAGCGGTGGCGGCTCGGCGCGGCAGCGTTCGGTAGCCAAAGCGCAGCGTTCGGCGAAGGCGCAGCCGACAATAGTGGCGCCGATGCCGGGCAGGAAGCCGGGGATGGTGTCGAGCCGGTCCTGGTCCTTGCGCTGGCCGCCGCGCGGCAGGCAGCGCAATAGCGCCACCGTGTAAGGATGGCGCGGGTCGTTGAAGACGTCCTTGGTCGAGCCTTCCTCGACCAGCATGCCGGCATAGAGCACGCCGACGCGGTCGCACATGTTGGAGACCACGGCGAGGTTGTGGCTGATGAACAGGATCGAGGCCGACAGCTCGCGCCGCAACTGGCCGATCAGATCGAGCACCTCGGCTTCCACCGTGGCATCGAGGCCGGTCGTCGGCTCGTCCAGGATCAGCATCGAAGGGTCATTGGCGAGCGCCATGGCGATCGCCACACGCTGCTGCATGCCGCCGGAGAGCTGATGCGGATAGCGCTGCATGACGCTGGCTGGATCGGAGATGCGCACCCGGTTCAGCATGGCGAGCGCCTTGTCTTCGGCCGCCTGCCCGGTGGTGCCCGCAAGCTCGAAGATCTCCGTCAGCTGGCGGCCGATGCGCAGCGATGGGTTCAGCGCCTTGCCGGGATCCTGATACACCATCGACACGCTGTCCGCGCGAGCGCGCCGCAGCGCTTCCGCGTCGAGCTTCATGACGTCCTTGCCGTCGAGCGCGATCGACCCGCCGGTGATGGAACCATTGCGCGGCAAATAGCGCACCACCGAGAGCGCCACCGTGGATTTGCCGCAGCCGGATTCGCCGACCAGCCCATAGGCTTCGCCAGCCTTGATGGTCAGGTTGAGATTGCGCAGCACCGCGCGGTCGCGGCGGCCGACCCGATAGGCGACCGAAAGGTCCTTCAGCTCAAGGGCGTTGGTTGCTTGCCCGGGGTCAGTCATTGAACGCTCCGTGGACGCCGTCGGCCACCAGATTGACGCCGATCACCAGCGAGGCGATGGCCAACGCGTCGAACAGCACCGTCCACCAGAAGCCGCCCCCGATCATGCCGTAATTGGAGGAGATCGACAGGCCCCAGTCGGGCGAGGGCGGCTGGATGCCGAAACCCATGAAGGAGAGTGTTGCCACCGCGAAGATGGCATAGCCAAGCCGCACCGTGGTCTCCACCAGGATCGGCGGAATGACGTTGGGCAGGATTTCGACGAACATGGTATGCAGCGCGCCTTCGTGGCGCAGCTTGGCCGCCGCGACATAGTCGAGCTCGCGTTCGGCCAGCACCGCAGAGCGCACCGTGCGCGCGATGATCGGCGCGAAGCTCAGGCCGATGACGACGATAACGGTGATCTTGGACGTGCCGAGCGCGACGATCGCAAGCAGCGCGATGATGACCACCGGGATCGCCATGAAGGCTTCGAGCACCCGGCTGACGATGTCGTCGACGATGCCGCGGAAATAACCGATAACGAGGCCGAGCGCCGTCCCGGCGATGGTTGCCAGGATCGTCGCCAGCGGCGCCACCGTCAGGATGTCGCGCGAGCCGACGATGACGCGCGAGAAGACGTCGCGGCCGAGCTGGTCGGTGCCGAACCAGTGGTCGGCCGATGGTGGCGCAAGCGTGTTGATGATGTCCGCGTCGAGAGGATCGTAGGGCACGAAATGTTCGCCCAACAGTGCGCAGATGACCCAGAACAGCAGTATGCCCAGGCCGGTCAGGAACGTGGGGGATCTCAGGAGTGTATGCAGCACCTCGCCCCAGGGGCTGCGCTGGGCAACAGCATCGGGGACGGCGGGGAGGGGTGGGCTGTCCGTTGCGCTCATTGTTCTGCCCCCAGGCGGATGCGCGGATTGAGCACGGAATAAAGGAAGTCGGCGACCAGGGTCGCCACCGCATAGACGATGCCGATGGTGAGGATTCCGGCCTCCAGCATCGGGAAATCCTTGCCGCGCGCGGCGGTGAAGATCAGCGAGCCGATGCCCTGGTAGCGGAACAGCGTCTCGATCACGACCAGTCCGCCGATGAGATAGCCCGTCTGGGTGGCGATCACAGTGATGGTTGGCAACAGCGCGTTGCGCAGCACGTGCCGCCAGATCACCGTGCGCCATGGCAGGCCCTTGAGCACGGCGGTGCGCGTATAGTCGGAATCGAGCGCCTCGATCATGCCGGACCGCGCCATGCGGGCAATGTAGCCGAACAGCACCAGGAACAGCGGCAGTGAAGGCAGGATAAGGTAATAGATCTGAGTGAAGAAGCCGGCCCCTTTCGGCCACGCAGCGGCGATCGGCAGCCAGCGCAGCCACACCCCGAAGATCAGGATCAGGATGATGCCGGTGACGAATTCGGGCAGCACCGTGACCGACAGGCCGCCAAGGCTGATGATGCGGTCGAGCGGCCGGTTGAGGTTGAGCGCGGCGATGACGCCGCCCAGGATGCCGATCGGCACCACCAGCACAAAGGCGATCAATGCCAGCTTCAGCGAATTGCCCAACGCATCGATGACGAAGGGGGCGACCGGCGCGCGGAAAATGTAGGACGTGCCCATGTCGCCATGCAGGAAATTCCAGATCCAGGTGCCGTACTGGACGAGCAGCGGGCGGTCGACACCGAGCGAATGGTTGAGCGCATCTACCGCGCGCTGGTCGGCGAACGGCCCCAATATGGCCCGCCCGACATTGCCGGGCAGCACCTGGCCGCCGAGGAACACCATGACGCTGAGCAGGAACAGCGTGACGAGCGACAGGGCCAGGCGCCGGACGAGGAAGACGAGGATGGCGAATACTCCTATTGGAGCCGGCTCCCCGTGGAGAGCCGGCTGTCGCGGATATGCTTGTTCGCTCTCGTCAGGCCTTCGACGCCTTGTCGAGGAAAAGCTGCGACATGGCGGTGGGCTGCACGCCCGTAACGCCTTTCGCCGTCGCCGTCAGGTAATCGTAGAAATAGCCGAAGACCACCGGCGTTTCCTCGAGCAGCAGCTTCTGGATCTTACCGGCGGTGGCCTTTTGCGCCTCGAGGTCGAGGGCCGCGATATAGCTCGCCGCCATCTGATCGTAGTCCTTGTTTTTGAAGTGGGCGGCATTCCAGGTGCCGTCGCTCTTCAAGGGTGCCGCCAGATAGACATTGGGAACGCCGCGGTGGCCGTAGTCGGTGATGCCCATCGCCGAATCCAGCCAGTTCGACTTGCCGAACACGGCGTCGCCGTAATATGCGCCCTGGTCGAGGATGTTGAGCTCGAGCTCGATGCCGATTTCCTTGACCCAGTTCTGGATAAGCTGGGCGTATTCCGGGATTTCGAGATAGCGCTCGGTGGTGAGGGTCATCTTGAAGCCCTGGGCGAGCCCGGCCGCTTCCATCAGCTGCTTGGCCTGGGCGATGTCCTGCTTGCGCTGCGGCACGCTGGTGTCGGTCGAGGGGTAGACGGGGGCGAACGGGCTGTCGTTGCCGAGCGCCGAGCGTCCCTTCATCAGGCCGGCGGCGAGTTTCTCGCGGTCGAGGCAGAGCGCGATGGCGCGGCGAACACGCGCGTCCTTCGTCGGGCCCTCATCGCAGTGCATATGCAGCTGCTGATGCGCGGACGATTTCAGGCTGATGATCGCGAAATTCGGATCGTTGAGGAGGGCAACGCCCGCCAGCACGGGCATCTGGTTGATGATGTCGATCTGGCCGCCCTGCAGCGCCAGGATCTGCGGCTGGATGTCGGTGAAGAAGGTGAACTCGGTGCGGTCCGGCAGGGCCTTGTCGCCCCAATAGTCGTCATTGCGAACGAAAGAGGCGCCGACCTTGGGTGTGTACTTCTCCAGCTTGAACGGTCCGGTGCCGTCGAAGCTCTGTTCGTAACCGCCCTTGTAGCTCGCCGGGATGATGACTGCGTTGTAGTTGTCCGAAGACACCATGTAGGGGAAATTGCCGTTCGGCGCGTCGAGATGGAATTCGACCGTGTAGTCGTCGACCTTCCTGGTGTTTCCCTTCTGAAGAATGCCGGTGAACACCGACAGCGCGTTGGAAGAGTTCGCCGGGTCGGCGAGCCTGTCGATGCTGGCCACCACGTCCTCGGCCTTCATCTCGCCGCCGGAATGGAATTTCACGCCCTTGCGCAGCTTGAAGGTCCACACCGTGCCGTCCTTGTTTGGCGCCCAGCTTTCCGCCAGCGCCGGCTTCAGCACGAGGTCCGGGCCGTCGACGCACAGAAATTCGGCCACCTGCTGCATCACGACAAGGCCACCGGCATCGGCGATGGTGACAGGGTCGATCGCCGCGGCCGGCACGCTGCTGCCGACGCGGATGGTGCCGCCGGCAGCACCTGCGGCGCGCGCGAGCGAGGGCGCGGCGCCGAAGCCGGCCGCCATGCCGATGCGGCCGAGCAGCGGCAGCGACAGGCCGAGCAGGCTGCCGTGGCGCACGAATTCGCGGCGACTGATGCGGCCGTCGACAAGGCCGTCGATCAGATGGTTTTCGAGGGGCGTGCGGCCACGCCGCAGCAGATCGAGAATGCGATAGTTCTTGCTCATGGGTCTATGCCCTTTCCCCAGTTGTTGTGGTTGGCGAGTGCATTCCAAATGATGAGTTCCGTGGAGTTCTCCTGTCCCGGCACACATCAGTATCGGTCGATATACAGTAGCATGCGGCTCCGACCGATCCATCCGCTGGTTGTGACGGAAAAGTCAGATTTTCTTGATGAATTGTCTGTCGGTCAGGCGACTTGTGGCCGCCTTTTTCCGGATAAGTCCTGCTAGCTTTTCGACATCCTCCTAATTCAGCGGCAGTCTGCGGTAGGTCCCGGGCTTTTCCGGGTCGTGATATTTGTTGCAGGGGCCGTTTTCGACGAAATCGCGATGGCAGGCGGCAAGCCGTTGCTGAGAAAGCGTGACCCCGAGGCCGTGGCCTTCCGGCACCGGCACAACATTGTTCCTCGGCGAAAACGGGCCTTCCTCGATGATGTCCATCGGCTGCATGCGAAACAGCGACTGGTTGGGCTCCCTGATCCAGCCGAGCGCGGCGCAAAGATGCAGGTAGCAGGCGCTGCCGATGCCGGTGTCGCCGCTGTAGCACCAGTAGTCGATGCCGGCATGCTCGCAGGCGCCGACGAAGCGCAGCATGCGGTTGATGCCGCCATGCGCCGTCGGGTTGCCGACGAAGGCATCCGGCACCTTCAGCTCCATGGCCCGCCCAATGTCGATGTTATGGGTCGAGAATGGGATCGAGCTATGCCGGCGCAATTCGCGCATTTCCTCGATGGTCGCTACCGGATCCTCCCAGTTGCGGACGCCGAGTTCTTCCAGCGGCCGTGCCAATTGGCGGGCGGTGGCCAGCGAGTAGGCCTGGTTGGAATCGACGCGGATCATCACGTCCTCGCCGAGCTTCCTGCGGATCAGCTCGACTATCTTCATCGAGACCTTCGGGTCCTGCGTCGAGAACTTGCCTTCGAAGAAGCTCGTGCCGTGCCGCTCGCTGAGCTCGACGCAGTAGTCGGCGACTTCTTCCGGCGTCTTCTCGCCTTTCACCTTGGCTCCATCGCCCCGCAGCGAGAAATAATCGGTGAAGGGGATGTCCTTGCGCACCGCGCCGCCAAGCAACTGATAGAGCGGCTGCTTCCAGGCCTTCCCACGAAGGTCCCACAACGCCATCTCGATGGCGCCGAAGGCCATGATGCGGGTGCGGTCGTTGATCGACTGCACGCCGCTCCAGAACGGCAGGCAGACTTCCTCCGCGCCGGCGATGTCGAAGGCATCACGCCCAATGAGTCTCGGAGCCAGCACGTCGTTGATGACGGCCGCCGCGCCCGGCGTCGGCGCCTCGCCGATGCCGACAAGCCCGTCCTCGGTCTCCACCTCGACGATGGTCGGCGAGAAGCCGTCGAGCTCGCCGAAGACCCAGACATAAGGGGCCTCAAGCCTGTAGTTGATCGGAGTTGCCTTGACGCGCCTGATCTTCATGTCAACCGATCTCGAAGAAGGGTTCGCCGAGCAGGCCGGGGTCCACGTCGATGCCGAGGCCGGGGCCGTCGGGAACGCCCATATGGCTGCCGGTCACCGGTGGCGCGTTCTTTGCGGTGCGCACCGTGACCCATTCGTGGAAGGCGATGGCGTGCAGCCGTCGCTCCGCCGGCGTCGACAGCGACAGATGCGCCATTGCGGCGGTGTCGATCTCGGCGCCTCCGGTGTCTTCCACCGTAATCACGAAGCCGAGATCAACGGCGACGTCGCGGATCAGCCGTGTCTGCGTCACGCCGCCCAGCCGCGAGATCTTCAGCGTCAGGCCGTCGGCGGCCCCGCGACGGTGGATTTCCAGCGTTTCGCTCAGCGACGTGACGGATTCGTCGAGTACCATCGGCTTGTCGAGCATGCGGCGCACCGACATGTTCTCATCCAGTGTCGTGCAGGGCTGCTCGAACGTGTAGTCGATGGACCGCGTGGCGTCGGCGAACTGACGCGCCTGGTACGGCGTCCAGCCGGCATTGGCGTCGCAGAAGATCACCGTGCCTTTAGGAACCGCCGAGGCCACGGCCGTTACCCGCTCGATGTCGTCATGCACATTGCCGCCGACCTTGACCTGCAGGCGCCGGCAGCCTTCGGAAATGATCCGCTTGGCCAATGCCGCCATCTGATCGGGCGTGCCGTGGGTGACGACCCGGTAGGTCTCCGCCATATCGCTCTCGCGGCCGCCGAGCATGGTCACCAGCGGCAGGTCGGCTGCGCGTGCGGCGAGATCCCAGCACGCCATGTCGAGCGCGGATTTGATGTAGGGGTGGCCTTTGAACACCGTGTCCATCAGCCGGCCGATGCTGGCCAGCCCGCGCGGATCCTGGCCGATGAGATGCGGCGCGATCTCCGGCACGCCCGCACGCGCTCCCGCCGGGAACGCGGCTGAATAGAAATTGCCGAGCGGTGCCATCTCGCCCCAGCCGGTCACGCCGCTGTCGGAGGTGATGGCGACGATCACCGCTTCGAAGCAGTCCGCGACGCGTCCCTTGGACATGCGGTAAGGCCCATCCACAAAGGGCTGGACGACGTGATAGGCCTTGATGCTCTCGATCTTCACTTCGCTGTCCGTCTGTCAGTTCTTCGATGCGCGCTTTTCGAGGCCGCGCGCGTAGGAAAGCAGCTCCTCGAAATCGAGGTCGATATGCTCGCGCGCATGGCGCTGGGCGGCTCGCATGTCGGCGCCTTTAAGCAGCGCCACATAGGTTTCGTGCACGTCCTCGGCCGGCACCGGTTCGTTGCGCGCCCGCTGATGCAGGGCGAAGTACATCTGCAGCCGGTTCGTCAGCCGCTGCCAGGTCTCGAGCAGCACCGAATTGTCGGCCCACTCGTAGATCAGCCCATGCAGCTGCAGCGCCGTCTCGATCTGGCGCGTGGTGTCCACCGCGCGCGTTGCCTGCTTCACCGCCCCGTGGCGGCGGTCCAGTTCGTCGAAGAAGCGTGGGTCGCGCTGCGGCCAGGCAAGCTCGATGGCAAATTCATCGAGGACTTTGTTGAACGAATAGGCGTCGATGATGTCCTTGGCGGTGACGTCGATGACGAAGGTCCCGGCATAGGGAATGCTGGTCAGGATGCCTTCCTGCACCAGCTCGCGCATGGCCTCCCGCAGCGGCGCGCGGCTTACCCGCATCTGCTCGGAAATCCTGAGCTCGTTAAGCTTCTGCCCCGGTTCCAGCTGTCCCGTCAGGATGGCGCGCCTGAGCAGGGCGACGATCTCCGCCCTGCGCGTCGTATCCGCAATCGGACGGAAATCCAGCTTTGCCATAGGTCGACTCCCAGCAGGAAACCCTGCAAGACAAGCAGATTGTCGACAATCTAGCAACAGCCGAATCCCACGAGCATTTGGATAGGTCGTCCTCAGGCGGCGCGGCCGTAGAAGCCGATCCTCTCTTCGTCGGTGAACATCACGCCGGGACGTTCGTAGTAGGAGAACACCGCGATCATGCGCTCGCGATTGCCCTCGACCGTGGTAACGCGATGCGCGGTGTTCTTGCCGCGGAAGACGTTCAACGTGCCGGCCTTGATGCGTAGGATTTTTGCCTCGGGATCGCGCCCTTCGAGCAGCTTGGCGACGCCATCATAATTCGGATCGTCATCCGAGCGCAGGTCGGTGCGGTATTCGAAGTCGCCGCCGCGCTCGGGCGCCTGCAGCAAAAGCGTCGTGGTGAATTCGGAGCGGTCGAAATGCCAGTTGAGCGCTTCGCCGGCGCGGTAGCCCATGACATTGGCGCGGGCGAGCGGATCCTGCATGACATGCAACTGCGGCTTGTCCATCGCCGCTGCCAGGAACCGCGCCAGCGGCTCGTATTCGTAGATCGACAAAATCGTGCTGCCGGGCATCTGATCGGCGCAGACCGTATGGCTGATCGTCTCGACCTTGCGCAGCGCCGGATGGTCGGGGGCGAGTTCCGGGATCGACGGCTTGAAGTAGATATTATGCATGCGCTTGTGGACATGCGAGCGCGTGTCCATCACCGGGCGGATTTCCGCGACGGCCTTCTCGGCGACGCCGGGGCGCAGGAACCCTTCGAGATTGAACATGCCGTTTGCCGCTAGCGCGGCCTTCGAATCGTCAACCAGCCGCTGCCATTCGGCACTGGCTTCGCGGTTCAGCGGGTAGCGGTCCAGGTCGAGAATGGTTTCGATCATAGCGTCCTCCAAAATCCGAGGTCACTACACCGCAAGGAAATCTTTGCGGCAACCTGGAAAATTGTTAGGCTCTCTCAAGAAAATCTTTCGAGGACAACAGCGCGTGGAAAAGCTTCCGCCATTGAATGCGATGCGGGCCTTCGAGGTGGCGGCGCGCGCCGGTTCCTTCACGCTTGCCGCGAGCGAGCTCGGCGTCTCCTCGGCTGCGGTCAGCCAGCAGATCCGCAACCTGGAGGACTGGTTCGGCAAGCAGCTCTTCGTGCGCAACGGAAACCGCATCGCGCTGACCGATGCCGGCCACGCCATCTATCCGCAGACGGCACATGCGCTGGGCGAGATCGCGGCGGTCGGCCGGCGCATGCTGGAGGGCGGCCTGCGCACGCGCCTCGTGGTGAGCGTGCCGTTCTCGCTGGCCGAGCTTTGGCTCGCGCCGCGATTGGCCGTGCTGCTCGACGGCTTTCCGCAAATGTCGATCGATGTCCGGGTCGAGGACGATCCTGTCGATGTCGTGCGCCAGAACATCGACCTTCGCATCTCCTATGGCGATTATCACTATCCCGCGCTGAAGATGGTCAGGCTCGTTCATGACGAGGTGCTGCCGGTCGCATCGCCTGATTTCTGGCAGCGCTACGGGAACGGGTCGTCCGGCCTCGCCGATGTGCATGAGAGCCATTTCATCCACACCAACTGGGGGCCTAACTATGCCTCGCATCCCAGCTGGGCGGACTGGTTCGCCGCCGCCGGCGGCAACCGCGCGCCCGATCCTTCCCATGGCCGCCGCGTCGGTCTCTCCAGCCTGGCGATCGCCGGCGCGCGGCTGGGGCTGGGGATAGCTTTGGGACAGAAGGTGATGGCGAACGCCGATCTCGAAGCGGGCCGATTGATCGCGCTGTCTTCCGTCTCGGTCCGCCTCGGTCAGCCCTATTGCGCCTTCATGCTGCCGGCCAAGGCCGAGCGCGCCGACATCGCCGGCCTGGTCGCGCTGCTTGCAGGCAATGCGGCGAAGCCAGGCATAGAGTCGCCGGGAGCCGTCTGACACTTCATAACAAAACGGCGCCCACGACGTGGGAGTCGAGGGCGCCGTCGGACCGGAAACTGATGGCGGTTATCAGCTGGCCGGTTTCGGTTGCGGCAAGGGAGAAACCGGCATTCCGGGTCCGATCTTCTGCAGATTGCCCGTGATCACCTGGTCGGTCTCGGAGATGCCCGAGGTCACGGAAATCAGGTCGCCGTCGGTCGGTCCAAGCGACACCAGCTTCTGGTCGACGGTGTTGCCCTTGCCGATGACATAGAGGTACTTGCCAAGCTGGCTGGAACCGAGCGCCACCTGGGGCACCATCAGCGTGTTGGGCTGCTCCTTCACATGCAGGCGCACCCGCACATACTGTCCGGGCAGCAGCGTGAACTTGGCGTTGCCGATCGTGGCGCGCGCCGTGATTGTGCCGGTCGAGTGGTCGATCGTGTTGTCGATGAAGGTCAGCTCGCCCTTCTGGCTCGGCTGCGTCTCGCCGGGCAGGAGCACGTCGACGGCGATCGGACCGGCCGCCTTCGCCTGCTCGATCTGCACCAGGTCGGTCTCGCTCGGATTGAAGGTCACATAGATCGGGTCGAGCTGCACCAGCGTATTGAGCACCGTGTCGGCGACACTGACCAGCGTGCCGACCGAAGCCTGGTTGCGGCCGATGCGGCCTGAGAACGGCGCCTTGATCTCGGCATAGCCGAGGTTGAGCTCGGCCGTCCGCACCGCCGCCTGGTCGACGGCAAGGGCGGCCTGGGCTGTGCGGAGATTGCTGGTGCGCTGGTCGAAGCTGTCCTTGTCGAGATAGCCGGCCTTGGCGAGGTCGGTGCCGCGGCCGAGATTGGACTTTGCATATTCAAGTGTTGCGGTATCGCGCTGCACCTGCGCCTTCGCTTGGTCGAGCGCGGCCTGATAGTCGTCCGGCGCGATACGGTAGAGCATGTCGCCCTGCTTGACGTCGCTGCCGTCGGCCGCAGTCTGCTCCTGCAGATAGCCCGGCACGCGCGCCTGCAGCGTGATGCTGCGAATCGACTCAACCCTCGCGGCGTAGTCGAGATAGATCGGCAGAGTCTTCTTGACGACATTCACTACCGGCACCGGCATGACGAAGGCCGCCGGCGCGGGCGCTGCGCCTGCCGTGCCGCCGCCGAGATAGCCGAGGTTCAGCAGGTGAACACTTGCCACCGAAACCGCGCCGATCGCGACGGCGGCTCCTAGAGCGATTTTCCATCTACGCATGATCGATCTCCAATCCTATTCGGCCGCCTGGGCGAGCGCCTGAAGCGCCGGCTCGGCGGTCGGTTCAATGTCTTGCTGAGGGGCGTCGTGGTGTCCCTTGGCTGGTTCCTTTTCGCCGCGCTCGCGCAGTTGTTCGATCACCGCGTAGAAGACGGGCACGAAGACCAGCGACAGGATGGTCGCCGCCACCATGCCGCCGAAGACGGTGGTGCCGATCGATTGCCGGCTGGCGGCGCCCGCACCCGTCGCGAACATCAGCGGCAGCACGCCGAGGATGAAGGCGAAGGCGGTCATCAGGATCGGCCGCAGCCTCAGCCGCGCGGCCTCCATCGAGGCCTCCACGATGGTGAGACCCTCCTCGCGCCGGCGTCTGGCGAACTCGACGATCAGGATCGCGTTCTTAGCCGCCAGGCCGATCAGCATGACGAAGCCGATCTGCGAGTAGACGTCGATCTGCATGCCGCGCAGCAAAAGCACCACGAAGGCGCCGAACAGAGCGAGCGGCACGGCGAGCAGCACCATGAAGGGCATCGCCCAGCTTTCATACTGCGCCGCCAGGATCAGGAAGACGAAGACGATCGCCAGCCCGAACACGACCGATGCGATCGATCCGGCCTTGAGCTCCTGGAACGTGATGCCGGTCCATTCATAGCCGAAGTCGCGCGGTAGCACATTGGCCGCCGCCCGCTCCATGGCCGCCACCGCCTGTCCGGACGAGAAGCCGGGGGCGGCGCCGCCATTTATCAGGGCCGAGGCATTGTTGTTGTAATGCGGCACGGTCTCGGGTCCGACGATCGGCACCAGCTTGCCCAGCGTGCTCAACGGCACCATGCCGCCCGACGGGTTGCGCACATAGAGCCTGGAGATGTCGGTGGCGTCGGCGCGCGCGTCCTTGTCGGCCTGGATGGTCACCCGGAAGGTGCGGCCGAACAGGTTGAAGTCGTTGACGTAGAGCGAGCCGAGATAGATCTGCAGCGTGTTGAAGACGTCCGGCAGGTTGAGGCCGAGAAGCTTCGCCTTGCTGCGGTCGAGGTCGTAGTTGAACTGCGGCGTCGAGGTCGAGAAGGACGAGAACAGCTGCTGCGGGTTGAGCTCCGGCTGCTTGCGCGCCTCGGCGAGAAGCGCCTGCGTGACATCGTTCAGCGCCGCACTGCCGCGGCCCGACAGATCCTCCACCTGGAACTCGAAGCCACCGGTGGTGCCGAGGCCCGGAATCGAGGGCGGATCGAAGGACAGCGCGAAGGCTTCCGGAATCTGCAGCAGCTTGTTGCGCACCTCAGCGACAAGCTTAGAGGCATTCTGGTCGGGTCCGCGCTCGTCCCACGGCTTCAGGATGGCGAATTCCACGGCCGAGTTCGACTGCGCGGCGCTGGTGAGGAAGTTCAGGCCGCTGATCGAGCCGACGATGTCGACGCCGGGCGTGTTCTGCAGGATGTCACGCGCCTTCTGCGCCACCGCGTCGGTGCGCTCCAGCGAGGCGCCGTCCGGCAGCTGGATGACGACGAAGAAATAACCCTGGTCCTCCACGGGGAGGAAGGTTGAGGGCAATTTCTGCCACACGAAATAGGTGGCGACGAGACCGGCCGCAAACAGGCCGAGCATGATCCAGCGCAGCTTGATCAGAATGCGCACGCCATGCGCATAGGCATGCGACAGCCAGTCGAAGCCGGCATTGAACCAGCGGAACAGCACGAACTGCGTCTCGCCGCGATGGCGCAGGAAGGCGGCGCTTAGGGCCGGGGAGAGCGTCAGCGAGTTGAAGGCCGAGATGCCGACCGAGATCGCCACGGTGAGCGCGAACTGGTTGTAGAGCCGGCCGGAGACGCCCGGAATGAAGGCGACCGGGACGAACACCGCCATCAGCACAGCCGTGGTGGCGATGATCGGTCCCGTTACTTCGGCCATTGCCGCGCGCGTCGCGGCAAGCGGCTTGAGCCCGGCCTCCAACTGTCGTTCGACATTTTCGACGACGACGATAGCATCGTCGACGACGAGGCCGATCGCCAGCACCATGCCAAGCAGCGAAAGCATGTTGAGCGAGAAGCCCAGCATATACATGATCGCCAGCGTCGCGATCAGCGACACGGGAATGGCGATGGTCGGGATGATGGTGGTGCGCCAGCTCTGCAGGAAGATGAACACCACCGCCACGACCAGCACCAGCGCTTCGCCGAGCGTGATCAGCACGTCATGCATCGAGGCCGACACGAAACGCGTCGTGTCGTAATGCATGGCATAGTGGACACCCTTCGGGAACCGCTGCGACAGCTCCTGCATCTTGTCCTTGACCCGCTGCTGCAGGTCGAGGGCGTTGGAGCCGGGCATCTGGTAGACGGCCAAAACCACGGTCGGGTCCTTGCCGAAAAAGGCGGATGACGAATATTGCAGCGCGCCGAGTTCGATGCGGGCGACATCGCGCAGCCGCACAAGCGACCCGTTCTGCGAATTCGCGCGCACGACGATGTCGCCGAATTCCTTGGGGTCGCTCAAGCGTCCCACCGCATTCACCTGCATCTCGAACGCGGTGCCGGCAGGCGCCGGCGACTGGCCGATCTTGCCGGCGGCGACCTGCACGTTCTGCTCGGCGATGGCGTTCTGCACGTCGACGGCGGTGATGCCGAGATTGGCCAGCTTGTCTGGGTCGAGCCAGACGCGCATCGAGTAGCGGCGCTCGCCGAAGATCTGCACGTCGCCGACGCCGGGCAGGCGCTTCAGCGGATCGACCACTTGCAGATAGGCAAGGTTGCTCAAAGCCACCGGATCGACCGAGCCGTCCGGCGAGGTCAGGTCGACGATCAGCACGAAATTGGGGTTCTGCTTCTTGATCGTCACGCCGCCCTGATTGACAATTGCCGGCAGGGACGACGCCGCTTGGCTGACGCGATTCTGCACGTCGACGGCCGCCGTGCTCAGCGGATAGCCAACGTCGAAGGTGATGGTGATGGTCGAGGAGCCGTCATTCGAGCTCGTCGACGACATGTAGGTCATGCCCTGGACGCCGTTGATCTGCTGCTCGAGCGGCGTGGTGACCGTATCGGCCACGACCTGCGCGCTGGCGCCGGGATAGTGGGCGCTGACCACGACCTGCGGCGGCGTGATGTCGGGGAATTGCGAGACCGGCAGCAGAAAATAGGCGATCGCGCCGGCGAGCACCATGATGATGGCGATCGCCGACGCAAAGATCGGACGGTGGACGAAGAAATTTACCATGATGCTGACGCCTCGCCGAACGGCTTTGCGAAATGGCGCAGGCGCCGGGTCCGGCCGGAACCGGAATCCTGCAGGAAGGAAGGCAGGATTTCATCGTCCGGCGCCTGTTCCGCCGCGCGCTGGCGCAGCAGCCGTTCGAAGGCTTTGGGGTCGATTCCGTCAGCCTTCATCACTAGCCGGATCATCGGATCCCGGACGGCTTCGTCGATCGTCAGGTCTTTGCGCTTTTGCATAGGAGTGGCTCCTTGCTCGGTCCGCATCGATTGATCACGGACCGCTTTCTCGTTTTTCACCGGCCGGAGCCGCATGACAGGCTGTTTTTTCGCCCTATCTCACTCTGGCAGGCTATCGGTGGGCCTTGTCGTTTGACGGAGAGTGGTATAGGTGTTACCAGTAAGTAACGTCTGAAAGTTACAGACCGGTAACACCCTAGTCAAGAGGTGGCGACGGTTTTTTTGGAAACGACGAAAGGAGATCATCATGACCGACGGCGTCGCGGAGCGTTCCCGTCCCCGGGATCGAATCCTGGAGACGGCGCAGGACATGTTCCACAAGCACGGCATCAAGGGCGTGGGCGTCGACGCCATCACCGAAGCTGCCGGCACCAACAAGATGACGCTTTACCGCCATTTCGAGTCCAAGGACGAGTTGGTCGTTGAATGCCTGCGAGCCACGGCGGCTAAGGCTTCAAGGATCTGGGACGAGTTCGAGGCCAGGCATCCCGGCGACAAGCTCGCCCAGTTGCATGCCTGGGTCCAGAAGGCTTCGGAACTGCTCAGCGCCGACACCCGTGGCTGCGACATGGCCAATGCCGCCGTCGAGCTCACCGAGACCGACCATCCGGCAAGGCGCGTCATCAAGGAACTGAAGGAAGCCCAGCGCGAAAAGCTGGTTGCGCTTTGCCGCGATGCCGGCATCGGCCAGGCGGAGCTGCTTGCCGACACGCTGTCGCTGCTGCTCGAAGGCGCCCGCGTCTCGATGCAGAGCGTGGGTGCCGAAGGCCCGAGCGCGCAATTCGTGCGGATGGCCGAAAGCCTGATTGCTTCCTTCCGAGCGCGCTGAGCGCGGCTTACCGGAATCTTCCTCATCCGGCCGCTTCTAGGCCGCCTTCTCCACGAGGGGAGAATGGATTGCATCGGCACGGATCTCTCCCTCGGGAAGAGGCCGGATTGCCCGAATTGCAAGGCAATTGGACTCGGCAATTCGGGTGAGGGGGGCACTGCGGGCAAAGAAAAAGCCCGCTGCCGGGAGGAGGTGGCAGCGGGCTTGATTTCGAATACGGCACGGGAGGAGGTGTACCGCACTCAGCGCCAGTGTCTGGGAGGAGGAAGACATCCGACAGGTTCATAAATACGAGCTGCCCAACGATTCGGCAATTGCGAAACGTGCATAGCTGCTGTGCAGAATCGCGGGATCAATCGTCAGACAAATCCGAAGAGGCACTCGCCGGGGTCCGTCGCCGGTCTACTGCACCGGCACGTTTTCCTTGAGGATCAGCCGCGGCTCGATGAATTTCTTGGTCAGGTAGGGCACCGACGAAGCGATCGAGCCGAGCAGGCGGATCACCGACTGCTCGGCGATCAGCCGCGCATTCTGGTCGATGACGACGTCGGCGAGGTCATCGACGAGATAGCGCCGTGTCTCCTTGGTCAGGTCGTGGCAGATGAAGACCGGCTTCCTGCGCGGTTTGACCTCGAGCAGGGCCTTGGCCACGCCGGAGCGTCCGGCGCCGACGCAATAGATGCCGAGCAGCTCCGGTTCGTCGTGCAGCGCCTTGATCGTGGCACGGTAGCTGGCGTCCGGCTCGTCGTTGCTCTCGACGGCGCTGGACACGGTGAGGTTGGGGAACTCCTCGCTCAGCACCGAGCGAAAACCCATCTCGCGCTCCTCATGGCCACGATAGGAGCGCGAGCCGACCACCATCGCCAGATGCCCGGTACGGCCGCCGAGGAAGCGGCCCATCAACAGCGCCGCCGTGCGGCCCGCCACGCGGTTGTCGATGCCGACATAGGCCGAGCGCGGCGCTGCCGGCACGTCCGAGACCAGCGTGACCAGCCTGATTCCCGCCTCGACCAGCTCGCGCAGGATGTTGCGCGTGCGCGGATGGTCCACGGCAATCACCCCGACACCATTGGCCTTGAGCGACAGATTCTCCACCGCGCCCTGCAGCGCGCCCGGCGAAATGCCGGCAAGGTTGTGGATGCGGCACGACGCGACCAGCGGCAGGCGCGCCGCATAGTCCTCGATGTGGTGGGCAAGGTCGGCCATGAAGGCGTTGGAGCCGATCGGCAGGAAGAATTCGAGATTCGCCGGCTTCGACGGCAGCACGACCTGGTCGAGCGTCGGCAGGTAGCCGAGCTGCTTGGCCGCTTCCATCACCCGCTGCCGGTTGGCGGCGCTCGCGCCCGGACGGTTGTTCAGCACCCGGTCGACGGTCGCGGTCGACAGGCCGCAGCTCCTGGCGATGTCGGCTACGGTGGCTTTCATGGGTCCAGTCATAGGATCGGATACGAGTCCGTGTTACCCGAAATCAGCCATGCGACTCCCGGCCGTCGGCGATCGCGTCGCGGATTTCCTTGTCCGACATGCCGGTGATGACGCGCTCGACCTCGGCCACCGTGGTCTTTTTCGGATCGATGTCGTCGGCCACCACCTTGCCGCGGCGCATCACCACGATGCGGTCGACCACCTGGAAGACGTGGTGGATGTTATGCGCGATGAAGATGCAGGAATGACCGGAATCGCGGGCGCTGCGCACGAAGCTCAAGACACCTTGCGTCTCGGCGACGCCCAGATTGTTGGTCGGCTCGTCGAGGATGATCAGGTCGCTGTCGAAATGCATGGCGCGCGCGATCGCCACCGCCTGCCGCTCGCCGCCCGACAGCGAGCCGATCGGCGTCGTCGGCGGGATGTTCTTGGTGATGCCGACTTGCCGCAGAAGGTCGCGCGCCACCGCGTTCATCGCCTCCTGGTCCATGCGGTTCAGGAAGCGCGGCGGCTTGATCGGCTCGCGGCCGAGGAACAGGTTGCGCGCGATCGACAGCTGCGTGACCAGCGCCGAGTCCTGGTAGATCGTCTCGATGCCCTCAGCGATTGCGTCGCTGGTGCTGCGAAAATTGACCTTCTTGCCGCGCACGAAGATGTCGCCGCTGGTCAGCGGCACGGCGCCGGACAGCACCTTGATCAGCGTCGACTTGCCGGCGCCGTTGTCGCCAAGCAGGCCGACGATCTCCTTTTCGTTGACGTGGAAATTGGCGTCCACCAGCGCCTGCACGCGCCCGTAGGACTTGCGGATGTTTGCCATGCGGATCAGAGGCTCGGCCATCGTCTTAAGTCCCTGCCTGGTGCCGGCGTTCGAGCCACGAATGCAGCGCCATCATGCCGAGGATGATCGCGCCGATGAAGATGTTGTAGGCAAGCCCCGGCACCCCGATCAGCACGATGCCGTTGCGCATGACGCGCAGGATCAGGATGCCGAGCACGGTGCCGATGATGGTGCCACGCCCGCCGGTCAGCGCCGTGCCGCCGATCACCACCATCGCGATGACCTCGAGTTCGTAGCCGGTGCCGCTGTTAGGGTTGGCTGCGGAGGTGCGCAGCGACGAGATCACGCCGGCGAGCGAGGCCATCACCGCCGAGAGGACGAACAGGCCGACCTTGACGCCGTTGACGTTGACGCCGCGTGCACGCGCCGCGTTGGGATTGCCGCCGGCGGCCTGGATCCAGTTGCCGGTGCGGCTTTGCGTCAGCACATAGCCCAGCACGATCGCGGCGCCGATGAACCAGAACAGCGAGGCATAGATGCGGAACGGGCCGACATAGAAGTCGCCGACCAGGATGTTCGCCAGCCAGCTGCCTTCCGCGCTCCAGGTGCGCTGCGGGAAGCCGTCGGTGACGAACAATGCGGTGCCGCGCACGACCAGCAGCATGCCGAGCGTCACCAGGAAGGACGGGATCTTGAGCTGGGTCACGAACCAGCCATTCACCAGGCCGATCAGCGCAGCAACGACCAGCGCGATCAGCAGCCCTACTTCCAGCGAGGTGACGCCGCTGTTGTAGAGCGTCCACATCAAGACCGGCGAGAAGCCGAACAGCGAGCCGACGGAAAGATCGAATTCACCTGATGTCATCAGCAGCGTCATCGCCAGCGCGATCAGGCCGAGCTCGACGGTGAAGGCCAGGATGTTGGAGATGTTCTGCGGCGACAGGAAGTCGGGATTGATGCTCCAGAAGACGGCGAGCTCGACCATGAGCAGAACCAGCGGACCGAATTCGGGCCGCGCGATCAGGCGTTGGACGAAGGAACGGTTTTCCATTGAACCCGCGACGTGGAGGCCGGCCTGCCTGCGAAGGCGGGCGCGGCGGGACAGGAAAAGGGCGGTCGCGGCGTTGCCGTCGCGACCGCTCTGATCAGGGGCTATTTGCCGGACAGGATCTTGTCGTAGACGCCGGCCGTGTCCTTCTCATAGAGCGCGCCGGTGATGACGTTGAAGCCCGGAGGGATGCCGCTCGCGGCCATGTTGGCCAGCGACAGCGCCACATAGCTGGTCGCCTGCGGGTCCTGCCACTGCGCGGCGTTGACATAGCCGTTCAGCACTTCCTGCGTGGTGTCGAGCGAGTTGCCCCAGCCGACGACCGGGATCTCGCCGGCCTTGACGCCGACCTGGTCGAACACCCGCTTGATCGAGCCGGTGACGAGGTCGCCGAGGCCAATGATCGCCTTCACCTTGCCTTTGTGAGCGGTGAGATAGTCGACCATGCGGTTGATCACTTCGGCCTGGTCGAGCGTGGCTTCGGTCACCTCATAGGTGATGCCGGCCGGCCCGAACACGCTCTTGATGCCTTCCTCTTCCTGCACGCCATAGGTGGCGCCGGGCACCTCGACAGGCATCCAGACGAAGTCGCCCTTCTTCACCAGGCCCTTGTCGACCAGGTACTGCGCCCAGTGCTTGCCGAAGGTGACGTTGTCGCCGCCGACATAGGCGTTGAAGTTGGCCTTCGGATCGGGCGTGTTGAAGTTGATGATCGGGATGTTGGCCGCCCGCGCTTCCTTGGCGAGCTCGATCAGGCTGCCCGGATCTGGGCTGGTGGTGACGATGCCGTCGGCCTTGGCCGAGATGGCGGCGCGGATCGCCTCCTGCTGCGAGGCAACGTCGCCATTGTGGAAGGACGTGTTGACCTTGTTGCCGGTGTCGCTTGCCCATTGCTTGGCGCCGGCCAGGAAGTACGTCCAGACCGGGTCGGCCGGGCCGCCATGCGAAATCCAGTAGAACGTCTTGGCCTCAGCCATCGCCGGAATGGCGATGAGCGCGATCAAGCCAAGCACGAGCAGTCTTAGCCGCGAAAGCATTCGATTTCCTCCCATGTTGAAACTCTCCCTCCACATCAAGCGCGGTGCGGCTTTGGACCGCACCTCCTGCCGGCGCCGCGCGGTACGTCCAGAGCATTCCCTTTTTTCGGGTGGTGGCAAGCCTCCATCGCCAATGGATGTCGGGTGAGGCGCGCACGCCATCAGCAATCCCATCAGATTGCATCAGTTCAGGCGCTATTTTCTCGGGCAGGCGACGCCGTTAGCGCTCGCTCTCTGCGACGGCTTGGTCAACGCCGCGTCGGTTGGACGCTAGAGAAGATTGGCCTTTGCCAAGTCGCGCATCAGATGGCTGGCGCCATAGGTCCAGTGCGGACAGTCCGGCGACATCCGCACGCGGTTGGTGAGCGCGCCGAGCTTTTCCGACGAGATGGTTACGATGTCGCCGACCTTGTGGGTGAAGCCCTTGCCCTTTTCGCCGCGATCCTTCGACGGCACGAACATGGTGCCGAGATAGAGCGCCAGCCCGTCCGGATATTGGTGATGCGGCCCCATCGCCGCCTTGACCAGTTCTTCCGGCGAACGGCTGATTTCCGCCATCGAGCTCGCGCCTTCCAGCGCGAAGCCGTCCTCGCCCTCGACGCTGAGCCGCACCGTGGCGCGCTTGACGTCAGCGATGGAAAAGGTCTCGTCGAACAGCCGGATGAATGGCCCGAGTGACGCAGAAGCGTTGTTGTCCTTCGCCTTGCCCAGAAGCAGCGCCGAGCGCCCCTCGACATCGCGCAGGTTGACATCGTTGCCGAGCGTAGCGCCGACGATGCGGCCCGAGCTGTCGGCGATCATGGCGATCTCCGGCTCCGGATTGTTCCAGGTGGAGACGGGATGCAGGCCGACATCGGCGCCGAAGCCGACGGACGCCATCGGCTGGCATTTGGTGAAGATCTCGGCATCCGGGCCGATACCCACCTCCAGATATTGCGACCATGCCCCGCGCGAGATCAGCTTGGCCTTGATCTCCATCGCTTCCGGCGAGCCGGGCCTGAGCTTCGACAAATCGTGGCCGATCAGCCCGGCGATGTCGGCGCGGATGGCTTCGGCCTTTTCTGCTGAGCCGCGAGCCTGCTCCTCGATGACGCGCTCGAGCAGGCTGACCACGAAGGTAACGCCCGAGGCCTTTACCGCCTGCAGGTCGACTGGCGACAGAAGGATGGGCTTCCCCGCGTCACGTTTGGCCTCGAAGCTGTTTGCCGCGATGTCGGCGAGCGCGCCGATCGCCTTGCCCTTGGCTGAGCGCAGATAATCAGCCGGATCGTCTAGTTCGCAAAGATCGCGCACCGTCGGCGCCGCGCTTGAGGTGATATCGATGACCTCGCCGTCCCGTACCGTCACCACCAACGGATGGGAAGCGGCGCTGGTCCTGGCGCGGCCAACGAAAAGTCCGTCGGCGGGCAGGCGAGTCGGATCGGTCATGGCGTCATTCCTCTCGATTGTTGCGCGGCACTTTCCCCGGATTTATCGCAAACGTCTATCCCACCGAGCCAAGGTTTGTGGGCCATGGCTGTGCTGTCACATAGCCAGGACTTGCCTGGCCCATCCAGGCGCTCTTTCAAATTTATGAAATCGACAGCAGGATTTTCACGAAGTCTCAGCGCCGAGGTGATCTTTGTCCGCAGCCTTTTCCGATCCGGTCTGGCAGAAACCACAGACGGCGCCGGCATTCCGGTTCGGATTTTCGGCCGGCGGTGCTTTCGACGTGATCATTGTCGGCGGCGGCATCATGGGCCTGTCGACGGCGCTTCATGCGGCGCGCGCCGGACTGTCGGTTCAGGTGCTGGATGCCGGCGCGATCGGGCAGGGCGCTTCGGGCCTCAATGGCGGCCAGGTCATTCCCGGCCTCAAATACGACCCGGAATGGCTGCTTAGGCATTTCGGCAAGGAGCGCGGCGAGGCCCTGGTCGAGTTCGCCGCTTCGACAGCCGACGCCGTGTTCGATGTGATCCGCGACGAGAAGCTTGCCGTGCCGTTCACGCGCAATGGGTGGATCCAGGCCGCGCACACCGAGACCGCGCTGAAGGCGGCGGCGAAACGCGATCGCCAATGGCGCTCGCGCGGCGCCGACGTCAAGCTGCTCGATCATGCCGAGATCGCGGCGATGACCGGCGCCAGAGGTTATCTCGGCGGCTGGCTCGACCGCCGCGCCGGCGTCATCAATCCGTTATCCTACACATCCGAACTGGCCCGCGTCGCTTCGGCGACCGGCGCTGGCATCGCCGAGCAGCAGCGGGTGGTGAAGCTCGCCAAGGAGGCCGGCGTCTGGCGGGTTTCGACGCAAGGCGGAGTCGAATTGCGCGCCAAATCGGTGGTGCTCGCCACCAATGCCTATACGGATGGCCTGCTGCCGGGCCTCGCGCAAACGATCGTGCCGCTGCACTCGTTCCAGATCGCGACCGCGCCGCTGCCGGCGGATCTTGCCGCAAGCATCCTGCCAGGTGGCCAAGCGGTTTCCGATTCCCGTCGCATCCTGGTCTACTACCGCCGGAGTCCCGATGGTCGCATGGTGCTGGGCGGACGCGGCCGTATGGCGCTGCCTTCGAGCCCCAGCGATTGGGCGCATCTCGAACGGGCATTGCTTCGTCTCTATCCGGCGCTTGCCGGCATCGCCATCGAAAAGCGTTGGTTCGGTCGCGTGGCGCTGACGCCGGACCACCTGCCGCATCTGCACGAACCGGAAAAGGGCCTGCTCGCGGTCGTGGGTTGCCAGGGCAGGGGCGTCGGCCTGATGAGCGCGCTAGGCAAGCGCATGGCGAACTACCTTGCGAGCGGCGATACCAGGCAATTGCCATTTCCCTTGTCGCCGATCCGGCCGATCCCGTTCCACGCTTTCCGCCAGGTCGGTGTCGCCGCCGCCATCACCTGGTACCGCATGCTAGACGCGTTTGAGCACTGACGTCGAACGCGTGCAGCGCACAAGCGATTTAGCTTGACAGTTTCACAAATATGAAAAATCATTAAGAGATTTCAGAATTCCGATGGGCAGTTCGATGTCGTCGACCATCGTTGCAGCACGGCCCTTGCCGGAAAACCGCATCTCGCCGGTGTTCCGCTTCGCCATGCTGCTGCCGGGCGGGTTGGTCACATTCTTTCTCATCCTGTTCGCGCTCGGCCTTGTGGTCTTCCTCGCCTTCAGGGGCAATGACGGCTCGCTGCTCGGCGCCGGCTTGACGGCGGAGAATTTCCTCACCGTCGCCACCGATCCGCTCTACTGGACGGTGACGCTGCGCTCGCTGGTCATTGCCGGCCTGGTGACGCTTGCGACGGTCGTTACCGCCTATCCGGTCGCCTATTACCTCGCCTTCCATGCCGGCCGCCGCCGCAACCTGCTGCTCTTCCTGGTCACGCTGCCCTTCTGGACCAGCTACCTCTTGCGTGTCTTCGCCTGGAAGATCGTGCTCGCCTATAATGGCGTGCTGAATTCCGCTTTCATCGAGACCGGCCTCTGGTCGCAGCCGACGCTCGCCTTCCTCAACACGCCGGCGGCGGTGGTGGTGACGCTCGCCCATGCGTACGCGCCCTTCGCCATCCTGCCGATCTATGTGGCGCTGGACACGATCCCGAAATCGCTGCTCGAAGCCGCCTCCGATCTCGGTGCGCGGCCCTTCACCAGCTTTCGCCGCGTCGTGCTGCCCAATTCCATGCCGGGCGTTCTGGCCGCTGCCCTCGTCGTCTTCGTGCCGACGGTCGGCGACTATGTCACGCCGGCCATGGTCGGCGGCCCGGCCAGCACCATGATCGGCACGCTGATCCAGTCGCAATTCGGCAAGGCCAATGACTGGCCGTTCGGCGCCGCCCTTTCGGTCTGCGTCATGCTGGTCATCCTGTGCGTGGTGCTGGTGGCGCGCGGCGCCGACCGCAGATTCGGCAGCCGCACATGAGCGCCCGGAGAGATACCAACGCAGGCGGCGGCTGGCTCGGCCTTTACGTGCTTGGTTATCTCGTCTTCCTCTATCTGCCGGTGCTGTTGATCCCGCTGTTTTCCTTCAACAACTCCATCCAGGCGGCGTTCCCGCTGCAAGGCTTCACGCTTGACTGGTATCGCACGCTCTATGGCAATCAGGCGCTCTCCGGCGCCTTGGCCAACAGCCTGGTCATCGGCGTTATCGCGGCCTCCGGCGCGACGCTCTGCGGCATCACCGTTTCCTATATGGACCTCTACGGCCGCTCGCCGCTCGCCGCCGCCATCAGCGCCATCGCCCGGCTGCCGATCCTGATCCCCGGCGTCATCGTCGGCATTTCGCTCTTGATCCTGGTCAACCTCATCGGCCTCGGCCCGTCGCGCATTTCGATCGTGCTTGGTCATATCCTCGTCGCGCTGCCGACGACGGTGGTGGTGATGCGCAGCCGCTTCGCCGCCATCCCGAAGACGATCCGCGAAGCCGCGCTCGATCTCGGCGCTTCTGACTGGACGACGTTCCGGCGCGTCATGCTGCCGCTGAGCGCGCCCGCCGTGCTGTCGGCCTTCATGCTTTCTTTCCTGATTTCCCTCGACGAGTTCATCGTCGTCTTCTTTCTCGCCGGCACCGAGCCGACGCTGCCGCTCTACATCTGGAGCCAGCTGCGTTTCCCGCGCTCGCTGCCGACCGTGATGGCGCTGGGAACGGTGATCCTCACCGTGTCCTTCATCATCGCCGGAACCGCCGAAATCCTGCGCCATCGCGGCGTCGGAGCCGCGGGCCGCAATCCAGCCTGAAGCACAACAAAGAAGAGGAGAACGAAAATGACTGTACACCTGAAATCAATCGCCGGCCGCAGGGCCTTGGCGGGTCTCGCTGCCCTGGCCATGGCGCTGTCGTCGACGGTCGCTTTTGCCGCCGACAAGCTGCAATACTTCACCTGGTCGGGCTACGAATTGCCGGACTTCAACAAGAGCTTCCTTGCCGCGCATCCCGATGGCGTCGAGGCGACGATCTTCGGCGACGACGATGACGCCTTCACCAAGGTCAAGGCCGGCTTCCGGCCCGACATCGCGCATCCCTGCTACGACAAGGTGGCGCGCTGGAACAAGGAAGGCCTGCTGCAGCCGATCGACACCAAGCGCATCAAGAATTGGGATTCGATCTTCCCGGTGTTCAAGAACCTGCCCGACCTGCAGGCCGGCGACGGCAAGGTCTGGATGGTGCCGTGGGATTGGGGCAACACCTCGATCCTCTACCGCACCGATCTGGTGAAGAACCCCGAGGCGAGCTGGAAACTCCTGTGGGACAAGCAATATGCCGGCCGCATGGCGACTATCGATGCCGTGCACGACACGCCGATCGTCGCCGCACTTCTCGCTGGCGTGAACCCCTTCGACATGACGCCGGACCAGATGGAGAAGGTCGCCGCGAAGCTGCGCGAGCAGCGGCCGCTGATGTCGAGCTACACCACCGACATGACCTCGGTCGAGCAGGCGCTTGCAAGCGGCCAGCTGGTCGCGGCGATGACGTGGAACGCGTCGGCCACCTCGCTGAAGAAGCAGGGCGTGCCGGTCGAGTTCATGAAGCCGAAGGAAGGCATGCTGACCTGGGCCTGCGGCTTCGTCATGCTCAAGGACGCCAAGAACGTCGATCTCGCCTATGACTTCATCAACAGCCGTCTCGACGCCGACTCCGGCAAGTTCCTGATCCAGTCGTATGGCTATGGCAGCTCGCTCTCGACCGCCTTCGCCGGCGTGTCGAAGGACGAACTCGACAAGCTGCAGCTGCCGGCGGACCCGGACGTGATGCTGAAGAGCACCATCTTCACCGGCCCGATGAAGCAGAATGACGACATGGCGAAGATGTTCGAGAAGGTGAAGGCTGGGGGATGAGTGGCGCAGCTTCCCCTTCTCCCCCTTGTGGGAGAAGGGGGAGCCCGGCGGCGCTGCGCCGCGTCGGTGGAGAGACAACGAGGACCATTGCATGGATGTTCTTGACGAAGCGGCAACAAAATCGAAGGACGATGCCGACATCCGCGTCGGCCGGCGCGTGCGGGCATTGCGCCTCGAGCGTAACCTCTCGCTCGCCGACCTGGCCGCCAAGGCCGGCATCTCCATCGGCGCGCTCAGCCAGATCGAGCGCGGCATGTCCTCGCTGCGCGTCAAGGTGATCTGGCCGCTGGCCGCCGCCCTCGACATTGAACCGTCGGCGCTGATCGCCGACGGCAGTGAGTCGGTCAACGACCTTTATTGCGTGCGTGCCGACAAGCGCCGGCAGATCCCGGTGAAATCCGAAGGCATCGCCAAGGCGCTGCTGTCGCCGCCTGCCGCCACGCTCACCGGCATGCTGGTGACGGTCGAGGCCGGTGGAGGTACGGCGGAAGCCTACGCCCATGCCGGCCACGAATTCGGCTTCGTGATGGCGGGAGAGGTCGAGCTGGTGGTGGACGCTACGACCTATGTGCTGAAGGCCGGCGACAGCTTTGCCTTCAAGAGCACGCTGCTGCATGCCTTCCGCAACCCTGGCGCCGAGCGCTGCCAGATCCTGTGGGTCAATACGACTAAACCGTCCGAGGTGCGCGATGGCGCCTGATGCGCTCGTTCGCTTGCAGAAGGTTTCGAAAGTTTTTCCGGGTGGCATTGTCGGCCTCGACGCCGTCGACCTCGATATTGCGGCGGGCGAATTCCTGACGCTGCTTGGCCCCTCCGGCTGCGGCAAGACCACGAGCCTGCGCGTCATCGCTGGCTTTGAGAGTCCTTCGAGCGGCAATGTGCTGCTCGAAGACCGCGACATTACAGGCCTGCGGCCCTTCGACCGACCGGTCAATACTGTCTTCCAGGATTACGCCCTGTTCCCGCATATGGATGTAGCGGCCAATGTCGGATTCGGCCTGTCGCTGCGCAAAATATCCGGCGCCGAGCAGGCAAAACGCGTTGGCGACGCGCTCGACATGGTCGGTTTGGCCGACAAGCTGCGCGCCCGCGTCTCGGAACTCTCGGGCGGCCAGCGCCAGCGCGTCGCGCTTGCTCGCGCCATCGTCTGCGAACCGCGCGTGCTTTTGCTAGACGAGCCGCTGTCGGCGCTCGACGCGCATCTGCGCGAGCAGATGCAGGTCGAATTGAAGCGGCTGCAGTCGCGGCTCGGCACCACCTTCGTCATGGTCACCCACGACCAGACCGAGGCGCTGTCGATCTCCGACCGCATCGTCGTCATGAACAAAGGGCGCATCGAGCAGATCGCGCCGCCGGCCACGCTCTACGACCGGCCCGCGACACGCTTCGTCGCCTCCTTCATCGGCACGATGAACCTGTTGGAGTCGCGCTTCCTGGGCCGCGACGGCGAGCGCCTGCGCTTCGCCGCCGGCGATCTGCCGCTGGAGGCTGCCTCAGACAGCGGCGAGACGCCGGCCGCGGGCGACACACGCACCATCGGCGTGCGCCCGGAAGATCTTCTGGCTGCCGGTGAAGCCGGCGAAGGCACCGCTTCGGCGCGGATCAGCGGCGTCGTTTTCCACGGCCGCACGCTGCGCCTGCACGCTGAGTTGGGGCAGGGAACTGCGATCGTCATCGACGCGCCGCGGCGCGCCGACGGCTCGCAATTCAGCGTCGGCGACGTGGCGCATGTCAGCCTACGGCGCGGCGCCACCTGCCCTATGCTTTCAAGCTGATCCCAATAGGGTCGCTCACGAGGCTTTGGCAAAGAATCCCTGATAGTCGGACTTGGCTTGCAGCAGCCGCAGGATGTTCTCGCGCGAGCCGCGCACATGCGCGCGTGCGCGCTCGCCGGCCAGAGCGACAGCGCCGGCGCAGATCGCGTCGACGATGCCGGCATGCTCCTCGCGGGTAAGCTTCCATTCGTCCAGCCACAGAAGCTCGGTCCAGACATATTGCTGGCATTTGTCGAGGATGCCGCAGAGCATTCCGTGGAGCATCTCGTTGCCGCTGATCTCCGCGATCACCCGATGCAGGTCGATGCCCACCTGCAGCTCCTCGAATTTTTCGCGCGTGCTGCGATCCGGGATCGCCGCCAGCCTTTCGCATTCGGCAAGCATGCTACGCAGCCGGGCCTTGTCGGCGGCGCTCGCCTTGGCCGCGGCCAGCTCGGTCGCGCGGCCATCAAGCAGTTCGCGGATGTCGAAGGCCTCGCGGAACATGGTCAGGTTGAACTCGGCCACGACATAGCCCTGGCCCGGGCGACCGATCACCAGGCCGTCGCGCTCCAGCCGGTTGAAGGCTTCACGGACCGGCGTGCGGCTGACCTTCAGGCGCTCGGCGATCTCGTTTTCCATCACGCGGCCGCCCGGCGGAATCTGGCCGGTGATGATCAACGCCTTCAGTTAGCCTACGGCATGACCGAAGCCGCCCATCAGATGGCGTCCAACCGTTTGCCGCCCGGACTGCGCAAGCCCGGCAGCGTCGGCGCCGCCGCCGGACCGGAAGTCGCTGTCATGGCGCCGGACGGGCGGCTGCTCAAACCCGGCGAGATCGGCGAGATCGTCATTCGCGGTCCGAACGTCACCGCCGGCATGAGAAGAACCCGCAGGCCAATGCCAGCGCCTTCGCGCATGGCTGGTTCCACACCGGCGACCAGGGCGTGCTCGACGAGGACAATTACCTGCGCGTCACCGGCCGGCTGAAGGAGATCATCAATCGCGGCGGCGAAAAGATCTCACCGCTCGAGGTCGACGACGTGCTGATGGATCATCCGGCGGTGGCACAGGTCGTCACCTTCGCCATGCCGCATGACAAGCTGGGCGAAGAGGTGGCGTCGGCTGTCGTGCTGCGCGAAGGTCAGAGCGCCAGCGAGGCGGACATCCGCGGTTTCGCCGCGACCCGGCTCGCCGACTTCAAGGTGCCGCGCAAGGTGCTGATCCTCGATGAGATACCCAAGGGCGCCACCGGCAAATTGCAGCGCATTGGGCTCGCGGCCAAACTTGGGCTCGGTTGATGCGTATTACTGTCTTTGGTGCCGGTGCCATCGGCGGCTACCTCGCCGCCAAGCTCGCGATCGCGGGTAATGTCGATCTGTCGATCGTGGCGCGTGGCGCGCATCTGGAGGCCATCAGGGCCGATGGGCTTCGCCTGATCGAGAACGGCACCGAGACAGTCGCGCGGGTGAGGGCGGCTGCGCGCGCCGAGCACCTCGGCGCGCAGGATTATGTCGTGCTGGCGCTGAAGGCGCATTCGCTGGCGCCAGCGCTCGATCAGATCGCGCCGCTGCTGGGCGAAGGGACCGCCGTCGTCACCATGCAGAACGGCGTGCCCTGGTGGTATTTCCACAAGGCGGGCGGCGCGCTCGAAGGCACCCGGCTCCACGCGGTCGATCCCGGAGGGGTGATCTGGCAGCGCATCGGACCGCAGCGCGTCGTCGGTTCCGTCGTCTATCCGGCCGTCGAGGTGGATGCTCCAGGCCTCGTCCGCCACGTCGAAGGCACGCGCTTCTCGCTGGGCGAGCCATCGGGCGAGAAGAGCGGGCGGGTAGCCGCGCTTGCCCAAGAAATGGTTAAGGCCGGCCTGCAGGCACCGGTGCGCGAGGACATCCGCTCGGAGATATGGGTGAAGCTGTGGGGCAATCTCTCCTTCAACCGATCTCGGCGCTGACCGGCAGCACGCTTGCGGCGATCGTCGCCGACGAAGCCACGCGCGCCGTTGCCCGCGCAATGATGCTGGAGGCGCAGGCGATCGGCGACCGGCTCGGTGTGCGCTTCCCCATCTCCGTCGACCGTCGCATCAAGGGCGCCGTCGATGTCGGCGAGCACAAGACCTCGATGCTGCAGGACCTAGAGCGCGGCCGTCCGATGGAGATCGACGCGCTGGTTACGGCCGTGCAGGAACTCGGGCGCCTCATCGGCCAGCCGACGCCGACCATCGACATCGTTCTGGCGCTGGTGCGGCGGCTGGCAATCGAGCGCGGGTGTTATTGACTTCATAAACGTGACAGTCGGGTAGCGGGTCAGTTTGAAATTATGGACTGCCAATCAGGTCCGACCCTGAACCTTCCGGGCATCTTTGAGCCAGGGCCGATTTGGCCGGCCAGGTCTATCAATCTGCGCCTTGGTTAAGGCCAGCAACTCCCTTGAGCGCGCTATGCATTCGGTACATCCAGCAAGGATTTGGCCATGAGCGCGCTCGTACTCGAGCCTGCGGACAACGACATTTCGTAGTATGGCGAGACGCACTCGATTCATAACCGGCTCCGGTCTCTGTTCAGACGGGAGCGCGGTTGCTGTCTCTCAGCCGCCGACGTCCTTTGTTAGTGCCGACGATGAAATGACCATACGTTTTTGAAGGGCCGACGCAACAGCTTTCCTAACCCTGCGCGGCCTGACGATCTACAGGCATCTGAGCCGCTGGCCGTTGATGGCCGCCTCATAGTTCAAGGCGCGACCATCCTGACATGAAATGTCACCTGCGAAGCAGCCCCGTGCTGGCAGGTGAACGATAGATCCCTACTTGACGTCTTGTCCAAACCGGGAGGAAATCATGACCACTGCCGAAATTGCCAAGGATTTCACGGGACTCCTTAAGAAGGGCGATAGCCACAGCGCCGCCGCGAAATACAATGCCGACGACATCGTCAGCTACGAAGCGATGGAAGGCCCAATGGCCGTGTGCAATGGCAAGGAAGCCGTCAAGCAGAAGGGCGAGTGGTGGGAAGCGAACCATGAGGTTCACGGCGGTTCAGTCGAGGGGCCGTACGTCAATGGCGACCAGTTCGCCTTGCGCTTCAGCTTCGACGTGACCCCCAAGTCAACCGGCCAGCGCGTCAAGATGGATGAGGTTGGCCTCTACACCGTCAGGAACGGCAAGATCAGCGAAGAGCGCTTCTACTACTGAGGCTTGCTGGGCTTGGGCTGCGAACGGCCTGCGATCTAAAGAGTGAGGCATGGCGGCTCGGATGATACCCGAGCCGCCTGCCAGCTTTTCAAATCGTCTTCACATAATCCGCCAGTTGGTCTGCCACCGTGCCCCAGCCATCGAAGAACCCCATCTCCTCGTGATTGTTGCGCGTCGCCTCGTCGCGGTGGATGGCGGTTGCGGTGTAGCGCGTGCCCTTGCCTTCGGACGTCAGCGCGATGACCGCTGTGATGAAGGGCTCGCCGGACGGCCGGTAGCCCGGCAGCAGCGCGTCGGTCCACACCAGCCGCTCGTTCGGCAAGATCTCTAGATAGCAGCAGTGGCGGTCGCTGACCTCCTTGCCGTCGGGCGACTGCATGCGCGTGCGGAACAGGCCTCCCGGCTGAAGGTCGATCTCGCAGTCGGTGACGACCCACGGCTTCGGTGTGAACCACTGTTTGACGTGCTCAGGTGTCGTCAAGGCACGCCACAGCAACTCGCGCGGTGCGTCGAGAAAGCGCTCCAGCGTCAGGTCCAGTTTCGGATTCGGCTTGAACGGATAGCTCACTTTTCACTCTCCTTGAGGCTCATCACATAGGCGTCGAACTGGTCGAGGCGGCGCTCCCACAGCGCGCGCTGTTCGGCGAGCCAATTCTCCGCAAGCTTCAGGGGCTCGGGCGAAAGACTGTAAGTCCTGACCCGGCCGGCTTTTTGCGACTGCACCAGCCCGCAACCTTCCAGCACCTTCAGGTGCTCGATGAAGGAGGGCAGCGCCATCTCGAAAGGCTCGGCCAATTCGCTGACCGAGGCAGGGCTTCTGTTCAGCCGCTCCACCACGCGCCGTCGTGTCGGATCGGCCAGCGCGCGGAAGATGCCGTCGATAGGCGGTGTCACGCCGTGGGTGGCGCTTTGCAGGCCCATCGTCAGATCTCCTCGCCGCGAAGCACTTGATAGGTGAGCTCGACCGCGCCGTTTGCGAAGGAATGCGTGGCGGTCAGTCTCAGATTCGTCGCGTCCTCGGTCCGGTCGAAGAACTGTGCGCCGCTGCCCAGGATGACCGGAAACACCATCAGCCGGTATTCATCGACAAACCCGTGCCGGCGAAGCGCGTTGGCCAATGTGCGGCTGCCTTCGACGAGAATGTCGCCCTCGAGGCTTTGTTTTAGCCTGCCGACGGCCGTCATCGGCTCGCCATGCAGCACGGTCGTGTTGTTCCAGGTCGGGTTCTTCAGCACGGACGAGACCACATATTTGAGCATGCTGTTCATGCGGTCGGCGAATGGACCCTTATAAGTCGGCCAGCCACCCGCGAAGCTTTCATAAGTCACCCTGCCGAGCAGCAGCGCCTCGTGATCGAGCACTTCCTTGAACTTGTGCTCGATCTGCTTGGCTTCGTGACGCTTGCCGACCCAGTTGGTGTGGCGATAGCCCGGCTCGCCGCCAGGCGCTTCGCTCACACCGTCGATCGACATCAGTTCGGCAACGACAAGCCTGCCCACGATTTTCCCTTTCGCGATCGCTCGATTCAAGTCGATGCATTACTTAGGTAAAAGCCTTAGTATTGGCAAGGGCGAAAATCGAATGAGGCAATTGGCGCAAAGCGGGTTGGAATAAGTCCCAACCAGAGAGATCGAGCACTATGTCGCTGGAAAATTGCTCACGCTTGTCAGCATCATGCTCTACCGTTAGGCCGCATTTATCACTCGATCCGACAGAGGCCCGCCTTGACCATAACCATGTACGGCATCACCACCTGCGACACGATCAAGAAGGCGCGCGTTTGGCTGGAAAGCCATCACGTACCGTATCGTTTTCATGACTATCGGGCAGAGGGGATCGAGGCCGACAAACTCAGCGGCTGGATCGGCAAGGTCGGCTGGGAAAAGCTGCTCAACAAGGGCAGCACCACTTTTCGCGAGCTGCCGGATAAGGACAAGGAAGCGCTCGACGAGAAGAAGGCGAAGAAGCTGATGCTCGCCAAGCCGACGATGATCAAGCGGCCGGTGCTGGAGGTGGGGGAGCGGGTGCTGGTGGGGTTCAAGCCTGAGGTTTATGGCGAGGCGGTGAAATAGGGGGCGCGACCGCGATACTGCCAATCTCCCTCGCAAGGGGGGAGGTCAGACGTCGCGTCGGCCTTCGCCGATCGCCAACGCAGTGAGGTTCGTCAACCTTCCCGCAGATAGGCCGCCAACGCCACCGCATTGTTGTGCGCCTCGTCATGCGCGCCGTAGAGCAGTGTCAGCTTGCCCTCGCGCAGCAGGCCGCGCAGTTGCGCCACCGCTTCGCCATTCGCGTCGAGCTCGGCCCGATATCGCTTCTGGAATTCTGCCCAGCGCTCTGGCTCGTGCCCGAACCATTTGCGCAACTCGTCGCTCGGCGCGATCTCTTTGAGCCACAGCGCCAGTTCGGCGTCCTTCTTGCTGACGCCGCGCGGCCAGATGCGGTCGACCAGCACGCGCTGGCCGTCCGCCTTATCATGCGTCTCGTAAACGCGCTTTACCGCAACCTCGAAGGCCATCACGCCTCCATAAGGGGCTGTTACGCCCACTCGCCCTTGCGCATCACCGGCACGCGGCTGCCGTCCTTGGCGACGCCGTCTATGTCGATCTTGTCGGAGCCGATCATCCAGTCGATGTGGATGAAACTCTTGTTGCCGCCGCGCGTCGAGATCTCGTCCTGGCTGAGCGAGGCGCCGTTGACGAAGCATTTCGAATAGCACTGACCGAGCGCGATGTGGCAGGCGGCGTTCTCGTCGAACAGCGTGTTGAAGAACAGCAGCCCGCTCTTCGAGATCGGCGAGGAATGCGGCACAAGCGCCACTTCGCCGAGGCGGCGCGCGCCCTTGTCGGTCTCGAGCACCTTCTTCAGCACGTCCTCGCCCTTCGAGGCCTTGGCCTCGACGATCCGCCCGCCTTCGAAACGTACCGAGATCTCGTCGATCAGCGTACCCTGGTAGGAGAGTGGCTTGGTCGAGCAGACATGGCCCTCGACGCGCCTTGCATGCGGCGTGGTGAAGACCTCCTCGGTCGGGATATTGGGATTGCAGGTGATGCCGTTCTTCGCCGTCGAGGCGCCGCCCATCCATTCATGGCCATCCGCCAGACCGACGGTCAGGTCGGTGCCCGGGCCGGTGAAATGCAGGGAATGGAAATTGTGCTCATTCAGCCATTTCGTGCGCTCCGCCAGTGCCGCGTTGTGCGCCTTCCAGTTGCCGATCGGGTCCTCGACATCGACGCGCGAGGCGGAGAAGATCGCGTCGGCGAGCTTCACGACCGCGACGTCGTCCGGCTCGCCGGAAAACACCTGCCTGGCCCAGGCGAGATCGGGATAGGCGACGATGTTCCAGTTGATGTCGAAGCCGGTGATCTTCTCCAGCGCCGGCTGGTAGGCCATCGAGTTCGCCTTGTTGGCGCGCGCCACCTTGGCCGGATCCTGCGCCGAGAGCAGCGACGGATCCTCGCCGCGCACCGCGAGCCGCGCGGCGTTGTTCGAGAAGGCTTTTGCCATGCCTTCATAGAGCCAGCCGGCGGCGCGGTCGAAGCCGGCATCGGCGCCGAAGCGGAAGCGCGCCAGCGTGATCTCGTCGTCGTTGAAGATCGGCGTCACCAGGCCGGCGCCGGCCTTGTAGGCATGCTCGACGATGCGGCGGGTCAGCGGCAGTGCCGCGATGGACGAGGTCAGCACCAAGTCCTGCCCGGGCTGCAGCTGCAGCCCGACCTTGACGGCGACTTCGGCCAGCCTGTCGAGCTTCACCGGGTCGATGCTTGCCGAAACGCCGCGCGAATGTGTGGTCATGATCCTGCCTGCTGTTATGTTTGGGTTCTCATCCTTACATAGACCGCTGCGATTGACCTTTCCACCGCGATCGGCTGGGCCTGCTCACAAGCATGGCGGTTGCCCGAAGTGCGCAGCGGTTATGCGGCGCTGTCCAGTGCCCGGAACTGCGCCATGGTGGCCTCGATCTCCTCGCGGATCCAGACCTTGAAGTCGCGCACCTTGCGGCTTTCGCTCTTTGTGGCCGAGGTCACCAGCCAGTAGCCTAGCCCGCTGTGCGCCCGCACGCCGAACGGCGCGACCAGCCGCCCGTCGGCCAGCGCGTCGGCGGTCAGCAACTGCCAAGCGAGCATCACGCCGTGGCCGGCGATCGCCGATTCCAGGCAAAGCATCGGATCGGTGAAGCGCGCCCCCTTCTGGAAGGTGACCGGCTCGACGCCGGCCGCCTCGAACCAGCCGTCCCAGCTGAACATTGCCCGCTCGTCGGTGATGGCGCAGGTCTGCGCCAGATCGCCGATCGACTTCAGCCTGGCCGCGATCGACGGAGCGCAGACCGGAAACACTTCCTGGGCAAGCAGAAGCTCGGCGCGGCCGCCGGGCCATTTGCCGTCGCCAAGCCGGATGGCGATATCGATGTCGGAGCGGTCGAGATCGGCCACCCTGGCCGAGGCGTCGATGCGCAAAAGCACGTTCGGATGCCGCGCGAAGTGCCGCGACAGCCGGGGCAACAACCATTTCGAGGCGAAGGCCGGCGCCACCGACACGACCAGCGTGCACTCGTTGGCCTCGTCGACCAGCGCCACCGCTTGCGCGATCTCACGGAAGCCTGCGCTGAGCCGCGCCGTGAAGGCGACGCCGAATTCGGTCGGCACCAGCCCGCCTGTCGTGCGTTCGAACAGCGCCTGCCCCAGCTGCTTTTCCGTGCGCTTGACCTGTTGGCTGACGGCGCTGACCGAGACGTTCAGCTCTCCCGCCGCTGCTGCCAGCGATCCCAGCCGGGCGACGGTTTCCACGGCGCGCAGGCCGTTGAGATGGACACGGTTCAGGATAGCCATTCAGTTTTTCTAAAGCGCCTGGGCCAAAATCTCAATTGAAACCTGTCGAGAAAGGGCAGAATTTAGGTGGGCTGACCTTGAGGCAGGAGGTTGCCCCATGAAGATTTTATCTTTGCTGAAAGGGCTTTCCGGGATCGAGGCGAGGCAGCGCGACGATGGCCAGATCGCCCGCTGGATCATGGATCCACTGTCGCATCCCGTGCTCGACACCATGTCGGAGCGCGAACTCGGCGACATGCCGTTCCGGCTGACGGCTCGCCGGACGACTTATGAGACGAGGGGAGTGGTTGGCCGCTGAAAGATCGAACAGAAGCGGCAAGTCAAGCGATGCCGTCGCAGATCTTGTAAGCTGTTCTGCCGGTGTCGGCGCCGCCCCTGATCTGCCTGCCGCCGTCAGGGCGATGAAAGGCATCGCAAACGCTGAGAGGCGTTTCGATTGCAGAGGTGTTTAAACGGCAGGCGCCTCGTCCCCACACTGGCCCAACGCAAGCGCATTGTTTCGCGAGCGCGCATTCTTATTGTGCGCCGCAATGAACGCCTTGCCATCCCCCGTGCGTCTTGCCTTTGCCGGCATGATAGCGCTTGCCGTCGCCATGGGCATCGGTCGCTTCGTCTACACGCCGATCCTTCCCGGCATGATGGAGGCGTTGCATCTGACGCCGGCCGATGCCGGCTGGATCGCCTCCGCCAACTACCTCGGCTATCTCGTCGGCGCGATGGCTGCCGCGGGCGGCTGGGCGCATGGCCGCGAGCCCATGCTGATGTTCGCCAGCCTCATTGCCAGCGCCTTGCTTGCCGGTCTGATGGGCCTGAACGAGACGGTGGCAGCCTTTCTCGTCATCCGTTTTCTCGCCGGCCTCGCCAGCGCTTTCGTCATGGTGTTCATGTCTTCGATCGTCTTCAGCCACCTGGCGGAAGCCGACCGCGGCGATCTGCAGGCGCTGCATTTCGGCGGCGTTGGCCTGGGCATCGCGGCGTCCTCGGCGCTGCTGGCCGTCCTGGTAACCGAGCATGCCGATTGGAGCGCGGGCTGGCTCTGGTCGGGAGGGATCTCGCTGGCCGGCCTGCTTCTGGTCGCGCTGCTTGCCGGCTCCGCCAGGCCAGCCAATGGCGTTGCCGGTCGCGAGCCGGCGCTGCCCGGAGACAGGTCCCTGACCAAAATGATCGTCGCCTACGGGTTGTTCGGCTTCGGCTATGTGGTGACCGCGACGTTTCTGATCGCCATTGTTCGGCAGGGCGGCGGCGGCCGCGTCTTCGAGGCCACCGTCTGGATGGTCGCCGGCCTTGCCGGCTTTCCCTCGACCTGGTTGTGGCAGAAGCTGGCCGGGCGGATCGGGCTCTATGCCGCCTATGCGGTCACCTGCCTGATCGAGGTGGTCGGCGTGACCGCCAGCGTCGTCGTCAAGGGCGCTGCCGGACCGCTGATCGCCGGCGTCCTGCTCGGCGGCACCTTCATCGCCATCACGGCGCTGGGCATCCAGATGGGCAGGCAACTCGCGCCGCGGGCGCCGCGCCGTGTCTTCGCGGTGATGACGGCTGCCTTCGGCGTTGGCCAGATCGTCGGCCCGGTCGCTGCGGGCCTGCTCGCCCAGGCTTCGGGAAATTATACCCTTGCCTCCTTCATGGCGGCGGCCGCGCTGCTCGCCTCCGGCGTCATTGCCTGGTCGGCCGCGCCAAAATCGCCATGATTTGCGGCCTTGTTCGATGCCGGGCATCGGGCAGGGCATTTTCTTTCCCCCTGATGTGTGACCTTATGCCCGCCGAACAGCAACGCCGCTGATTTGCGGTCAGACCGAGGAAACCCGCCACAGTGTTCGTATCCTTCTTCCCGCAGCCGAAGCTCTTCTTCACCTCGGCCGCCGTCTGGAGCCTTGCGGCGATCCTGTTCTGGTTCTTCGGTGGTGAGCAACTGGGCGCCGTTGTCGGCCTGCCGGCGGCAGCGGCCGGCACGCCGCCCATAATTGGCATCGCGGTGCTGTGGTCGAAGCCGTTCCTGTGGTTCTACATCTACTTCGTGGCCTGCGTGGTGATCTTCTACGCGTTCTGGAACTGGTACGCTCCGCACCCGTGGCAGAACTGGTCGATCCTGATGACCGCCGTCATCCTGTTCTTCATCTACTTCAACGTTCAGATCTCGGTCGCGGTCAACAATTGGTATGGCCCGTTCTTCGACTACGTCCAAGGCTTGATGTCGGGAACGACTCCCTCGACCAACATAGAATTCTACAAAGGGCTGGCCGATTTCTCCTGGCTGGCGCTGGTCGGCATGAATGTGCAGGTGGTCAACGCCTTCATCGTTAGCCACTGGATCTTCCGTTGGCGCACCGCGATGAACGATTACTTCATGGCCAATTGGGGCCGGCTGCGCCACATCGAGGGCGCCTCGCAGCGTATCCAGGAAGACACGATGCGTTTCTCGCAGATCATGGAAGATCTCGGCTCGACCTTCGTTCAGTCGATCATGACCCTGATCGCCTTTCTGCCGGTCTTGATTCAGCTACAGGCTCACATCACCGAATTGCCGATCATCGGCGCCGTCCCCCAACCACTGGTCATTGCCGCATTGGGCTGGTGCCTGTTCGGAACGGTCTCAGTGATGGTGGCGGGTCTTAAGCTGCCGGGCCTGCAGTTCCGCAACCAGCGTGTCGAGGCAGCCTATCGCAAGGAGCTTGTCTACGGCGAAGATCATCCCGACCGGGCTCAGCCGGCGACGACGACACAATTGTTCAACAACGTCCGCCGCAATTATTTCAAGCTCTATTTCCACTACATCTATTTCAACGTTGTTCGTTACACCTACCTGCAGGCCGACAACATCTTCTCGCTGCTGATCCTCGGGCCTTCGCTGGTCGCGCATAAGATCACGTTTGGCGCGCTGAACCAGATCTCGAACGCGTTCGGCAAGGTGACGAATTCGCTGCAGTTCCTGTTGAATTCTTGGTCGACGATTGTCGAACTGCAGTCTGTGCACAAACGTTTGCGGGCCTTCGAGGCGACGCTGCAAGGCGAACAGCTGCCGGTTATCGATCAGCATTATCTGGAACGCGAGCGGGCTGGCATGCGTCCCGAAGATCAGCCGGTAAGTTAAATCATGTTCCCCGAAAGCGGGAACCGGTTTCGGGATCGAGACATGCGTAAGATCAAAGACCCTAAAGCTCATGAAGCGAATCTGAAAGATCGTGCCGCGCTTTAGGGCGCGGCTGGTCCAGTCAGCCGCCCACGCTCGCCTGCGCCTGGCCGGCGCGCTGGCGTGCGACATAATCGCGAAAGCTGATGCACTCGACGTCAGCCCTCACGCAGACCTCGCTGGCGAACCGGTCCAGCGTGTCCCAATAGGCGCCGCCGTTCATCAGGGTGAAGTGGAAGCCAAGCTCCAGCGGCAGGCGCTTGCCGTTGTACTCGGCATCGAAGGCGGCGTGGAATGCCTGATAGGCGCGCTCGGTGAATTCGCCCGCCATCGCCGGTTTCTCGGTACCGTCTGAATGGCGGACATAAAGATTGTAGTCCATGGCGACCACCGGCTTTGCCTTCGGTCCTTCCGGGATAAGAGGCAGGGCAAAGCGGGTCGTGCTATTGAGGGTTGGCGGAACGGTCGGACCGTTCGAAACGCCGCTCGCGTCATATTGGAAGCCGGCCTGCGGCAGTGCTTCGTAAAGCGCCTTGTCGGCCGAGAGATAGGGCGCGCGGAACCCGACCAGGGCATGATGCGCGAAATCGCGCCAGTCGGCCGGCTCGGGGATGCCGTTGATGGCATAAGCGTTTTCGAAGATGCGCCGCACGGAAGCGAATTCGGTCAGCCAGTCGGCCTTGCTCCACGCCTTGCCGTCGAAATGGCCGCAGGCGTGGCTGCCGATGTCATGGCCCTCGGCCGCCGCCAGCCTGACCTGCTCTAGCCGATCCGCGACATCTTGTTTCGAGGCGCCGAAGCCGACATTGGATTTGCCGGCGGCCTTGCCGGGGCCGGTATACTCCTGCCGCGTTTCCGGCGAGAGCAGGAAGACGCAGGACAGGAAATAGGTGAAATGGGCGCCAGTGCGCTTTGCCAGCGCGCGGCTGCGCTGCCATTGCGAGACCTCGCGCGCAGCGTCGAACGAGATCAGCACGACCTGCTTGGGCCTGGCCGGCGAAACGGCTGGCGGTTTCGGCGGATCGGCGAGGGTGGCATTGACTGAGGCGAGCGAGGCGAGACTGTATGCAAGGACGCGGTACGAACGAAGCATTGGCAACTTTCTGGCGGGACCCTTCCGGCCGATCGGAAGCCGGCTATCGCGCAAATGTGGCGTCGATGCGTTCGGGCAGGTCCTGTGGGGCAACTGCCGGTCTCCGCCGATTTTCCGGCCCGCCCCCTTCCATGCCGACAAAATTTCGCTAAAACGCGGGCTCAAGAAGCGCCGCGAAGGTTTGTGGCCGCAATGGTTTTTGATTGAATGTCGGACGACAGTTTTATCCGCGAAGTGAACGAAGAGATTCGTCGCGAGCAGGCGCAGGCGCTGTGGGACCGTTTTGGCCCCGCCATTCTGGGCATCGCCATCCTGATCGTGCTGGCGACCGCCGCCGTCGTGGGTTACCGCTACTGGGACGAGACCCGCGCAAACCGCTCGGGCGACGCCTTCTCGGCGGCCCTCAAGCTCGCCAATGACGGCAAGAACGATGAAGCGATCGCCGCTCTCGATCAGCTGGAGAAGGACGGCTATGGTGCCTATCCGCTGCTCGCCCGCATGCGCGCCGCGACCGTCAAGGCCGACAAGGGCGACGTCGACGGCGCGGTCAAGGATTTCGACGCCGTCGCGGCCGATGGCGCCATTCCCGCCGGTATCCGCGACATGGCGCGGCTGAGGGCAGCTCTGCTGCTCGTCGACCACGGCTCCTTCGCCGATGTCTCCAGCCGGGTCGAGGCACTCACGGCCGACACCAATCCGCTGCGCCATTCGGCGCGCGAGGCGCTTGGCCTTGCCGCCTGGAAGGATGGCAAGTCGGCGGACGCGCTCAAACTGTTCGACCAGATCTCTTCGGATGACGGCGCCCCGCGCAATGTGCGCCAGCGGGCGCAGTTGATGTCCGAGCTGATCCGCGGGTCGGGCAACGCGTCGTGATCCCGGATGGGCTTCAAAGTCGCCATCATCGGCCGGCCTAACGTCGGCAAATCGACTCTTTTCAATCGGCTGGTCGGAAAGAAGCTGGCGCTTGTCGACGACACGCCAGGCGTCACGCGCGACCGCCGCGTTCATGCGGCAAAGCTCTACGATCTTCATTTCGATGTCATCGACACCGCGGGCTTCGAGGATGCGGCCGCCTCGACGCTGCCCGGGCGCATGCGCCAGCAGACCGAGATCGCCATTCGCGAGGCCGACCTCATTTTCTTCACCGTCGATGCCAAGTCAGGCCTGATGCCGGACGACCGCACCTTCGCCGATGTGGTGCGCAAATCGGGCAAACCGGTGGTTCTCGTTGCCAACAAGGCAGAGGCGCGCGGCGCGCAAGGCGGCATGCTGGAGGCCTGGGAGCTTGGCCTCGGCGAGCCGATCCCGGTCTCGGCCGAGCACGGCCAGGGCATGCCCGACCTGCGCGACGCGGTGGTCGAAGCACTTGGCGAAGAGCGCGCGCTCGGCGAGGACGACGAGGAAGACAGCGGCGAAATCGCCGCCAGCGAGGTGCTGATCGGCGAGGACATCGCCGACCCGGATGCCGAAGCACCCTATGACGACACCAAGCCTCTGCGCATCGCGGTCGTCGGCCGCCCCAATGCCGGCAAGTCGACGCTGATCAACGCGTTGATCGGCGAGGAGCGGCTGCTCACCGGCCCGGAAGCCGGCATCACCCGCGATTCGATCTCGGTCGACTGGGACTGGCGCGGCCGCCGCATCAAGCTGTTCGACACTGCCGGCATGCGGCGCAAGTCGAAGGTGCAGGAGAAGCTCGAGAAGCTTTCTGTGCAGGATGGCCTGCGCGCCATCCGTTTTGCCGAGATCGTCATCATCGTGCTCGACGCCACCATCCCGTTCGAGAAGCAGGACCTGCAGATCGCCGACCTGATCATCCGCGAGGGTCGGGCGCCGGTGATCGCCTTCAACAAATGGGACCTGATCGACAACCCGCAGGAGCTTTTGGCCGAGCTGCGCGAAAAGACGGAGCGGCTCTTGCCGCAGGTGCGCGGAATCCAGGCGGTGCCGGTCTCGGCCGAGACCGGGCGTGGCCTCGACAAGCTTATGGAAAGCGTCATCAAGACGCACAAGGTCTGGAACAGCCGCGTCTCCACCGGCAAGCTCAACCGCTGGCTGGAAGGCATCCTGGCGCATCACCCGCCGCCCGCCGTCGCCGGCCGCCGGCTGAAGATCAAATATGTCACCCAGGCAAAAACCCGGCCGCCGGGCTTCGTCGTCTCCTGCTCGCGGCCCGACGCGATGCCGCAATCCTATGTCCGTTACTTGACCAACAGCCTGCGCGAGGCCTTCGACATGCCCGGCGTGCCGATCCGCATGGCGCTGCGGACGTCGGACAATCCTTTCGCGGGCCGCGCGAAGAAGCGGTAAGGCATTAGGGCGGCGACGCCTCTCCAGTCCTCAACCACGGGCGGAGCAAGGAAGCGAAGCGACGCGCGCAGACCCTGTTGAGGAATGCGGCCACGCAGCGGATAAGCTGTGATCCTTCGCGCCCCCCAAAACTTAGGCGACCTTTAGCAAGCCCTCCTTGGTCCGCGCTCCCTCCGGCAGCGTCTCCAGTGCCGCCTGCAAAAGAATCTCCGCCAGCCGCGCCGCGACCGGATCGAGCTCGGCGTCCTTCTGGTGCAGATGCAGTGCCATCATCGGCAGGGCAGGGAGCCCTAACACGCCCGGCGCGATCGCCCTGACATTGGCGGGCAGGCCGATATCGGTTCGGATCGTCAGGCCGAGGCCGGCCGCCACCGCCGCCCAGATGCCGCCGAGACTTGGGCTGGAGAACGCCATGCGCCAGGGCATGCCGGCGCGGTCGAGCGTTTCCGTGGCGACAGTGCGCAACAGGCACGGCGCTTCGAACACCACCAGCGGCAGCGGCTCGCCTCTGCGCGGACCGGCCTCGATCGACTTCGCCGGACCGATCCAGCGCGACTGCACATCGGCGACATGGCGGCTGTAGGGCAGGGTGGTGCCGTCATGCCAGGCGAGCGCGATGTCGAGATTGCCGGACAGAACACGTTCGGCCAGGTCGTGGCTGCGTCCGATGCGCGCCTCGATCCGCACCTTGGGATGGGCGCGGGCGAAGCGGCCAAGCACGTCGGGCAGCACGGCCTCGCCGAAATCCTCCTGCAGGCCAAGCCGCACCCAGCCTTCCAGCTCGACGTCGCGAATGGCGGAGGCCGCCTCGTCGTTGAGCTCGATCAGCCGCCGCGCATAGCCGAGCATGGTTTCGCCGGCTTCGGTCAGCGCCAGGCCACGCCCGGCCTTCCGGAAGATCGGCGTATCCGCCTGCTCTTCGAGCTTCTTCAATTGCGCGCTGACCGCGGACGTTGAGCGTCCCAGCCGTTCGGCCGCCTTGGCGAAGCTGCCCAGCTCCATGCCGGTAACGAAGGTTCTGAGGACGTCGAGGTCGAAAGTGACGCGGCGCATGAGATCGTCCTGGTTTTCAGGAATATTGATCAAGAATTTCCTGATTTTATGGATGACGCTATGGCGCTACATCCCGTCCGTCAAGCCGTCAGCCGGCCTTATCGGGAAAGGGATCATGTCCGCCATCGTCACACGCAGCGACTGCCAACAGCCTGATGTCGCCGCCGTCACCTCCGCGCGCCGCTCCTTCGGTCCCAATCATCGCTGGAAGGTGCTGGGCATCGGCGTCGCCGCCAATGCCGGCTTCTCCGCCACCTTCTCCGGCATTCCGGCGAGCGCCGTGGCGATGCGCCAGGGCTACCATCTCGACAATGCCTCGCTCGGCCTCGCGCTTGGGCTTCTCGGCCTCGGCGTGGCGCTGAGCGAACTGCCCTGGGGCGTGCTCACCGACCGCTGGGGCGACCGCCGCGTGCTGTTGACCGGGCTCGGCGCGACGGCGGCATGGCTTTTCATCATGGCGCTGCTCGTGGTGCCGACAAAAGCCGCCATCCCAGGCGTCGCGCTGCTGTCGGCAAGCCTGCTTGTCGCCGGCCTGCTCGGCGGCAGCGTCAACGGCTCCAGCGGGCGCGCCATCATGGGCTGGTTCGGCGAGGGCGAGCGCGGCTTCGCCATGAGCATCAGGCAGACGGCGGTGCCGCTCGGCGGCGGGCTGGGCGCGCTCGTCCTGCCTTCGCTGGCGCTGGGTCTGGGCTTCACCGCGGTCTTCGGCCTGCTTGCGGCCGTCTCCGCGCTCTCGGCCGGTTTCGCCTGGCGCTGGCTGCACGAGCCGCCGGTCGGAAGCGGCGGCCACGCCGCCACCATCACAAGCGGTCCGGCGCCCTTGCGCAACATCGAGGTGTGGCGCATCTCGACCGCCATCGGTCTGCTCTGCTTTCCGCAGGTCGCGGTGCTGACCTTCGCCTCGGTCTTCCTGCACGACTTTGCCGGCATGGGCACCTTTGTGACCAGCGCAACCCTTGCTGCCGTGCAGACCGGAGCCATGGCGATGCGCGTCTGGAGCGGCCGTTTCACCGACCGTCATGGCAACCGCCGTCCGTTCCTGAAATTCTGCAGTGCGTTGAGCGCGTTGGCCTTCCTGGTGCTGTGGCTGCTGGTGATCGGCGCCGCCGGAGCACCACTGCTGCTGCAGCTGCTTCCGCTGATGGTCGTCGTTGCCGGCATATTCGTCTCCGCCTGGCACGGCGTCGCCTATACCGAGCTTGCCACGCTAGCCGGCGCCGGCCATGTCGGCACCGCGCTCAGCCTCGCCAACAGCTTTGTGTTCGTCGGCTTCTGCCTGGTGCCGATCGCCATTCCGTGGCTGCTCGTGGTCTTCGCGTGGCCCGGTGTGTGGCTCGCGGCCGCGATCTGCGCGGCGCTCGCCTGGCCGATCTTCCTGCGTCAGGCCTGATTCACCCAAATCTGATGCACCCGCCAGGCCCGATTCTTCGCCGGCTTGCTGTGTAAACAGAAAGCCGGCTTTCCTCAAACATGAAAAGAACATGATCGATGTCGTTAACCCCGCATCAAGGTTAATGCTTCATTTTGGCTCTCCGGGGTCAGTAGCGTTCTGGAGAGTTCCGTGCATCGACGCATTTCCATGCGGCTTGCCGCCGCCGCCGTTGCGAAAAGACGTTCCTTCCTTTCTCCTTTGGTGCTCGGGCTCGGCATGTGGATCGGCTTTCCGTCGGTCGTCGCCTATCAGGATATGACCAGCCTGATCACCGGCTTGGAGTCGCCCAACGCCCGTTGGAACGCCTATATCGAGAAATCCGCCGCCGGCTCGGTGCATGCCGCCGAAATGCCGTTCATCGATTCCACCGCCACCGGCTCGATCTCCGGCTCGGGCGTCAATCTGCCGGGCTTGGGCACCGTCGCCTTCCGTGGCAAGGGCAACGCCGCGGGCGCCAGGCCCGATGAGGATCGTGTTGTGCGCGCCGACAAGAAAGGCCGCCTCATTCAGGTCTCGCCCGTCGCGCCGCCGAAGAATTTCAGCGCCGGCTCGATTTTCGAGCGTACCTCCTCGCTGCTTCGGCCGAGCATGGACAGCGGGTTGAAGCTCACCTTCGCCAAGCCGGGCATCAAGGGCAAGGAAGTCCAGATCGCCCAGTCCTTCCATCTCCGCGAGGACAAGAAGCCTGACCCGGCCCTGCCAGCGGCGCTCGTTGCCCTCGTCAACAACGATAAGCCGGATATCCTCGCCACCGCCTATGCGCAGTCGGCACCTGACTACGCCAAGGCGTCGCCCTTCGAGGCGCTGCTGCAGGACGATCCGAACAACGGCCGCTTCATCCCACCGATGGGAAAGGGCGACCATGCCTGGCTGCAGAACCCGCTGCCGGCGGCCGTTTTCTCCAAGCCGGAACAGGAGTGCCTCGCCAAGGGCATCTATTTCGAGGCTCGCAGCGAGCCCATCCGTGGCCAAGCGGCGGTCGCCCAGGTGATCCTGAATCGAGTCCGCAATCCGGCCTATCCGAAGACCATCTGCGGCGTCGTCTACCAGAACGACGACTGGTTCAATCGCTGCCAGTTCTCCTTCGCGTGCGACGGCAGGAAGAAGACCATCACCGACCAGGCTTCCTATAAGACCGCTCAGGAGGTCGCCATGGCGGTGACCGCCGGCAAGATCTTCATTCCCGAGGTCGGCTCGTCGACGCATTACTACGCCAATTACGTCCATCCGGGCTGGGCGCGCGCCATGCAGCGCATGACCAGGATCGGCCTGCATATCTTCTACCGCACCTATGGCGGCGGCTGGAGCTGAGCCGCCTAAAACGAGGCTACCGGCTGTCCTTCTTTCGGCGCCTTGCGCGCCGCGGCGGACGCGGCTTGTTGCGCGGATTCGCGCCGTCGCCTCACGCGGGCGTGAAGGGCACGATGTCGCACCCCGATAACTCCTTGTTTTAACATCGAAAAATACATCGCTTGGAAGTTCGGGCCGTGGCTTGACGGGCGCGGACCCTCTAACTATGTTGCCGGCGACTTTAGAAGCGGACGGACGGCGATCGTCTGCCCGGGCAGGGGGGTTGCGATGGCCGACAAAACCGGGCCAGACGGAACCGGAGAAACCGGCCGCGGCAGGCAGCCAGAAGCCACCATCCGCGACGACGAACTTGAGCGCCGCCGGCGCGATCTCGAAGCATCGCTTGCGACGAGACGCACGGACCGGCTCGAGGGGAAAGACGAAGCGAAAGCTGCGACCGGTTACGGTCAGGCGCTGAAACTGTCCAGCGAGTTCATCGCCGGAGTGGTGGTCGGTGTCGGCTTGGGCTGGATCATCGACCGCCTGGCGGGAACAGCGCCTTGGGGTCTGATTGTCGGCCTGTTGCTGGGCTTTGGCGCAGGTATACTCAACGTCCTGCGCTCTGCGGGACTGGCATCCGAGTTCGGCCAAGGCGGCAAGCCGCGCGAGCCGAAAGAATGAAGTGGGACGCCGCAAGGCGCCGAAGCGAACTTAAGAAGCCGGTTGTGGCTTTGACGGGGATTTAAAGTGGCTGCTGCTGACAAGGTCGATCCGATCCACCAGTTCCAGATCCATCCGATCATCCCGCTGCATATCGGCGGTTACGACGTCTCGTTCACCAATTCCTCCCTGTTCATGGTGGTGACGATCGTGCTGGCGTCGGGCTTCCTCTACATGAGCACAGCCAGCCGCGCGCTCATTCCGGGGCGGCTGCAGTCGATCTCCGAGATGGCCTACGAATTCGTCGGCAACATGCTGCGCGATGCCGCCGGCAAACAGGGCATGCAGTTCTTCCCGCTGGTGTTCTCGCTGTTCATGTTCGTGCTGGTCGCCAATTTGATCGGCCTGTTCCCCTATTTCTTCACCGTCACCAGCCACATCATCGTCACCTTCACGCTGGCGATCCTGGTCATCGGCACGGTCGTGGTCTACGGCTTCGCCAAGCACGGCTTCGGCTTCCTCAAGCTTTTCGTGCCGCATGGCGTGCCCGGTTATCTTCTGCCGCTGGTGGTGGCGATCGAAGTTATTTCCTTCGTTTCGCGCCCCGTCAGCCTCTCGGTTCGTCTTTTCGCCAACATGCTGGCCGGCCACATCACGCTGAAAGTGTTCTCGGGGTTCGTCGTCAGCCTCAGCGCGCTGGGCGCCGTGGGCATCGCCGGCTCGGTGCTGCCGCTTGCCATGGCGGTCGCGCTCTCCGCTCTCGAACTGCTGGTTGCATTCCTGCAGGCCTATGTGTTCGCGGTGCTGACCTGCATGTATCTGAACGACGCTCTGCACCCGAGCCACTGATCGATCTTCACCGGCGCCCCGGCGCCAGCTTACCCAACGTACCAACTGCAACGAACAAGCAAACCACAGGAGTTTTGAAATGGACGCAACTGCAGCAGCTGCTATCGGCGCTGGTATCGCCTGCATCGGCATGGGCGGCGCGGGCATCGGCCTCGGCAACATCTTCGGCAGCTACCTCTCAGGCGCGCTTCGCAACCCGTCGGCTGCTGACGGCCAGTTCGGCCGCCTGATCTTCGGCTTCGCCGTGACCGAAGCTCTGGGCATCTTCTCGCTCCTGATCGCTCTGCTCCTGGTCTTCAAGTAAGATTGAGAGCTGACGAAAGGGGCCACATGGTGCGGCCCCGTTCCATGGACAGGGGAATGAGATGTTCGTGACATCTGCCTATGCGCAAGAAGCAGCGCCGGCCGCGGCCGAGGGCGATACGCATGCGGGCACTGCCGTGCCTGCGGCGGAGCATGAAGCGTTCCCGCCGTTCGATGCCAAGACCTTCCCGTCGCAGATCCTGTGGCTGGTCATCACCTTCGGGCTATTCTACCTGTTCCTGAAGCGCGTTGTGATGCCGCGTCTTGGCGGCATCATCGATGTCCGCAACGATCGCATCACCCAGGACCTCGACCATGCCGCAAGGCTGAAGGGCGAGGCGGATGCCGCCGTTGCCGCCTATGAGCAGGAACTGGCGGAGGCCAAGGCCAACGCCAACAAGATTGGCCAGCAGGCAAGCGACGCCGCCAAGGCAGAGGCCGAAGGCGCGCGCAAGAAGCTGGAGGCCGAGCTCGAGAAGAAGCTCGGCGAGGCCGAGGCGAGCATCGCCTCGATCAAGGCAAGAGCGATGAAGGAAGTCGGCACGATCGCCGAGGACACCACGTCGGCGATCGTCGAGGCGCTTGTCGGCGGCAAGGCCGACAAGTCGGAGATCGCTGCCGCGGTCAAATCTGCGAGCCGGTGAGGAGCTGGATCATGGACGCCACATCACTCGCCACGCTCTGGGCCACCATCGCGCTCATCATTTTCCTCGGCGCCGTCATCTATCTGAAGGTGCCGGGCATGCTCACCAAGTCGCTGGACGCTCGCGCGGCCAAGATCAGCGGCGAGCTCGAGGAAGCGCGCAAGCTTCGTGAAGAGGCCCAGCAGCTGCTTGCCCAGTATCAGCGGAAGCGCAAGGAAGCCGAGAAGGAGGCCGCCGACATCGTCGCCGCCGCCAAGCGCGAGGCTGAGCTGCTTGCTTCGGAAGCGGCCAAGAAGACCGAGGACTATGTCGCCCGGCGCACCGCGCTTGCCGAGCAGAAGATCAGCCAGGCCGAGCGCGAGGCCGTCAGCGAAGTGCGTGCCAGCGCCGTCGACATCGCCGTCGAGGCCGCCCGCGCGCTGCTTGCCGCCAAGGTCGATGCCAAGGCCGGTGCCGACCTGTTCAAGTCGGCGCTCAATGACGTCAAGGCCAAGCTGAACTGAGCCTTTTGCAGTCGCTAATCAGAAAGCCGCCTGGGCAACCCGGCGGTTTTTTTGTTGTAGCTCGTTCGTCAGAGTTGATGACGAAGGATCGAGGCAGTCGCCGTTACTCCAATCCCGCCAAGCTTTCTTCCTCAACCACTTCCACCCCGCCCAGCCTGAACGGCGCGAAGGAGGTCCGGTGCAGCCTTGCCACCGGGCCATGCGACTCGATCGCGGTTCGGTGCCGAACCGTCGCATAGCCCATATGCACTTCGAAACCGTAGTGCTCGTGATGGCCGCCGCAGCCGCACATCATGCGGTCGCGCATCACCTTGGCGACGATCGAGGCGGCGGCGATCGACTGCGAGCGCTGGTCGCCCTTGATCAGCGCGCGGCCTTCGCAGGCGAGGCCTGGCGGAATGTCGCGGCCGTCGGCCAAGGCGAGTTTCGGTTGCAGCGACAGGCCCGCCGCGGCGCGGCGCATCGCTTCGAGACTCGCTTTCAGGATGTTGCTGTTGTCGATGCCTTCGGCGCTGACCGAGGCCATCGAGACGCTGAGCGCCGAACCGAGGATCTTAAGGAACAGCGCCTCGCGCTGCAAATGGGTCAGGCGTTTGGAATCGTCGAGGCCCTCAGGAATATTTGCGGGGTTGAGCACCACCGCCGCAGCCACCACCGGGCCGGCGAGCGGACCGCGCCCTGCCTCGTCCATGCCGGCGACCGGCCACAGCCCGTCGGCCATCGCTTTCGTCTCGATCGAGAAGTCAGGCTTCTCGACCATTTCAAAGAGGAGCGGAGAATCGGAACGCGCGCGAGCCATGGTGCGGCGAGGTTCGCATCGGCTCCGATTCTCCGCAAGTCCCTCCGGGTCGGGTGGGGCGCCGGACCGGGAGGGCACCGTCTCACAGCCGGGGGACAGGGGCCGGACGGGATACTTCAAAAAGACTGCAATTCCAGACGGAAAACCGCTTTGCCTGGAACTGCTTGGTACCTGCCAGTCATCGCCGGCAGCGAGCTCAAAGCAGCATCAACTGCTCGCCGGCGCCGGAGCCTGCGACGAATTGATCGATGCGAAGCTGCCGCCGTTCGACGTTGAGGCCGAGGCGCTTGGCCGCGATCTCGAAGCGCCGGCCGATCTGCCAGGCATAGGGGCCGGCGCCTTTCATGCGCTTGCCCCATTCGGAGTCGTAGTCCTTGCCGTCGCGCATCGAACGGATCAGCGACATCACATGCCGGTAGCGATCCGGATAATGCCGCAACAGCCAATCCTTGAAGATCGGCGCCACTTCGAGCGGCAGGCGCAGGATGACGTAGCCTGCCTCCCTCGCGCCGGCGGCCCGCGCCGAATCGAGGATGCGCTCCATCTCCGGATCGGTCAGGCCCGGAATGATCGGCGCCACCATCACGGAGGCCGGAATGCCGGCGTCCGACAATTGCCTGATCGCCTCCAGCCGCTTCGTCGGGGTCGACGCGCGCGGCTCCATGGTGCGGGCCAGCATGCGGTCCATCGTCGTCACCGACAGCGCCACCTTGGCAAGGCCGCGCTCCGCCATGCGCGACAGGATGTCGATGTCGCGCGTCACCAGCGCCGACTTGGTGACGATGCCGACCGGGTGTCCGCGCGCCTCCAGCACCTCGAGGATCTCGCGCATGATGCGGTATTGCTTCTCGATCGGCTGATAGGGATCGGTGTTGGTGCCGATGGCAATGGTGCGCGGCTGGTAGCCCGGCTTAGACAACTCCCTGTCCAGCATGCGCGCCGCATCCGGCTTGGCGAACAGCTTCGATTCGAAATCCAGCCCCGGCGACAGGCCCATGAAGGCATGCGTCGGCCGGGCGAAGCAGTAGACGCAGCCATGCTCGCAGCCGCGATATGGATTGATCGAACGGTCGAAGGAAATGTCGGGCGACTCGTTGCGGGTGATGATGGTGCGCGGCTTCTCGACCTGCACTTCCGTCTTGAAGGGCGGCAGCTCCTCAAGCGAGTTCCAGCCGTCATCGAAGACATGCCGGCTGACCGGCTCGAACCGGCCGGACGGGTTGATGCCGGCCGAGCGGCCGCGATTGCGGTCGGGCCGCACGCGCATGCCGCTTTGCTCGATCATCGCGTTCGCCATTTCGGCTCTGCCTGCTCCGAAAGCAGCAATGTCGGCGCGTACGATCTGTTCCATTTTCGCCCTTTCCCAGGGCCTGTCGGCAGGCTGTCGAATCGCTCTGTTCATGAAACTATTCCTATTTGCCGGAGGAGAACAAAGCAAGAACTTTTTCAGCTGAAAAGCGCAACTGGCGCAAACCCTGGCTTTCCGCTATTCGGCTAAGAATGATCAGCGTCCTCATCGAAACCCGCAATGACGAAGAGGGGCTTGCCCGTACGCTCGCCTCGCTGGTCGGCGGCGCGGTCGAAGGCGTGGTGCGCGACGTCATCGTCTGCGATCAAGGCTCGACGGACCAAACGCATCGGGTGGCCGAACATGCCGGCTGTCATTATGTGACCGGCGGCATCGGCGCCGGTATCAGTCAGGCCAAGGGCGACTGGCTGCTGCTTCTGGAACCTGGCGCCCGGCTCGCCGAAGGCTGGATCGACGAAGTCGTCGCCCACACGGCGAGGCAAACCATGCCGGCACGCTTTTCACGCGCCCGCGCCGATCGCGCGCCTTTCCTGGCGCGTGTCTTTTCGGGCAACCGGGCGCTGGCCGAGGGTCTTGTCATCAGCAAGCGCCAGGCCTCCGCTCTGGCAAAGAGCGCGCGCAGCGCGGAAGCCCTGGCTCGGGGTCTCGCGACTAGGCGGTTGAACGCCGAAATCCGGGTGGCGTCGCCGAAGTGACGCCTGGGCGACCTCTTTACGAAATGGGCTTGCCGCCGCGCCGAAGATGCTCGTCCAGCCGCGGCATGATTTCCACGAAATTGCAGGGCATGTGCCGGTAGTCGAGCTGCGCCTTGATGATGCCGTCCCAGGCGTCCTTGCAGGCGCCGGGCGAGCCCGGCAGCACGAAGACGAAGGTGGCGTTGACGACGCCGCCGGTTGCCCGGCTCTGGATCGTCGAGGTGCCGATCTTGTCGTAGGAAATGCGGTGGAAGACTTCGGAAAAGCCGTCCATGCGCTTTTCGAAGATCGGCTCCAGCGCCTCCGGCGTCACGTCGCGGCCGGTGAAACCGGTGCCGCCGGTGGTGATGACGACGTCGATATTTCCATCCTTCGACCAGCCGAGAACCTTGTCGCGGATCTTCTCGCGATCGTCGGTGACGATGTCGCGCGCGGCAAGCGTGTGGCCGGCTTCCGCGATGCGGTCGGCCAGCGTCTGGCCGGATTTGTCGTCGGCGAGGCTGCGCGTGTCGGAGACGGTCAGCACCGCGATGCGCACCGGAATGAAGGGCCGGTTCTGGTCAAGCTTCGCCATCGCTCACCTCCATGCTGCGCGTGGCGGCCACGAACCAGTCAGGGTGGCGCGCGCGGATCTCGATCGCGGCGCGCTTGGCGACATTGCCCGTCTCGAAAAGGCCGAAGCAGGTGGCACCCGAACCGGACATTCGTGCGAAGGCGGCGTCGGCGCGTTTGAGCGCCCTGAGCGCCTCGCCGATCGCCGGCTGGATGGAATGGGCGGCAGGTTCGAGATCGTTGCGGGTCGTCTCCAGCCAGTTGCGGATGGCGTGGAAGTCGAGGCGCCTTGGGAGCGGCGGCAGCGCCGCGTTGTCGCGACGCGAGAGCGCCTTGAACACGTCTGGCGTCGAGACGGCGGTGCCCGGATTGACCAGAACGAGGCCAAGCGCCGGGAACGCGGAGAGCGGCGACACCTCGTCGCCGATGCCACGCGCGACCAGCGGTTTCGACTTCAGGCACATCGGCAGGTCGGCGCCGAGCGAAAGCCCGATCCGGGCCAACGAGATGTCGTCGATCTCGAGCCTCCAGAGCCGCGTCAGCGCGTTGAGCGCGGCTGCTGCGTCGCTGGAGCCGCCGCCCACGCCCGAGGCGACCGGCAGGTTCTTCTCCAACCGAATGGCGACGGGTGACGTTCGTTGCGCGCCGGCTTCCCGGCGCAAGGCATCGCGCGCCTTGACCACCAGATTGCCGTCGTCGAGCGGCAGGCCGGCGGCATAGCGCCCGGACACCGAGAATTCATCCTGCTCCGCCGGCTCGATCTCGAGCCGGTCGCCGAAGCGGGTGAAGACGGCAAGGCTGTCGACGAGATGATAACCGTCGTCGCGCCGTCCGGTGACATGCAGCGCCAGGTTGATCTTGGCAGGCGCAAGCCACGTCCGGACATCTGTGCCGGGCTCTAGGATGTCGGCTGCTGGCGAGATGGGATCAGTCCTTGGCGAGGCGATATTCGCCGGTCTTGGGATCCTTGACCAGCGTGCCCATTGTACCGTTCGCCGCCTGCTTCTCGGTGCGCCGGATCTTGGCCGTCACGCGCTCGGCCTCGCGCACGAAAGCGCGGTAGCCGAAGTAAGCGGCGGCACCGACAACAGCGAAGAAAATGATCTGCGGCATCTCCAAACTCCTCCCGCGTTCTCGCGGCAAGGCCGGCCGAAGGGGCTCGGTCAAGCGATCATGCTATCCGCAATCATGGCTTTTTCAAAGCCCGAAGCGCGCCCACAGCGCGCGCTCTTCCGCCGCATCGAGGACGCCGTTTGCGGCAGCGGCGGCGATATCGGGCGCCGAGAAGCGCGAGCCGAACAGGCCGAAACGGCCAAACAGCCCCCGCGGCGCGGTGATCAGCTTCAGTTGCGTCTTGTCGCCGAAACGGGTCTTGAGCACACTGCGCATGTCGCCCAGGGCATCGACCAGACCGAGCTCCAGGCCCCTCTTCGCGGTCCAGAACAGGCCGGTGAACAGGTCGGGATCGTCCTTGAGCTTGCTGCCGCGCCGCTCCTTGACGAGGTCGATGAAAGTCTCGTGCACTTCGAGCTGCAGCGCCTTCAACCGCTCGACGTCTTCCTTCTTCTCGGGCTTGAAAGGATCGAGCACGGCCTTGTTCTGCCCGGCTGTGTGGACGCGCCGCTCGACGCCGATCTTCTTCATCAAATCGGGGAAGCCGAACGAGGCTGAGACCACGCCGATCGAGCCGACGATCGAGGACGGGTCGGCGAAAATCTCGTCGCCGGCGATCGCGATCATGTAGCCGCCGGAAGCCGCGACATCCTCGACGAAGACCAGCACCTTCTTGTTCTTTTCCGCCGCCAGGTCGCGGATGCGCTTGAAGATCAGCCTCGACTGGACCGGCGAGCCGCCCGGCGAATTGATCGAGATGGCAACCGCCGGCGCGTCGAAGCCGAACGCCTTTTCGATGAGGCCGGCTGTCGAGGCGAGCGACAGGCTCGGCCGGAACTGACCGCCGCCGGCCATGATGGTGCCTTGCAGCCGGATGACCGGAATGGTGACGACTGTCGAGCGCCAGGATTTCGGCAGCAGGCGGTTGAAAAGGCGTTTCACGAACGGGTTTCTCCGGTGGAATGCAAAGGAGCAAGATGGGATCGGTTAAGTCGGTAATGTCTCTCAGACGCGACGTTATCTTGCTTTGCCATGTAGGAATTCGCCGCCCAACGGCAATGCCGCATCGCGCGCCTGGGATCAATCGCCGAACAGCGATGCCAGGCCGTTGTTGATCATTTCCGTCCGCTCGCTCGGCTCGTTTCCGGATGGCCCGTGCAAGGCGAGCGGCGGGCGGATCGACAGTTTCCCGCGCGCGCCGAGCACCGCCCTGACGACAATGCGGATCGCCGCCGCATCCGGGCGCGGATGCACGCACAGCAATTCGGCATCGCCAAAGCGCCCTTCGATTGCATCGAGGATAGCGACGAGCTGTTCGGGCCGCGCGATGACGGCCAGCCCGCCGCGCGGCCTGGCGACGGCGGCGGCGCTCCTGATCCAGCTTTCGAACAGCCCGTCCTCCGCCACATGCGCCTGCCGGCGCAGCGCGTTGGGCGTCGAGCGGTCCTGCGCCGCGTTGAAAGGCGGATTCATGATGACGAAGTCGAAGGAATTGTCGGCGAGCCCGGCTTCAGCGCGGGCCCGGCCGGTCAGCGTCACGTCGGCTGTCAGCACCGATGCGCGGTCGCCGAGATGCGCATTGCCGGGATGCGAAAGCGTGGCGGCGGCGAACCCTGCCATTTCGGCGGAGCGCTCGACGAGCACGGCCTGTGCCGCCGGGCAGCGCGACAGCACGGCAAGGGCAGCAGCGCCGGCGCCGGCGCCGAAATCGGCGAGCCGCGCGGAAAAGCCGGCCGGCACCGCGGCCGCCAGCATCATGGCGTCCATGCCGGCGCGATGACCGCCCTGGCTCGGCTGCACCAGCCAGAAGCGTCCGCGATGGAAGGCATCGACCGTGTGCGCCGGCGTATCTGGGGCTGTTGTCGCTGCCATTATTTCTGGCGGATCTCGTTTTCGATGCCGGCATCCTTGAGGATACGGCGCGCCACGTCGGCCTTGTCGGCGTCGACCATGACCCGCTTCTGCAAAAGTCCGATCGACCCTTCGAGCACGCTCATATTCTGGTCGGCGACGAAACAGGCGATGCCGGCGTCGCGCATCAGCGATTCGACAAAGGAGATCACGACGGCGTCATTGGTGCGGACAAGCTCGATCATGGAACGAAAATCGCAGGTTGCGGCGTTCGTGTAAACGTGCGGGTGGACACAGCGTCGGCAAAGCGCGCTAATTCGCCTCTTGCCGTGCCCGGTTGTGCCGCCCTAGAGTCGCGCCGGGACTAAGGGTGCCGTGATGCGCGCTGCTCGTGCGCGTTGAAGAGACGGGAGTTGTCGTGGTGGGTGTCGTTCTCAACATCGAAGGCAAGCGGGAACCCGCTTCCATCAAGGATCTGATCGATCTGACGGCCGCCGACATGGGACGGGTCAACGAGTTGATCCTGTCAAAGGCCGGCTCCGACGTCGAAATGATCCCGGAGATCGCCAACCACCTGATCTCTTCCGGCGGCAAGCGGCTCCGGCCCATGCTGACGCTGGCCGCCGCGCAGATGTTCGGCTATTCGGGCGAAGGCCATGTCAAGCTGGCCACCGCGGTCGAGTTCATGCATACGGCCACGCTCCTGCATGACGACGTGGTCGACGAGAGCGCGCTGCGCCGCGGCAAGAAGACGGCGCGCATGATCTGGGGCAACCAGGCGAGCGTTCTGGTCGGCGATTTCCTGCTCGGTCAGGCTTTCCGCATGATGGTCGAGGTCGGCTCGCTGGAAGCCCTGGACATCCTGTCGGCCGCCGCCTCCATCATCGCCGAGGGCGAGGTGATGCAGCTTGCCGCCGCCAAGAACCTCGACACCACCGAGGACGAGCATTTCGCTGTCATCAAGGCCAAGACCGCGGCGCTGTTTTCGGCCGCCGCCGAAGTCGGCCCGGTGATCGCCCTGGCTTCGCGCACCGATCGCGCCGCGCTTCGCTCCTATGGCATGAATCTCGGCCTTGCCTTCCAGCTCATCGACGATGCGCTGGATTACGGTGGGTCGAGCAAGGATCTCGGCAAGAATGTCGGCGACGATTTCCGCGAGGGCAAGGTGACGCTGCCGGTGATCCTCGCCTACCGGCGCGGCACCAAGGCCGAGCGGACCTTCTGGAAGCGCGCCATCGAGGAAAACGTCACCGACGATGCCGGGCTGGAAAAGGCGATCGGCCTGATGGCTCGCCACGGCGCCATCGCCGATACGATCGGCCGCGCCCGCCATTTCGGCGAGATCGCCCGCGACGCCCTGGCGCCGTTGGAAGCGACGCCGCAAAAGTCGGCATTGATCGACGTCATCGATTTCTGCATCAGCCGGGTGAACTGAGGCTGCTGGCCTCCCTGCGCCTGCCTGGCATCTGCCGGGCAGGGCGCCTGTGAATCCCGCTTTGGCCGTCTCGACAAAGGGCGGCGCGGCAAATTATCTATAAATATGGCCAGCACAGGAGACACGATCGCCGTCCGCATCTGCAAGGAACTGGCGGACCGCATCATTTCGGGCGTTATCGAGCCCGGCTCGCGGCTGCGCCAGGACCATGTCGCCGAGGAGTTCAACACCAGCCATGTCCCGGTGCGCGAGGCGTTTCGCCGCCTGGAGGCGCAAGGGTTGGCGATCAGCGAGCCCAGGCGCGGCGTGCGCGTCGCCTCCTTCGATCTCGGCGAGGTCAGGGAGGTGGCCGAAATGCGCGCCGCGCTCGAAGTCTTGGCGCTGCGCCACGCCGCGCCTCATCTTACGGCGTCGATCCTCGACCAGGCCGAGGAGGCGACAAAGGCCGGCGACAAATCCCGTGATGTGCGCTCCTGGGAAGAGGCCAATCGCACTTTCCACCGGCTGATCCTGGCGCCCTGCAACATGCCGCGTCTGCTCTCCGCCATCGACGACCTGCACGCGGCGAGCGCCCGCTTCCTGTTCGCGGCCTGGCGCTCGGAGTGGGAAACCCGCACCGACCAGGACCACCGCGCGATCCTGAGCGCGCTTCGGCAAGGCAACACCGAATCGGCCGCCGCGACGCTCGGCCGCCACGTGCAATGGATCGGCCAGAAGCCGGTCAAGACCGCCTCCGGCAAGACCCGCGACGCCTTCGCCATCGTCGGATGACAATTGGCGATCAACCGAGGCCTCTCAACTTCGTCATCCACGGGCGGACCGGCAGCGAAGCGGACGCTGAGACCCGAGGATCCAAGCCGTTACCGCGATCGTAGAGTGCGGCCGAGCAGAATTCTGCATCGTAGGCAAAGCGTCGATGTAACGAAATGGATCTAGGGTCTGCTCGCGTCGCTTCGCTCCTTGCTCTGCCCCGGAATCACGAACTCCAAGGTAGGCGCTTGCCATCGCTGCGAAAATGTGGATTCGATAATAGATGAAGTCGCAAAATTATCTATATTTCACACAGACTAGGGAAGACACCGTGACCAACGCAACCGTTTCGACCTACAAGCCCTCCTTCAGCCCCCTGCGGCTGCACAGCCGTTCGCTCGCCTGGCAGATCGGCGCCGTGGTTCTCGGCACGCTGTTTCTGGCGCTGTCCTCCTACATCGAGGTGCCGATGGTGCCGGTCCCGGTGACCATGCAGACCTTCGCCGTCACGCTGGTCGGCGCGCTTTACGGCTGGCGCTTCGGCGCCCTCACCATTGCCGCTTGGCTGGTTGAAGGCGCTGCCGGGTTTCCGGTGCTGGCCGGCGGCGCCGCCGGTGTGCAGCATTTTGTCGGTCCGACCGGCGGCTACCTCTTCGCCTTCCCGGTCGTCGGCGCCCTCGTCGGCTGGTTGGCCGAGCGCGGCTGGAACGGCAACCGCGTCCTGCTTGCCTTCGCCGCCATGCTCAGCGGCAACCTGCTCTGCCTGGTTCTGGGCACCGCCTGGCTTGCCGTCATGATCGATGCCGAGAAGGCCATCACCTTCGGCTTCCTGCCCTTCATCGTCGGCGGCCTGCTCAAGTCGGCGCTGGGCGCGGCGACGCTGAAGCTGTTTTCGGGCAACCGGCCGGGCGATCCCCGGTAAGCCGCCGGGGCGGATGACCGAACCCGACACCAGATGACCGTCAGGCTGCGCGCCCATCACCTGCTCTGCCTGCTGACCTATGTCGGCAAGGGCTACTCGCCGGCGTTTGTCGCCAACTATGACGTTGTGGTGGAGCGCTTGGCCGGCGGCGAGGATATTTTGATCGTTTCGGGCTCGGACGACATCTGCGCCCCGCTGCTGAATGCGGGCGAGCCGCACTGCCTGGGTGAAAGCGCGGCAAGGCGGGATGAGGCCGCGGCGCAGGATGTCGCCGATCTCCTCGGCCGGCCGCTCGTGGCCGGTGCCCGTCTCGAGCTCGATCCCTCAACCCTCGCGCGGATGCGCGAGGCGTTTTCGTCCGGCCTCACGCGCAAGGCGTGCCCAGGCTGCGAGTGGTTCGAGCTGTGCGGCGCGGTCGCGGCCGACGGTTTTCGCGAAACACGCCTTTAGACTGCTTATTGTCGAAATTCAGCCGCCGATCCGCATATTTTCCCTGACTGGCTTCCTTCTTTAAGCGGCATGATTGGATTGTGATTCGCTTGCCGATTGAAGCCTGACCGCAAAAAGGCCATGCTTTGGCCGGAAAAGTTCGAGTCTGTGGGGCGGTCCTCCAAGGGCGGGATCGCATCTGGCTGAAAGGGATACGATGCGGCAAGGACGTGCGCGCTGGCTGAAGAGGCTGGCATTTTTGACGGGAGTGGCGCTTTGGGTGCTGCCGGTCCAGGCCAAGGAAGAAGCGAAACCGCTGCAGATCACGTCCTTCTCGGGCGCCTATCTTGCGGCCCATATCGCCGAGAGCGACAACGATCTCGACGACGCGATCGCCTATTACAAGCAGGCTCTGGCCTTTGCGCCGAACGACAAGGAGCTGCAGCAGAGCCTGATGCTGGCACTGGTCTCGCAGGGCCGTTTCGAGGAATCGCTGGTCTATGCCGACAAGCTGAAGGAAGTGCCCGATGTCGAGCGCTTCTCGCGCCTGGCGCTGGCGGTCGATTCCTTCCACAAGAAGGACTACGCCAAGGCGCAGTACTGGCTGAAGCTGTCGCTCGAATCCGACCTTGACCGGCTGCTCTCCGGCGTCATGGATGGCTGGGCCAAGCAGGGCGCGGGCAGTGCGTCGGAGGCCATGGATGCCATCGACAAGCTGAAAGGCCCCGATTGGTTCGGCCTGTTCAAGTCGTTCCACCGCGCGCTGATCGCTGACGCCGCCGGCCTCAGCGACAAGGCAGATGCGATCTACGCCGCCACGCTTGCCGACACCGCGGCCGGTGGCTCCGCGCCCGAAACTTGGATGCGCAATGCCCAGGCCTATGCCTCGTTCCTCGCCCGCAAGGGCGACAAATCGAAGGCTGAGGCGGTGTTGAACCAGGCCGAAGCCTTCGCGCCGGGCAAGCTCGAGATCACCACGCTGCGCGACCGCATCGCCAAGGGCGACAAGATCGAGCCGCTGGTCGCCAGCCCGGCCGACGGCGCGTCCGAAATCCTGCTCGACCTTGCCACCGCGCTCAACCGCGGCGGCGGCGAGCCGTTCGTGCGGCTTTACCTGCAATACGCGCTGGCGCTGAAGCCGGACAGCGACGCTGCCCTTGTGCAGCTTGCCGCCGTCGCCGAGCAGATGAAGGACGGCGAGGGCGCGGTCGCGCTCTACCGCCGCATTCCGGCATCCTCGCCGCTCAAGGAGCTCTCCGACCTGCAGATCGGCCTCAACCTTGCCGATCTGGACAAGCATGAGGAGGCGATTTCCCACCTCAAGGCCTATCTCGACAAGCATCCAGAGGACATGCGCGCCTATCTGGCGCTGGGTGGTGTCTATGGCTCGAAGGAAGATTTCCGTTCGGCCGCCAATCTTTACGACAAGGCCGTCGAGCAGCTGAAGACGCCGACCGCCGCCAACTGGAACATCTTCTACCAGCGCGGCATCGCCTATGAGCGGCTGAAGGAATGGCCGAAGGCAGAGCCGAACTTCCGCAAGGCGCTGGAGCTGCAGCCCGATCAACCGCAGGTCATGAACTATCTCGGCTATTCCTGGGTCGACATGAACATGAACCTCAAGGAAGGCCTGGCGATGATCCAGAAGGCCGTGGATTTGCGGCCGAACGATGGCTACATCGTCGACTCCTTGGGCTGGGCGTATTTCCGCATGGGCCGCTTCGACGACGCCGTGCGCGAGATGGAGCGCGCCGTCTCGCTGAAGCCGGAGGATCCGGTCCTCAACGACCATCTCGGCGACGCCTACTGGCGCGTCGGCCGCAAGCTCGAGGCCACCTATCAGTGGACCCAGGCGCGCGACCTGAAGCCGGACCCGGATGTGCTTGCCACCCTGCAGCAGAAGCTGCTCAAGGGCCTGCCGCCGATCGAATCCAACACCGCGCAGGAAACCCCGAAGGTGAAACCGGACCCGACGCCCGCGCCGAAGGGCTGAGCGTTGCGCTATCGATTTCTGGCGAGGCCCTTCGGGGCCTCGCGGCATTTTCAGAACATCTTTCTGTAGACGACGAACCCGGACCTCTCGCCGACCTTGTCGTAGAGCTGCATCGCCGTGTGGTTCGTCTCATGCGTCAGCCAGTAGACGCGGTTCGCGCCCGCTTGGCCGGCGCGCTCATAGACGCCTTCGATCAGCGCCCGGCCGACGCCCTGGCCGCGCGCGGCCTGCGTGGCGAAGAGATCCTGCAAATAGCAGCTCGGCGCGATCGACGTCGTCGAGCGATGGTAGAGATAGTGGACGAGGCCGATCAGGTTGCCCTCGCGCTCGGCCACAAGCGCATGCATCGGCTCATAGGCGTCGAAGAAACGCGACCAGGTCATCTGCGTGATCTCGCCGGCAAGCGCCGTCGGGCCGGAGCGGCCGTAGAACGCGTTGTAGCCGTCCCACAGCGGCAGCCATTGCTCGTAATCCTGTCTTGTGACGGGTCGGACGGTGAGTTGACCGGACATCGCGAAACCTTTGTCGTTGGAAGTGGAACGGAGCAAACGGCGACCCACGCCCGACGGCAATGGGCCAGCCTGCCGCAAAGCTTTCCGCCTTGCCGGACGCGAGCCACCGCCTTGACGCTCGCCGGCTCGGCAACTAGGGAAGCGTCATCCTGCGCTTTCCGAGGCCGCCGTGACCATCGAGATCCCCGCCCACATGCATCCCAGCCGCTCCTTCCAGGGGCTGATCCTGACCTTGCACAATTACTGGGCGGACTATGGTTGCCTCATCCTGCAGCCCTACGACATGGAAGTCGGCGCCGGCACTTTCCATCCGGCTACCACTTTGCGCGCGCTGGGTCCGCTGCGCTGGAACGCCGCTTACGTCCAGCCCTCGCGCCGGCCGAAGGACGGCCGCTATGGCGAGAACCCCAACCGCCTGCAGCATTATTACCAGTACCAGGTGATCCTGAAGCCCAATCCGCCGAACCTGCAGGAGCTCTATCTCGGCTCACTCAAGGCGATCGGCGTCGATCCGCTGCTGCATGACATCCGCTTCGTCGAGGACGATTGGGAAAGCCCCACCCTTGGCGCCTGGGGCCTTGGCTGGGAGTGCTGGTGCGACGGCATGGAAGTCTCGCAGTTCACCTATTTCCAGCAGGTCTGCGGCATCGAATGCGCTCCGGTGGCGGGCGAGCTGACCTACGGGCTGGAGCGGCTCGCCATGTATGTGCAGGGCGTCGACAATGTCTACGACCTGAATTTCAACGGCCGCGAAGGCGCCGAGAAGGTCACCTATGGCGATGTCTTCCTGCAGGCCGAGCAGGAATATTCGCGCCACAATTTCGAATTCGCCAACACCGCGATGCTGCTGAGACATTTCGAGGACGCCGAAGCCGAGTGCAAGGCGCTGCTCGATGCCGGCACGCCCAAGCCGAGCGACAATCTTCCGATGCACCGCATGGTCTTTCCGGCCTACGACCAGTGCATCAAGGCAAGCCACGTCTTCAACCTGCTCGACGCGCGCGGCGTGATCTCGGTCACCGAGCGGCAAAGCTATATCCTGCGCGTGCGCAACCTGGCCAAGGCGTGCGGCGAGGCGTTCCTGAAGACCCGGGCTGGCGGGCTGGCGGCGGCTTAAGCCTATACGGCCTCTGCGGTGTCGGTCGCAGCGTTGACCGGCAACACGATCTGCGCCGCCACGCCATCGATCGTGCGTATGGCCTGTCTGACCCCTGGCATTGTGATCGCGCCATGCGCCTGCGCGGTGAAGCAGGCGCTGAGGGCCAGGATCTGCAGGATTCTCGATGCCTTTTCCATCGTCGTTCAGCCAATAGGTCGCTGCCTGAGCGTTTGTCGCTTCAGCGCAGCGTTCGGTTCATGGGAAGTTCTGCACCGAGGACGGGCGGCGCCGCGCCGTCCCGACAGCGGCTCGGAAAATTCCGCGAAAGCGATCAGAGAGGCGACCTGCTGCCGGGGTGGCTGGGGCCAGCCGAGTTGCTATGCGCCTCGGCTTGGAGTGGGAGGTAGCCGCGAAGCGGCGGGAGCCTCGATTTCGGCTGGATTGCGCCAGAAGCGGGTATCGGCCCGCGGGCAGGAATGGCCGACTTGTGCCGCCTTCTTTGGCCGAGTCCGGCTCGTCATCATGCCATCGCAAAAAACCCGGTGTCTGATCGGAAACGTGTTTTCCGTTGCCAACTCGTTTCCTTGCCGACCCGGCTGACATCCACAGTCATCAACCCGACCCGGACGACGCAATGCGCTCCAGCAGCACAATCGCCGCTGCCAGCGTTTCGCGGTCATCCTTGTCCAGAATGTCCTCGAGCTGGATAGCAATCCAACGCGTCCGCGCGGATCGCGATTGCCTCAGTTCAACCATGCCGTCCTCCGAAAGACGATACAGCCGCTCCCGCCCGTCCCTGGGGCTGGGTTCACCGGTAACAAGTCCCTCGACTTCCATGTCCGACAGAACCTTGCGCGCGCTCTGATGCGTGACAGCTCGCGCTTTCGCCACCATCGCCGCGCTGAGCGGGCCCTTGCGATCCAGGAGGCCCAGCGTCTCCGACCTGGCATCCGAAGGTGTTCCGGCGCATTCGCGCGTCCGCCTGACAAAAGAACCGATGGCCGCCCTCAGGCGCTCGGCAAGCTCGAAATTCGCGTTATTCGTCATGTCACCGGATTTCCTCTCCCTGTCTGATCTAGCCCCTCGCTGCAGCACGCGGCCGATGCAATACCCATCCGGCATATATAGAAAGTGATTGGAACTCGGCCCGGAGAAATATACAGTTTAGCTGTATTATTCTATGAGGTAAATCATGCCAAATCCTGATCCGAAAGAGATCGTCCGGCGCTTCAATGCAGAGGTGATCGAAGAGGGCAGCGCACAGAGCTTTGCCGATTTGATGGCCCCGGATTTCGTCAATCACGCGGCTCCGCCCGGGTTGCCCAATGGGCCGGAAAGCATGTGGAACACCTTCGAAAACATACTCCGACCGGCGATTTCGGAACTGCGCGTCAGGATCGAGGACCAAATCGCCGAGGGCGACATGGTGACGACGCGCAAGTCTGTCACCGGTATACTGACGGGACGATTGCTGGGGGCCGGTCCGACGAATGCGCCGATCGCCATCGACGTCATCGACATCGTGCGCGTTCGTGACGGCCGCTACGCCGAACATTGGGGCATGAACAATCTGGCCGCTGTCGTGGCCGCTATCCGGGGGAACAATGCATAGAGGTACCCCTCTAAGCTGCCAGATCGTCGAACGCACAAGCTCATCAAGGGGCAGATGATGGCCGAGACCATGGCAGCGCCTCGAGGGGGTTATTCTGTGCGGAACGGGCCTCCTGCTCCTCTGGCACGGCAATGGGTCGATGTCATGATGGGGAGCGCTGGTGGCTTTTTCGCCCCCGACCACGCCCACCTTGGCCGCATCGGAAAGCTGCGGTAGCGCCGATCGGCCGCTTGATACCGACCAGCGTGAGCGGATCAACGCGAAGCAATCGCGCATATCCGTGGCCTGCTTCTGGAACCACGAGAAAAACGAACTGGATTCCGTGCACGATCCGATTTATGCGGCGGTGAAGGAACGGAAATCACACCTGCATTGCGCGATGGTGCCGAAGGTAATGGCAGCTGAGAGGCCGCCACCCCGCCCCGGCGCTTCGCGCCAACCCTCCCCATCAAGGGGCGGGTGGGGAGCCCAACTATGCCCGACTTGCTTCTAGAACTCCGCTCGGAAGAGATTCCCGCCCGCATGCAGCGCAAGGCTGCCGGCGACCTCAGGAAGATGCTGACCGACGGTCTGGTCGAAGCGGGTCTGACCTATGAGGCGGCGCGCGAATATTGGACGCCGCGCCGGCTGGCGCTCGACATCCGCGGCCTGACCGCGCGCTCGAAGGACATTCGCGAGGAGATCAAGGGTCCCTCGACCACAGCGCCCGAGCAGGCCGTGCAGGGCTTCCTGCGCAAGGCCGGCCTATCATCGATCGCCGAGGCGCATGTCCATTCCGATCCGAAGAAGGGCGACTTCTACGTCGCCCACATCTCGAAGCCGGGCAGGGCGGCCCAAGAGATCATCGCCGAGCTGGTGCCGGGTATCATTAAAAGCTTCCCCTGGCCGAAATCGATGCGCTGGGGACCGGCCTCGGCGAAACCCGGTTCGCTGCGCTGGGTGCGGCCGCTGCAGTCGATCGTCTGCACCTTCGGCCCTGAAACCGAGGAGCCGGTCGTGGTTGATTTCGAGATCGACGGCATCCGCGCCCGCAACGTCACCTATGGCCATCGCTTCCATGCGCCGGGTCCGATCGCCGTGCGCCGCTTCGACGACTATGTGGCGAAGCTCGAAGCGGCCAAGGTCGTGCTCGATGCCGACCGCCGCAAGGAGATCATCCTCCACGACGCCCGCAATATCGCCTTCGCCAACGGACTCGATCTGGTCGAGGACGAGGGCCTGCTGGAGGAGGTCTCCGGGCTGGTCGAATGGCCGGTCGTGCTGATGGGCGAGTTCGAGCAGGATTTCCTCACCATCCCGGGCGAGGTGATCCGCCTCACCATCCGCGCCAACCAGAAATGCTTCGTCACCCGGCCGCAGGGCGCGGGCGAGGATCTCTCGAACCGCTTTATCCTGGTCGCCAACATCGAGGCGAGCGATGGCGGCATGGAAATCGCCTATGGCAACGGCAAGGTGGTGCGCGCGCGCCTGTCCGACGCGCTCTATTTCTGGAAGACCGACCAGGCCGACCTGCCGGACCTCGACCAGCTTGGGGGATCGGCGGCAAAGTTCGGCCTGGATATGAAGAAGCCGCTCGACCAGCGCATGGCACGGCTCGACCACCTCAACGTGACCTTCCATGCCAAGCTTGGCACGCAAGGGCAGCGCGTGGAGCGCATCAAGCGGCTGGCGCAAGAACTGGCCCCGATCGTCGGCGCGGATAGCGCTTTGGTCGCTCGCGCGGCCGTGCTCGCCAAGGCCGATCTGCAGACCGAGGTGGTCGGCGAGTTCCCCGAATTGCAGGGCGCCATGGGCCGCAAATACGCGCTGCTGCAGGGCGAGCATGCATCTGTGGCCGCGGCCGCCGAGGAGCACTACAAGCCGCAAGGCCCGTCCGACCGCGTGCCGACCGATCCGGTCTCGGTAGCGGTGGCGCTCGCCGACAAGCTTGATACGTTGACCGGCTTCTGGGCGATCGACGAAAAGCCTACGGGCAGCAAGGATCCGTTTGCTCTGCGCAGGGCGGCTCTTGGCGTGGTGAGGATCCTCATAGAGAATCGCATTCGTCTGGCGCTGACGTCTGTTCTTGCCAAGGTCTTTGCAAACTTCAAAGGCGGCGCGGATCAGTCGTTCGACCTCCTCGCCTTCTTCCACGATCGCCTGAAGGTCTATCTCCGCGACCAGGGTGCGCGGTACGATCTGATCGATGCCGTCATCACGCCGCAGTCGGACGATCTGCTCCAGATCGTGCGCCGCGTCGAGGCGCTGGGCTCCTTGCTCGACACCGAAGAGGGCAAGAATCTGCTCGCCGGCACCAAGCGCGCCGCCAACATCCTGGCCGCCGAGGAGAAGAAGAAAACGCTTATCGCCGAGACCGTTGAGCCGGCTCTGTTCCGCGAGGACGCGGAAAAGAAGCTCTATGCCGCGGTGAATCGGGCCGAGAAGGAAGCCGGCCAAGCAATTCAAAACGAAGATTTTTCCGGCGCCATGCTGGCGCTTAGCGTGTTGCGCGAACCGGTTGATTCATTCTTTGAGGGCGTTCTCGTGAATGATGAGGACCAGACCGTGCGCGCCAACCGTCTGGCGCTGCTTGCCCGCATCCGCGCCGCCACCGACCAGGTCGCGGATTTTTCAAAAATCGTCGGCTGATAGTGCAAAAATAGGGCGTTCCGACTTGCCCGCATTCGCTAGGATGCGCGCATACCTCGACATTTCGGCGCCCGAAATTTAATACGCCGGAGCCGGCTTACAGTCATATGACGATGACCTCCGCGTGGGAGAACCGATGCATGTCGCCCGGAAGTGTGCAGCGGTTCCGGGACAACGACATGCATCAGACAAAGACCTTCCCAAACCACGGAGGCATGCCATGAATTCCGTTGACGATATCGATCTGATTGAAGAAACCCCGGCCGCCGCCGAGGGCATCGAATCCGCGTCCGAAAACCTCCTTGACCACGCCGCCGCCGCGGCGGTCGAAGCCACCGACCCGTCCGAAGACGACGAGGAAGACGGCGAGGACGAAGACAGCGACGACGAAGAAGACGACGCTGATGAGGATGCCACTGCCTCGGCCGATGATGAATCGGAAGACGAGGATGACGACGAAGACGAAGACGGCGACGCCGCCGCCGAAGAAGCCAAGGCCTCTGGCGATGATGAGTCCGACGAGGATGAAGATGGCGACGAGGACGAAGACCGCGCCGACGAGTCGGACGATGACGACAAGGAGGAAGCGGCCTGAGCCGTCTCCGGTCGTGTGAAGAACGATGGGGCGGCGCGTCGCGCGCCGCCCCTTTTCGTCAGGCTCGTGAATCTTCCAGGAGATTGACCCGTCAATCAGGAAGATTGACGCCTTAATCTTCCACGATGCTGACCCGCACGCTGTCGGAATAGACATCGACCTCGATCAACGGTTCGCCGTCGACGATGGCGCGCCGGGTCGAGTTGCTCATGGCGCCGCCGCGCTCTATCATGCGATGCAGGTCGGCGCGCGAGCCGTCGCTGCGGAACCAGGGATCGCCCTGATCGTCGCTGTCGCGCCGATGGAACTTGTGCCAGTTGGCGCGGTCCGCACCATCTGCGCCGCGTTGCTCAACGGATAGCCGTCGCTGGCGCGATGGTCGCGATCCGAAATCCGTGCGACGTAGGAGCCGAGCATATCGTCGGCCCGCGCCGAACCCGCGCCCAGCACTGTTGCCGCCACCAGCCCGGCAACGGCCATTGCTTTCGAGACAGTCATGAAACCCCGCATTGAAACGCCAGCGCGATAGTGCCCGATTCGGACGACGGTAATCGGCCATGGCCAAGCGCCTAGCACATCGAAGCGGTATCGAGTGCGATCTACATCGCCTTGCCGACGCGCGGCAGCGGCTGGGCATTTTTCGGCTGCACCTGTGGCTGCGCGCTGCCCGACGCATTGGCTGTCGCGGTCGGCTGGCTGCCGGCCTTGCCGTTGGCCTTCGAAACGGAGGCCGTGCCGTTGGGCGGCGTTGCCGTCGAAGTGCCGTTTGCCGGTGTGGTGGCCGCGGTTGCTGGTGTTGCGGGTTTGGCCGGCGCGGTCGCCGCCGGCGTTGCAAAGGCGCCGCCCACAACGCCGCCGCGGATGATCATCGGCGCCGGCTGATGCCCGGACTTTTCGGGAATAGCCGCGACCTTTTCGTCGGTGACCGCGGGCACGGGGTCGCCAAGCGCGATCATTGATGGCGTGGAGACCGCCGATAGTCTGGCCGGATCGATCGCGTCCAGCCTGACCACCGAAGGCGTCGAGGTCGAGACGCCAAGCACGACGATCGACGAACCATGCGCGACGCCATTCATCGCCAAAAGGCTGAGACCGAACGCTCCAAGCAAACGCATTACAAAACTCCCCAGCCGGTAACCACCGGCCCCACCTTAAGGCCGGCAAATTGAAGCCGGCTTGCGCGGAAACTTAACATTTTAGGGATTGATAAATCGCCAATGCGCACCCTTGCCCGATGGAAGCCGCCGTACTACGGACGGCATGTTTGAGACTGGTGGCAAATTTGGCTGAGATATTGGCGGTTGGCGAGGCGCTTGAGCGGGCTTTGGCGTTGCTTCAAGCCGGCGACGTCGTCGCCATCCCGACCGAGACCGTTTACGGCCTGGCTGGCGATGCCACGAACGGCGTCGCCGTGGCGCGTATTTTCGAGGCCAAGGGCCGGCCGCGCTTCAACCCGCTGATCGCCCATGTCGCCGATCGCGCGATGGCGGACCGTATCGCCGGCTTCAACCCGCTGTCGGCCAAGCTTGCGGAAGCCTTCTGGCCTGGCCCGCTGACGCTGGTGCTGCCGCAGCGCGCGGACAACGGCATCCATCCGCTGGTCACCGCGGGGCTGGACACGATCGCTTTGCGCATGCCGCGGGGATTTGGCGGCGAGCTGATCGCGCGGCTCGGCCGGCCGCTCGCCGCCCCCAGCGCGAACTCCTCAGGCAGGATCTCCGGCACGACGGCGCAAGCGGTCGCCGCCGATCTCGGCGACAGGATCAAGCTGGTCGTCGATGGCGGCGCGACGCCGGTCGGCCTCGAATCGACTATTCTCAAGGTCGAAAATGGCAAACTGCGGCTGCTGCGGCCCGGCGGCATCGGCGCCGAGGAGATCGAGGCGGTGGCCGGCGCGAAACTGCTGCGTGGCGCCGGCGGCATCGAAGCGCCAGGCATGCTCGCCTCGCATTACGCGCCGGGCGCCGCGATGCGGCTCAATATTCAACGGATCGGGAGCGGCGAGGCGCTGCTAGCCTTTGGCCCCAAGCGAGCTGAAGGCTGGCAGGACGCGGTGGCGATGCGCAATCTTTCCGAAGCGGGTGATCTGCGCGAGGCCGCCGCCAACCTCTTCGCCTATATGCAGGCGCTCGACCGCGTCGGTGCCGCGACCATCGCCGTCGAGCCGATCCCTTTCGAGGGGCTGGGCGAGGCGATCAACGACCGGCTCGCGCGCGCCGCCGCGCCACGCGACAACACCGCTTGAGCCTGTCTCTTTGTCTTGGGCAATTCCGGGCGGAAACCGCTTCGCACTTTTCCTCGAATTGCTCTAGGTTCTGACGCATGAACGATCAGCCCCTCGACCTCGACCCCGCCGTCATAGACCGCTTCGCGGCGATCGTCGGCGATAAATATGCCTTGCGCGACCAGGCCGACATCGCGCCTTTCATCACCGAGCGGCGCGGTCTTTGGCACGGCCGCACATCCCTGGTTCTGAGGCCGGGCAGCGTCGAGGAAGTGAGCCGCATCATGCGGCTTGCGACCGAGACCGGCACGCCGATCGTGCCCCAGAGCGGCAATACCGGATTGGTCGGGGCGCAGGTGCCGGACAAATCCGGCCACGACATCGTGCTGTCCCTGTCGCGGCTGAACCGCATCCGCGAGATCGATGTCCTGTCGAATACGGTGACGGCCGAAGCGGGCGTCATCCTGCAAACGCTGCAGGAGGCGGCCGACGCCGCCGACCGGCTGTTTCCGCTGTCGCTCGCCGCGCAAGGCTCCTGCCAGATCGGCGGCAATCTCTCCTCCAATGCCGGTGGCACGGGCGTGCTTGCCTATGGCAATGCGCGCGAGCTCTGCCTCGGCGTGGAGGTGGTGCTGCCGACCGGCGAGATCTTCGACGACCTGCGCAAATTGAAGAAGGACAACACCGGCTACGATCTGAAGAACCTGTTCGTCGGCGCCGAGGGCACGCTCGGCGTCATCACCGCCGCGGTGCTGAAACTGTTCCCGAAGCCGAAGGGCAGGGAGGTCGCCTTTGCCGGCCTGCCATCGTCCCCGAAAGACGCGCTCTCGCTGTTCACTTTGGCGATGGACAGGGCCGGGGCCTCGCTCACCGCTTTCGAGCTGATCGCCAGAAGGCCATACGATTTCACGCTGAAACACGGGCAAGGCATCACGCGGCCGCTGGCCGACGACTGGCCATGGTATGTGCTGATGCAGGTTTCGTCCGGCCGTTCCGAAGAGGACGGCAAGGCGCTGATCGAGGAGATCCTATCGGCCGGCCTCGAGCAAGGCATCGTCGGCGACGCGGTGGTGTCGGCAAGCCTGGCCCAGGGCGACGCTTTCTGGAATTTCCGCGAGACGCTCCCCGACTGCCAGAAGCCGGAGGGAGCCTCGATCAAGCACGACATCTCCGTGCCGATCGCCTCGATCCCCGACTTCATCGAAAAGGCGGCCGGCGTGGTGGAAGGCGTCTGCCCCGGCGCGCGCGTGGTCTGCTTCGGCCATATGGGCGACGGCAACCTGCATTACAACATCTCGCGCCCGGTGGATTTGCAGGACGAGCCGTTTCTTGAGCTCTACCACCCGATGAACAAGGCCGTGCATGATGTCGTGCGCTCCTTTCACGGCTCGATCTCGGCCGAGCACGGCATCGGCCAGTTGAAGCGCGACGAGCTCATCGCCACGGCGCCGCCCATGGCCATCGACCTGATGCGCCGCGTGAAGGCCGCCTTCGATCCGGCCGGCATCATGAATCCCGGTAAGGTTATCTGATCCTTCCCATGTCCGGTGGCCGGTCGCATTCCGATAACCATCGGCTCCGATCAGCAAAATTTAACCGACTTTCTTAAGCGCGCCGGTAAGAAGCCAGCGCTAATGTTTCTTCCCATAACGAGGCCGGGAAAACCGGCCCTGAGAGAACCGGAAAACGGCCCTCAGGAGTAACAGGGAAGACATCGATGAACACTGGACTGAAGCCAGTCTGGGCCGGGCGCAACATGCGCCTCGACCCGTTTCGCCTGCCGCAGATGGTGAGCTACGCCACCCGCGACGACTATGGCGATGTGACCTTCACCATCGACCAGCGTGGCGCCGTCATTCGCCGCATGCTGGAGATGAGCGGTTTGCCGGCGATCATCGCGCTGCCCGCCAAGGCGTTCCGTGGCGTTGCCGCGCGCGCCATGGAGGATCCGGACGGCAATGTCACCGTGACGCTCGAGCTCCTGCACAATGATCCGATGCTGTCGGTGCCGCTGCTGGTCGCCGACGATCTCGAGGACGTCGCCGCCGACTGGCGCGCCTGGGCCGACGCCTATCGCCTGCCTATGCTGCTGATCGAGGCCGACGGCGTCGCCCGCACGCTGGAAGAATCGCTCGGCGCCGCCATCAAGGCGCTGCCGCCGCAGGAGCGCCGCAAGGGCCGCGTCTCCACCACGCGCCGCCCGCGCTTCCTCGCCCGCCGCAAGGCCGGCAATCTGGGCTTGAGGCTCGTCATCGACGGCCAGGAGATCATTGCACGGGAGTAGTGCGGCGCCCTCTCCTTCTCCCACAAGGGGAGAGGGAAAAGTGCGCTACACCATCGGCTTAAGCCATATCCACACTGACCCGCCGATCAAGCCGAGGAAGATCAGCCAGCCGACCTGGTTGTTCGACTTGAACAGTTTCAGGCACTGGTCCGGATTGTTGATGTCGAGCCGGATGATCTGGCGCGCCATATGCGCGCCGGCGGCGATCAGCCCGGCCAGCGATACCACCGGCACCTGCGCCGAAGCGAACGCGATGGCGAAGCAGATCAGCGCGCCGCCATAGAGCCCGGTGAGCCACATCTTGGTGTTGTCGCCGAACAGGCGCGCCGTCGAGCGCACGCCGACGATGGCGTCGTCTTCCTTGTCCTGATGGGCGTAGATCGTGTCGTAGCCGATCACCCACAGGATCGAGCCGATATAGAGCATGATCGCCGGGTCATCGACGTCTCCGAACTCGACCGCCCAGCCCATCAGTGCGCCCCAGGAGAAGGCTAAGCCCAGCACGAATTGCGGCCAGTTGGTGATGCGCTTCATGAACGGATAGACCGCGACGATCGCCAGCGACGCAATGCCGAGCGGAATGGCGAAGCTGTTGAACTGCAGCAGCACGGCCAGGCCCACCAGGGCCTGGATGATGACGAATGCCCAGGCCTGGCGGCGCGTCACCTTGCCTGCCGGTAGTGGCCGCGAGCGGGTGCGCTCGACCTGGTTGTCGATGTCTTCGTCGGCGAGATCGTTATAGGTGCAGCCGGCCCCGCGCATGGCGACTGCGCCGATGAAGAACAAAAGCAGATACCAGGGCGCCGGAAGCAGCGTCAGCAGCGGGTCGGTCGGGCGCGGATAGGCGCCCGCGGCAAGTGCTGCCGACCACCAGCAGGGCCACAACAGCAACTGCCAGCCGATCGGCCGGTCCCACCGCGCAAGCTGCGCATAGGGCCAGAGCCAGCGCGGCAGCACACGGTACACCCAGTGGCCGCTCGGCGCGTCGGCGACGCGGCCCTGGATCGCTTTCGACTGGACAGTTTCCATCACGCTGGAGTGGCAGCAGCAAGCGGCGCCGTCAAGCGGCAGCAGTGTCGCTCAACCGGTGAAAACATCGTGACTGGCGAACCATTCCTTGGCGACGTCGATGAACGCTAAGGCTGCCTTCGACAGGCGCTGGCGCGTGTCGTGGGTCAGGATGATGCGCTGCATCGGCAGCGCGTCGGAGAGCGGTTTACAGACCAGCGGCAGGCCATCATAGCTGCGGTCGCCATAAGGCCTCGTATAGCTTACCGCGACGCCGAAGCCGTTGGCCACCATGGAGCGCTGCAATTCGAACGAGCTCGTTGTCGCCCTGGCGATCGGCGATAGGCCGCGGCTCAGGAAGAGGTCCAGCATATGCTGCCAGCTATGCGGCTGGTCGGTGGTGATCAGCGGATGCTGGGCCAGTTCCGCCAGGCTGACGGCATGCTTATCCGCCAGCACATGGCCGGCGGGCAGGAGCGCGTGCGGCCGCAATTCGTACAGCAGGATGCGCTTGAAATGCCCAGGAAGGCCGAGATCGTAGGTGAGGCCGAGATCGACGGCGCTGTCGGCCAGGCGCCGTCCCAGCGTGTCGAAGGTCTCGTCGCCAATGACAACCGTGACGGCCGGGCAGCGCTCGGCGAAGGCGCGCATCAGCGCCGGCGCGAAATAGGGCGCCAGGTCCTCGAAGCAGCCGAGCACCAGTTCGCCGCCGACATCGGTGTCGCGCGATCCGAGCGCCGCCAGCTCGTCCGCCTCGCCCAGCACCTGCCTTGCCTTGGCAACGGCCCTCCGGCCAAAGGATGTCAGCGCGACTCCGCTGCCGCGCTGGCGCACGAACAATTTCTGGCCAAGCGCGTCCTCGACATGGTCGATCGCCACCGAGATCGACGGCTGCGACACGTTGAGCGCCTGGGCCGCTGCGGTCACGCTGCCGTAGCGGGCGACGGCAACGACATAGCGCAACTGCGTGAGAGTGATTCTCATAGGAAAAAACTATAAGTTAGATGGGAAGTTATTATTTTACGCGATGTGATGCTCTTGCGATAGTCGGTCATCGACCAGCAGGAGAGCACGATGGCCAGCGTGAAAATCGACGCCGCGACGATTGCCGACTATCAGCGAGACGGCGCCGTCTGCATCCGCGGCGCCTTCAAGGACTGGGTCGACGTTATCGCGGCCGGCATAGAGCGCAACATCGAGAACCGCAGCGCCACGGCGTCCGACATCGCTGGCGGCAGGGGCAGCTTCTTCGACGACTACTGCAACTGGGAGCGCATCCCCGAATTCATCAAGGTCGTCCGGGAATCGCCTGCGGCAGAACTCGCGGCCGCGGTCATGCAGTCGCGAAGCGCCCAGTTCTTCCATGACCACGTCCTGGTCAAGGAGCCTGGCACCCAGAAGCCCACGCCCTGGCACCAGGATATTCCCTATTATTTCGTCGACGGCAGGCAGACGGTGAGCTTCTGGATCCCGATCGATCCCGTGAAGGAGGCGACGCTGAGGCTCATCGCCGGCTCGCACAAATGGGAAAAGATGGTGCTGCCGGTGCGCTGGCTGAACGACGCCAATTTCTATCCCGGCGAGGGCGATTATCTGCCGGTGCCCGATCCCGACAACGACCCGTCGATGAAGGTGCTCGAATGGGAGATGGAGCCGGGCGACGCCATCCTGTTCGATTTCCGCACGGCGCACGGCGCGCGCGGCAATTTGACCTCGGCGCGGCGCCGGGCGCTGTCGCTGCGCTGGGTCGGCGACGACGCGCATTATGTCGAGCGCCCCGGCCGCACCTCTCCGCCCTATCCCGGCCATGACATGACGCCCGGCCAGAAACTTCGCGAGGACTGGTTCCCCGTCATCTACCGGAGCTGAGTCGCCTTCCGGAACTTGTGTCGTTTTTTCCGACCTGCCGAGGACGCGGAACTTGCCTCATCACATCTTGATGAGGCCCATGTTCCCGTGCGCAATTGCCGCCAAAATGCCAAGATACCTTGACCCGCCGCCCGCGGACCAATAGCGGGTTCGGGGAGACGATCAGCAAGAGGTGGCCATGAACGTTCTTCTTCTCGGCTCGGGTGGCCGCGAACATGCGCTGGCCTGGAAGCTGTCCGCCTCGCCGCTGCTGACGAAGCTTTATGCCTCGCCCGGTAATCCGGGTATCGGCCGCGTCGCCGACCTGGCCAAGCTGGACATCGCCGACCATTCCACCGTCGCCGCCTTCTGCCAGGAAAAGAAGATCGACCTCGTCGTGGTCGGCCCGGAAGGCCCGCTGGTCGCCGGCATCGCCGATGATCTGCGCGCCTGGGGCATCCGCGTCTTTGGCCCCTCCAAGGCGGCGGCAAGACTGGAGGGCTCGAAGGGCTTCACCAAGGACCTTTGCGCCAAGTTCAACATTCCGACCGCCGCCTATGGTCGTTTCGGCGACCTCGCCTCGGCGAAAGCCTATGTCGAGAAGACCGGCACGCCGATCGTCATCAAGGCTGACGGGCTCGCCGCCGGCAAGGGTGTCACCATCGCCATGACGCTGGAGGAGGCGAACGCCGCGCTGGAGGCCTGTTTCGACGGCGCTTTCGGCGCGGCCGGCGCCGAGGTCGTGGTCGAGGAATATCTGACGGGCGAGGAAGCGAGCTTCTTTTGCCTATGCGACGGCGCCACCGCGCTGCCCTTTGGCACCGCGCAGGACCACAAGCGCGTCGGCGACGGCGACACCGGGCCGAACACCGGCGGCATGGGCGCCTATTCGCCGGCGCCGGTGATGACGCCCGAGATGACCGAGCGCACCATGCGCGAAATCGTCGAGCCGACCATGCGCGGCATGGCCAATCTCGGCGCGCCTTTCGCCGGCATCCTGTTCGCCGGCCTGATGATCACCGAGAGCGGGCCGAAGCTGATCGAATACAACACCCGCTTCGGCGATCCAGAATGCCAGGTGCTGATGATGCGGCTGAAGGACGACCTGCTCGTCCTGCTCAACGCCGCCGTCGATGGCCAGCTCGCGCATATGTCTATCCGCTGGAGCGACGAGACGGCGTTGACCGTGGTGATGGCGGCAAGAGGCTATCCGGGCACGCCGGAAAAGGGCTCGGTCATCCGCGGCCTCGATGAGGCGGAAGGGGAGGGCGTCCAGGTCTTCCACGCCGGCACCGCCATCAATGGCGGCGCGCTGGTCGCCAATGGCGGCCGCGTGCTCAATGTCACCGCGCTCGGCAAGACCGTCGGCGAGGCGCAGGCCAAGGCCTATGCCGCGATCGATCATATCGACTGGCCGCAGGGCTTTTACCGCCACGACATCGGCTGGCGCGCCGTCGAGCGCGAGAAGACCGGAAGCTGATCAGGCAGCCTTGCTTCTGCCTGCCCGCGCCCAGGCCGGCAGCCAGTCGCCATGCGCGGCAAGCAGGTCGTCGACCAGCGACCAGATCTGGTCGAGGTCGAGTTCGGCCGCTGTATGCGGGTCCAACATCGCCGCGTGGTAGATGTGCTCGCGGTTCTCGGTCATCAGCGCCCGCACCGTAAGTTCCTGCACATTAATGTTGGTGCGGATCAGCGCAGTCAGCTGCGGCGGCAGGTCGCCGATATAGGTTGGCTGGATACCGGAAGCGTCGACCAGGCAGGGTACTTCCGCCGCGCAGTTGAAAGGCAGCGAGGTGATGCAGCCATTGTTGCGGACATTGCCGTAGATCACCGATGGCTCTCCGGTCCACACCGAGTTCATGATCTCGGAGGCATATTCCCTCGACTGCGCCACCTCGATGCGGTCGGCCGAACGATAGGCCTCGGCCTGTTTCTTCCAGCCCTCGATCTGCTCGATGCAGCGCTTTGGATATTCGTCCAGTGGAATGCCATATTTTTCGATCAGGTCGCCGCGCCCGTCCTTGATGAAATAGGGCGTATATTCGGCGAAATGCTCCGAGCTTTCGGTGACGAAATAGCCGAGCCGGGTGAGCATCTCGTAACGCACCTTGTTCGGGCAGCGCGGGTTCCAGCCGGGCTTCGGCGCGCGGCCCTCACGATAGGCGCGCACGAGATCGGGATAGAGGTCGCGATAGGAGCCGTCCGGCTGGCGATGCTCGAACTTGAGATAAAAGGCCATGTGGTTGATGCCGGCCGAGCGATAGCGGATCTCGTCATAGGGAAGGTCGAGGTCGTGCGCCAGCTCCATCGCCGTGCCCTGCACCGAATGGCAGAGCCCGACCTGCTTGATCGTGGGGTATTTCTCGGCGATCGCCCAGGTGTTGATCGCCATCGGGTTCACATATTGCAGCATGATCGCCTCGGGGCAGACGACGAGCATGTCCTCGCAGATATTCCACAGATGCGGCACGGTCCTGAGGCCCCGCATGATGCCGCCCACGCCGAGCGTGTCTGCGATCGTCTGGCGCAGGCCGTATTTCTTCGGCACCGCGAAATCGGTGACCGTGCAGGGCTCGTACCCGCCAATCTGGAAGGCGACGACGACGAAGTCGGCGCCTTTCAGCGCCTTGCGCTGGTCCGAATAGGTCTCGGCCTTCGCCTTGACGCCGAGCGTCGCGATCAGCTTGTTGACGACGATGGCGCTTTCTTCCAGCCGCTGCGGATTGATGTCCATCAGCGCGATTGTCGCGCCCGACAGCGCTGGCCGCTGCAGCACGTCGCCGACGATGTTTTTCATGAACACCGTCGAGCCGGCGCCGATGAACGCGATCCTGGGATTTCTGGTCACTGTAAGCCTCCGGCACTTGTCTACGCCACCTCGAAAGCGGCCCGGACGAGCCGTTCGGTGTAGGCGGTCTTGGGATTGGAAAGGACCTCGTCGACGGGTCCCTGTTCGACGATCCTGCCGTGCTGCATGACGATGACGCGGTGGCACAGCGCCCGCACCACCTTGAGGTCGTGCGAGATGAAGAGATAGCTTAAGCCCCGCTCGTCCTGCAGCTTGCGCAGCAGGTCGATGATCTGCGCCTGGACGGAAAGATCGAGCGCCGATGTCGGCTCGTCGAGCAGGATGAACTCCGGCTCCAGCGCGATGGCACGTGCGATCGCGATGCGCTGCCGCTGGCCGCCGGAGAATTCATGCGGGAAGCGAGACAGGATATTGCCCGGCATGCCGGCGCTGACCAACGCCTCGCGCACCCGCCCGACCCGCTCGCGCCGCGTCGCGCCCAGCCTGTTGACGACCAGCCCTTCCTCAATGATCTGGCCGATCGTCATGCGCGGGTTGAGCGAGGAGAACGGGTCCTGGAAAACGATCTGCATGCGCGAGCGCAGCGGCCGCATCTCGGCGCGCGACAAGCCTTGGATCGGCTGGCCGTCGAAGCGGATTTCGCCGCGCTTGGCGTCCTGCAATCTGAGCAGCGCCTGGCCGAAGGTGGTCTTGCCGGAGCCGGATTCGCCGACCAGCCCCAGCGTCTCGTGCCGGCAGAGCTTCAGGTCGAGATCGTCGACCGCGACCAGCTCGCGCCAGTCCGGTTTGAGGAACGAGCCGTGGCGCAGCATGAAGCAGACGCGTACGCCGTTCGCCTCGAGGATGGTGCCGCTGCCTTCGGGCAGCGGCTGCGGCCGGCCGTGCGGTTCGGAAGCGAGCAGCCGCTGGGTATAGGGATGTTGCGGATTGGCGAACAGCCGTTCGGTGACGTTATGCTCGTGCATCTCGCCATGCTGCATGACATAGACATAGTCGGAGAACTTACGCACCACGGTGAGGTCGTGGGTGATCAGGATCACCGCCATCTTCAGCTCTTTCTGAAGATTGCGGATCAGGTTGAGGATCTGCGCCTGCACCGTCACGTCGAGCGCGGTGGTCGGCTCGTCGGCGATCAGCACGTCGGGGTCGTTGGCCAAAGCCATGGCGATCATGACGCGCTGCCGCTGCCCGCCGGAGAGCTGATGCGGGTATTGCTTGAGCCTTGCCTCCGGCTCGGGGATCTGGACATGCTTGAGGAGCTCCAGCGCCCGCGCCCAGGCCTCCCTGCGGCTCACCTTCCGGTGCACCCGGATCGCCTCGACGATCTGGCTGCCGACCGTGTAGATCGGGTTGAGTGAGCTCATCGGTTCCTGGAAGATCATCGAGATGCGGTTGCCGCGCAGCTTGCGCCGGGCGGCCTCGGGGAATTTCAGGATATTCTGGCCGAGATAGTCGACGCTCGAGCGTGGCGACACGGTCGCCCGCCGCGACAACAGCCCCATCACGGTGCGCGCCGTCACCGACTTGCCGGAACCGGACTCGCCGACGATGGCGATGGTCTCGCCGCGATAGAGCTGGAACGAGACGTCCTTCACCGCCTCGACGGTGCCGTGCTCCACCTTGAAGGCGACCTCGATGTTGCGGGCGTCGATGATGGGCTGTTCATGGCGCGCGGCGTGGTCGAGCCGGACGGCGGGTGCGAAATTGTCTGCGAGCGCGATCGTCGTCATCCAGGCCACCTCAATAAGGATCGACGGCATCGCGCAGGCCGTCGCCCAGCGCGTTGAAGGCAAACACGGTGACCAGCACGAACCCGACCGGCGACAGGATCCACGGGTAGGTGCCGATGACCGAATAGGTCGCCGTGTCCTGCAGCATCAACCCCCAGGAGATCAGCGGCGGCTTCACCGCGAAGCCGAGGAAGCCGAGAAAGGCTTCGAGCAGCACGACCGTCGGGATCGCGATCGTCACCGCGACGATCACGTGGCTCATCACATTGGGAAAGATGTGCTGCATGATGATGCGCCGGTCGGTGGCGCCGACCGCCATGGCGGCGCGCACATAGTCGATTCGCGCCAGCGCCAGCGTCTTGCCGCGCACCTCGCGCGACATCTGCGCCCAGCCCAGCGCCGACATGACGATGATGACGAAGGCGAGGAACACATTGGTGGGCGCGGTGACCGGGATCAGCGTGGTCAGCGCCAGATAAAGCGGCAGCTGCGGGAAGGCCAGCACCAGCTCGACGAAGCGCTGCATCCAGATGTCGAACTTCCCGCCGAAATAGCCGGAGACCATGCCGACGGTGGTGCCGACAATGGTGATGATGAAGACCACCGTCAGCGCGATCATCAGCGAGACGCGCGAGCCATGGATGGCGCGCGACAGCACGTCGCGGCCGAACTTGTCGGTGCCGAGGAAATGCACCGGCTGGCCGTCCATCGAGGAGAAGAAATGCCGGTCCGCCGGGATCAACCCGAACAGCCTGTAGGGTGCGCCCTCGACGAAGAAGCCGAGCAGGCGCGGATGGTCATAGTCGGGACCGACGATCGGCTGGAAGGTGACGGGATCGAGATCGGCCGAGTCGGCCAGCGCATAGATCCTCGGCCGGAAGGTGAAATTGCCGTCCTTGTCATGAAAGCTCGGCACCTGCGGTGGCGCGAAGGCGACATCGGTCGCCTTCGGATCCGAGGGTGCGATGAAATCCGCGAACACCGCCATGACGAGCAGAAGCACGACCAGGAAGAGCCCGGCCATGCCGGTCCAGGAACGCTTCAGCCGGCGCCAGACCAGTGCGATATAGCTCTCATTGCCATGCGCCGGCTCGGTTATTGCTACGCCTTCGGCTGGCGGCGGGGGGGAGGGATCGCGCGCCAGCATCTAGCGCTCCCCGAACTGGCGGATGCGGGGATCGAGCAGCACGAGCAGCATGTCGGCGATGATGTTGCCGACGATCAGCGTCGCCGACAGCACCATCATGAAGGTGGCTGTCACATAGACGTCTCCCACCGCCATCGAACCGACGATAGCCGGTCCGACGGTGGGCAGCGCGAAGATGATCGCGGTCTCGATCTCGCCGGTGAGCATATAGGGCAGCACCACGCCCTGATACATGACCAGCGGATGCAGCGCGTTGGGCACGGCATGGCGCATGACGACGGCGCCGCCTGTCAGCCCCTTGGCCTTGGCCGTCTCGACATATTGGGCGTTGAGCGTGTCGAGCAGATTGCCGCGCATGACGCGCATGTTGTAGGCGAGGCCGCCGAAGGTCGCGATCGCCACCACCGGCCAGACATGCTTGACCAGGTCGGCGAACTTTGCCCACGACCATGGCGCGCCGCCATATTGCGGCGAGAAGAACGAGCCGATCTCCGACACGTTGAACTGGAAGACCAGCAGATAGACGATGATCAGCGCCATCAGGAAGCGCGGCACCGTCATGCCCAGGAACGAGATCGCCGAAAGCGTCGAGTCAATCCAGCTATACTGCCTTGTCGCCGCCCATATGCCGAAGGTGATGCCGAGCACCGAGGCGAGCAGGTGACAGACCAGCGCAAGCAGCAACGTGCGCGGCAGGCGTTCGCCCACCACATCGGCCACCGGCTTGTTGTAATAGAGGCTATAGCCGAAATCGCCGCGGGTGATGATGCCGCCGACCCAGTTGAGATACTGGACGGGCAGCGGCTTATCGAGGCCATGTTCGACGCGATAAGCCTGTGCCTGCGCCTCTGCCTGCGCATAGGAGGCCCCGCCCTGGTTGATCAACTGCGATTTGATGTAGTCGGCATAGTCGCCCGGCGGCGCCTGGATGATGGCGAAGGTGACGAGGCTTAAGATTGCGAAAACCGGAATCGCTGAAGCGATGCGCATAAGCAGGAATCGCAGCATCGGATCGTCCGCCTTCTTGTCTGCCCCGCCGCCACCTCGGGTGCGTTCGGAGATTTCGCCTGTCCGGCCGCGCCGCAGCGCGGCCGGACGTCTCTCGGTCAGGGGAGGTGAGCTTAATCCATCGGTCCCTTATCGCCAGGCTTGCCGGGCAGTTCCTTGGGGAACAACTCATATTTTGCCTGCTTGTCCGCCTTGACGAACACGCGCTCGCGGATGATCGAATCCTCGGCCCAGTTGAACATGTAGATGGGCGTGCCTTGCGGGATGTTGGAGAAGCGCTTGTTGATGATGAGCGCGCCCGGATATTCCGTCAGGCCGACATTGTAGACGTGCTCGGTAGAGATCTTCTGGAACTTTCTCATCAGCTCGGCACGCTGGTCGTTGTCCTGCGTCGAGACGAACTTGTTGACTATGTCGACGAGGTCCTTCTCGAATGGCATCAGGTCAACCTGGCCGCTTTCCGGTGCGCGATGGTTCCAGCTGGTCTTCGGACCGACCGGCGCGAGCTGCTCGGTATTTTGAACGACGGATGTGAGCTCGGTTTCGTTTCGCCGGATCAGCCAGTCGAAGCGGCCGGAATATTGTGTGGCATCGCGCTGCGTGCCGTTGAGCCCGTTGAGTACGACCCGAAGGCCCAGCTTCTCCATCTGCGCGACCACGCCTTCGGCAAGGCTCTTGTCGGTCGTGTAGTCGTTGTTGACCAGCATGACGATCTCGACATCCTTGCCGCCGGCAGTGCCTGCCGGGAAATTCACGATGCCGTCGCCATCCGTGTCCTTGAGGCCGGCCTTGGCGAGCAATGCTTTTGCGCCTTCGAGGTCGAACGGATAATAGACCGTCGACTTGCGGTCATAGAAGCTGGTGCCGGATGAGAAGCCGCCCGGATAAATGGCGGTGAACGGGCCCTTCACCAGCGAGTCGCCCAGCGCCTTGCGGTCGAGCGCCATGGTGACGGCCTTGCGGAAGTCCTCGTTGCGGTTCAGCTCGCGGATCGCCTGGCCGCGTTCGTCCGGGTTGCCCCAACCGTTGGCGGAAAAATTCATACGCAGATTGTAGCCGATGAGCCGCGGGCCGAAGGCAAGGCGTGCAGGTGCATTCTTGTCAGCCGCGCGCTTCAGCGAGGCGACGAAGTTCTCCGGCTGCTCAAGGTTGGAGAAGTCGCCGGAGCCGGCAACTGCCTGGACGTCACGATCGGCCCAGGTCGATAGCTTGTAGTGCAGCTCGTTGAGATAAGGCAGCTGGTTGCCCTTCTCGTCGACCTTCCAATAATACGGGTTGCGGCGCATGACGATGATGTCGTCCGGCCTGTATTCGACGGGCACCCAGGCGCCCATCACCGGCATGTTCATATATTCCGGCGGGAAGGCGTTCTTGAACTGGTCGTAGGTGTTCTTGGAATATTTCGGATGCTGCGGCTTCAGGATGTGCGAGGGGCCGGGGCAGAATGTGCCATAGGCCATCGCGTAGAGATACTGCCGCGGGAACGCCTCCTTGAACGTCCACTCGACGGTGTAGTCATCGATCTTCTTCAGAGTCGTGCCGACACCGAAAGTTTCCGGCGTGGCGCCGTTGAGCGGCGAGACGTTCGGATCGACGACCTCGTCGTCCCAGTAGAACATCACGTCGTCAGCATTGAACGGCGCGCCGTCGGACCATTTGGCGCCTTCGATCAGATGCATGGTCAGCTTGTGGCCGTCGCTCGACCAGTCCCAGCTCTTGGCGAGGTTGGGCAGAGGCTCGGTGTCCTTGGCCTCGACCTGGAACAGCGGCGCCGTGCGCGTGAGGCATTCGGACAGGCCGATGTCGATGCCGCCCCAGCCTTGCGTCTGGCCGGCGCCGTAATTCCAGCCTTCCGGCCTGCCGCCGATGACATGGCGCATCGTGTCGCCATAGACGCCGATGCCGTCCGGCATGTTGCCGGTCTTGAAGACCAGCGGTTCCTTCGGCAGCCGGTCCTTGACCGGCGGCAGCTTGCCGGTCTTGACGTATTTCTCGGTCACCCAGTCCGGCTCGTGATATTCCGGCAGCGCCTTGAACTCCAGGATGGAGTCGCGCGGCACATAGTGGATCTTGCCCTCGGCTGGGAATGTCGCGGGCTCGGGCGGGATCGTCGGCTCGGAAGCGAAGGCGTTGAGCGCATGGACTGAAACGCCGAGCATCAGCCCAGCGGCAATGCCAGTTCTACGAAAAATCCTCATAGTTTCCTCCCAGATATTTTTGGACGTCTGCTGCTGCCCGCCTCTTGTGAATTTCTTGCGGACCTTCCTCCTGCGTGCCCGCCTGCTTGCCGGCGATATCAGCCGGCCTGTTTGAGCGCCGCCTTTTCGGCGCGCAATTCCTCGATCGAACGCACGCTGCGGCGCGCGGCGCCCACCCATTCGCGGGTCTTGACGTGTGCTTTCGAAAGCCGCTCCTTCGCCGCCGGAACGGCGTGCGCATATTGCGGCAGCCATGCGGCTTCAGCGACCACCATCTCGTCCACCATCTGCCAGACCTCCTCCGGCGTCGACACGGCGCCGACCAGCGGGTCGTGCAGCACGGCGAGCTTCAACAGGTCGATGTCGCCGGCGATCGCCGCATGCACCGACATGCGCTGCACGTTGATCGACGCCATGCAGGTGGCCGCACAGGCCTCCGGCAGCGTGATGCCGGCCGCCATGTTGATGCCGAAACGGTCGACGAAGCCAGGCGATTCGATGATGGCGTCCTGCGGCAGGTTGGTGATCACGCCGTTGTTCTTGACGTTGAAATGGCCGCGATAGACGCGGTTGGTTTCCAGCGCCTCGAGGATGTGGCTGGCATGCTCGTTGGAGCGTTTTGCCGGATCGATCGGCTTCGACGCCGCTTCGAGGAATTGCGGATATTCCGTCTCGAACCAGTTGCGGGTTTCGGTCGAGTAGCGGAGATACCCCCCCGTCTCGCCATGGATCCAGTCCGACATGTCGATCCAGCGCGTGATCTCGTCGGGCCGCTTGCGGTACCAGGGCAAATATTCGGAGAGATGCCCGTTGCTTTCGGTCGAATAGACTCCGAAGCGCTTCAGCACGTCGATCCTGAGCTTCTCCTGCTTCGAATAGACCGGGTGCGCCTCGAAGGCGGCGACGAGCTCGTCCTTGCCGATTGGCCGGCCGTTCAGCTTGAGCTCGATGAACCAGGTCTGGTGGTTGATGCCGGAGCAGACATAGTCGAGCTCTCTGGATGACTTCGCGCCGAGCACTTCGGCGATCTGCGCGGCGCCGTGCTGCACGCCATGACAGAGGCCGACCGTGTCCACCTTGCCATATTCGATCGCCGCCCAGGTGTTCATGGCCATCGGATTGGCGTAGTTGAGGAACTTGGCGTTGGTGTCGGCGACCTCGCGGATATCCCGGCAGAAGTCGAGGATCACTGGAATGTTGCGCTGGCCGTAGAGGATGCCGCCGGCGCAGATCGTGTCGCCGACGCACTGGTCGATGCCATATTTCAGCGGGATGCGAATGTCGTCGGCATAGGCCTCCAGCCCGCCGACGCGCACGCAGCTGATGATGTAGCGCGCGCCCTCCAGCGCCTCGCGGCGATTGGTCGTCGCCGTCACTTTGGTCGGCAGGCTGTTCGCCTCGACGATCCGGTCGAGGATCGCCTTGATCATCCCGAGATTGTGCTCGCTGATGTCGGTCAGCGCGAATTCGATGTCCTGGAATTCAGGCACGCATAAAATGTCGGTGAACAGCTTCTTGGTGAAGCCGACGCTGCCGGCGCCGATAATAGCGATTTTGAAGCTCATCACCTTCACCTCGATCCGTTCGAATGCTAGGCAAGGAGCAAGGGAGAAGGATATGGCCGCACGCAACAGCGCGCATGCCACTCAACGCCGGAAATCCGGCTCTTTCTCCTCCCGCCCGCTCCTCGACCGCGGGTCTTTCGCGTTCTGAGAAGCCGGATTATGCGCTTATTCGCCGGCTCGACCAGAGAAGGATTATGCTTTCGAGGGTAATTTTGTGCTGCGTGACTTGATCGCCAACGGGGAACTGATGCGGACGATTTCGCTGCCGCGCGGGCGCCAGCGGCTGCATGCCATGCCGACAAGCACCGGCTATGAGGTGCGCGAGGACGAAATCTATGACTGGGACGGCAGGAAGCGTGGCCAGACTCCGTTCACGGTGCTCCAGCATACGATCAGCGGCACCGGGCAGTTGCGCTACGAGAACCGCAACTACCGTCTGCAGGCCAACGACACGCTGCTGGTTCTGGTGCCGCACAACCACCGCTACTGGTTGGCCAAGGGCGACCGCTGGGAATATTTCTGGATCTCGATGAACGGCGAGGAGGCGCTGCGCATCCACAAGTCGATTCTCAGCGTCTCCGGCCCGGTGTTCCGGCTGCAGCCGGCGACCATCGATCACCTTGCGGATTGCAGCCTGCGCCTCATCAAGGGAGCGGGTTCACCTGGTGCAGCCTCCGCGATCGCCTATGAGGCGGCGATGGCGCTCTACGACGATGTCTTCGGCTCGCATGCCTTCGCCGAGAAGCAGAGCGCCATGCAGCCGGTCATCGACCACATCAATGCCAATCTCGACAAGCCGCTGCCGGTGGCGGAGCTGGTCGGGATCAGCGGCCTCAGCCGTGCCCATTTCTCGCGCTGCTTTGCCGAAAGCGAAGGACTGCCGCCGGCCGAATTCGTACTGCAGCAGCGCCTGCAGCGCGCGGCCAAGCTGCTCACCAAGGCGGATTTCCTGCCGGTCAAGGAGGTCGCGGTGCTATGCGGGTTCGAGGACGCGAACTACTTCTCCAAGGTCTTTCGGCGTTACTACGGCATCAACCCGACGCAGTTCCGCACCACCGGCATGTATGCCAGCCTGGGCAATCACCGCTGATCCTGGGCTTCAATGCCGCCTGTGGTCGAGAGCGGTCGAAGCAGTCTTCACCGGATCGGCGGCGGCGAAGGCCGCGTCGATCTGCTCGGGCGTGCGCTGCTCGGTCCGCTTCCAGGCGACATATTGCACGATGCCGAAGCCCGGCCGCTGCGGCACCGTCTTCACCACCGGCATGCGGAACCCGTCGCGGAATTTCTCCCAGCGCGCGCCGAGCACCGCGACCATTTCCTCGATGGTCGGCGGCGTCGCCACATCGGCGTAGGTGATGGTCACTTTGCCGGCGAGGGCTTTTTCCCGCGAGAGCGGCACCGGGATTGAGGCAAGGTAGTCGGCCGGCACGTCGAGCAGGCCGCCAAATGCCCATTGCCGACGCAATTCATCAGTGCTCATCGGCGCGACGCTGACGTCGATGTCGTTGGGTGTGCCCGGCACCCGGTAGGGGCAGTGGAAACGCCCGCAATTGGCCTGCGCCGAGAATTGCCACAGCGCATAGCCCTGCCAGTTGCCCATCGGGAAATGCACGTCGATTGCGGGCTTGTAGCGCGCATACCAAAGCGGCAGCCGTGACAGGAGCCGGTACTGGTAGCGGTTGTCAGCTATATACTGGGCCGTCTTGCCGTTGACATAGAGCACCGGGAAACGGCCGAGACGGCGGTGCACCTGACGCACGAATTCCTCGGCGTCCTCCAGCGACATCCATTGCGTCGGATCGATGCCTTCGATGTCGAGGGCCATCAGCTCGTCCGGCGCAGGCTCGGCGAAATCGATGAAATTGTTGGCCTGCTCAACCGGGTTGCCGGGACGAGCCAGGTGATAGGCGCCCCATTTCAGACCGAGCGCCTTGGCCACCACCTTGCGAGTCTGGAACAGCTCGCGCGTCACCGCATAGCGCTTCCAATGCGCCTTGCAGAGTTTGACGTCCGCCTCGGCGCCGAAGCAGAAATAAGGCGGCGGCAGCCCGTCGGAGGCCTTGTTGATAAAGCCGGCGACGCGCTTGTCGGTGACGAGTTGCTGCCAGTCGATCGAATTGTATTCATAGGCGTCGATCACCAGCGGGCGGTCGCCATTCTTCCACGGCTCGGAGAAATCCGAGGCCTTTGCCGCCGTACCCAACACCATCGCCGCAGCGATCAGCGCCAGGCGGCGAAGAGGGCGCGCCGGCTTTTTCAATCAGGGTGTCCCCACTGACCAGGGGACGATCCTGAACCGCTATGGTTAAGGAATTGCTTCAAAACATCGGCTTGCTTCGGTCCGCTCCAAAACGTCAAAAAAGTATCGGTCGGGTGGACAAGCCGTGGTGGCAGGGGCTTCAATTGCCGCCTAAGCTTTCAATCACGGCGACCAGTGGGAAGACACGGGGCCGCCCGACGAAGCGCAGCAACCGGTCACAAGACCGGACCCGCGCGGGGAGGAAATGAACATGAATCCGGACCTGGAAGTCGTCCAGATCAGACAAGGAGAGTCGTTCAAGGCCTGGGCCCACGGCTATCCTTTCCGCACCGTGCGCTGGCACTTCCATCCCGAATACGAACTGCATCTGGTCGTCGCCACCACCGGCCGTTATTTCGTCGGTGACTTCATCGGCGAGTTCGAGCCGGGCAATCTGGTACTCACTGGACCCAATTTGCCGCACAATTGGGTCAGCGACGTGCCGCCGGGCGAGACCGTGCCGCTGCGTGGCCGCGTCGTGCAGTTCTCCGAAGAATTCATCGCCAGCGCTTCAGCCGCCTTGCCCGAACTTGCCGCATGCGCCGGCATTCTCGAGACCAGCCGCCGCGGCGCGCTGTTCTCACAGGCGACAGCCGAGCTCGCCGCGCCTTTGCTGGCGGAGCTGACCGAGGCGCAGGGCGTGCGACGCCTGTCGCTGTTCATGGCCGTTCTCGACATCCTGAACCGCGCCGGCGATGTCCGTACACTGGCCAGCGCCGGCTATCTGCCCGATCCCTCCGGCTTCATGTCGGCCGGCATCAACCAGGCGCTCGCCTACATCAACTGCCACCTGACCGAGCCGTTCAGCGAAGCGACGCTGGCCGAGATCGCCGGGCGCAGCCCGAGCGCCTTCTCGCGCAGCTTCCGCCGCCACACCGGCATGGCGCTGGTGCAATATGTCAATCGGCTGCGCATCAACCTTGCCTGCCAGCTCTTGATGAGCGAGGCGCAGATGTCGATCACCGAGATCTGCTACGCCGCCGGCTACAACAACATCTCGAATTTCAACCGCCAATTCCTGGCGCAGAAAGGCATGTCGCCCTCGCGCTTCAGGGCCTTGCTGGCACAGAACATCAACGCGGAGATTGCCGCCTAACAGGGAGGAAACCGGGAGGAGCTCAAAGCAATTCCAACGGGAATTGCTTCAAGACCAAGAGACATTCAGGGAAGGAAGAAAAGCGGGGTGCGCAGGGCACCCGGTGCTGGAGATCGTTTGTCCTGAAATCCAGCACGTCAGGAGGATGTTTGCGCGGCTTACCGGGATCGGATCGATCCTCAGCCGACTGATCATACTCCTTTCAACAGTTCGACATGCAGTCAAGGCCTGGCGCGCCGTTCACCGCGCAGGTCCTCGTGAAACCATTTCTCGAAAGGGAGACATTCGAATGACCAGACAAGCTTGGAAATCGCCGTTTGCCTTGAAATCGACGATCGCGGCCGTTTTCGCGGTCTCGCTCCTCGGCAGCACCGCGGCATTCGCCGGCACCGTCACCGACGCAACGGTGGCTTTCCTGATGCCTGACCAGGCATCGACCCGCTACGAGCAGCACGACTATCCCGGATTCGTCGCCGAGATGAAGAAACTGTGCCCCGGCTGCAAGGTGATCTACCAGAACGCCGATGCCGATGCCGCGCGCCAGCAGCAGCAGTTCAATTCGGTGATCTCGCAAGGCGCCAAGGCGATCGTGCTCGACCCGGTCGATTCCACCGCCGCCGCCTCGCTGGTCAAGCTCGCCCAGAGCCAGGGCGTCAAGGTCATCGCCTATGATCGGCCCATTCCGACCGCGCCAGCCGATTTCTACGTGTCCTTCAACAATGAAGGCATCGGCAAGGCAATCGCGGATTCTCTGGTCGAGCACCTCAAGGCTCTCAAGGTCGATCCGGCCGGCGGCGGCCTGCTGCAGATCAACGGCTCGCCGACCGACGCTGCCGCGGGTCTGATCAAGAAGGGTATCCATGAGGGTCTCGACAACAGCGGCTACCCGATCCTGGCCGAGTTCGACACGCCGGAATGGGCGCCGCCGAAGGCCCAGCAATGGGCGAGCGGCCAGATCACGCGCTTCGGCGCAAAGATCCTCGGCGTCGTCGCCGCCAATGACGGCACCGGCGGTGGCGCGATCGCGGCCTTCAAGGCGGCCGGCGTCGATCCGGTTCCGCCGGTGACCGGCAACGACGCGACGATCGCGGCGCTGCAGCTGATCATCGCCGGCGACCAGTACAACACCATCTCCAAGCCGAGCGAGATCGTCGCGGCCGCTGCCGCCAACGTCGCCGTCAAGCTGTTGTCGGGCGAGACGCCGAAGGCCGAGATGACCCTCTACGACACGCCCTCGCAGCTCTTCACGCCTGCGGTGGTGACGCAGGAGAACCTCAAGGCCGAGATCATCGACAAGAAGATCAACACGGCCGCCGAGCTTTGCGTCGACCGCTATGCCGAGGGCTGCAAGAAGCTCGGCATCACCAACTGACCATAGGACATCCGGCCGCCCGGCGGCGGCCGCATGTCCAGAACGACTGTCAAGAAAGGCGGCGCATGATCGAGAGTTCTGAAACGTCGGCCTCCGTCGGCGAGCTGGTGCTCAGCCTGCGTGGCATATCGAAGAATTTCGGCGCCGTCTCGGCGCTGACCGACATCGACTTCGACGTCCATGCCGGCGAGGTCGTCGCCTTGGTCGGCGACAACGGCGCCGGCAAGTCGACGCTGGTAAAGATCCTGGCCGGCGTGCACCAGCCAAGTTCGGGAACGATTAATTTCCGCAGCCGGCCGGTCACGCTGCCCGACCCGCGCGCGGCGCTGACGCTCGGCATCGCAACGGTGTTCCAGGATCTCGCGCTTTGCGAGAACCTCGATGTCGTCGCCAACATCTTCCTCGGCAACGAGCTCAGCCCGCTGCGGCTGGATGAGGTGGCGATGGAGATGCGCGCCTGGACGCTGCTCAACGAATTGTCGGCGCGCATTCCGAGCGTCCGCGAGGCGGTCGCCTCGCTGTCCGGCGGCCAGCGCCAGACGGTGGCGATTGCGCGCTCGCTCCTGCTCGAGCCGAAACTCATCCTGCTTGATGAGCCGACCGCCGCCCTCGGCGTCGCCCAGACGGCGGAAGTGCTCAACCTCATCGACCGCGTCCGCGCCCGCGGTCTCGGCGTCGTCATGATCAGCCACAACATGGAGGATGTCCGCGCCGTCGCCGACCGCATCGTGGTGCTGAGGCTCGGGCGCAACAACGGCGTCTTCGAACCGGATGCCTCGAACCAGGACCTGGTGAGCGCCATCACCGGCGCGTCCAACAACGCGGTATCGCGGCGCGCCGATCGGCTGCGCATGGAGCGCGATCACAGCAGCAGTGCACAGGCGGAGGAGCTGCGCCCATGACGGAGCAAGGCAATTCGGCTCCGCTGGCGCTTGATCGCGCCGATGCGCGGGTGAGGCATGAAGCCGGCATTGGCGGCGCGGTCAGCGCTTTCCTCGACCGCGTGCGCAGCGGCGATCTCGGCTCGCTGCCGGTCATCGTTGGCCTTGTCGTCATCTGGACTGTGTTCACGAGCCTCAACCCCGTCTTCGTGTCCAGCAGCAATCTGGTCAATCTCCTGTTCGACTGCTCGACCGTCGGCGTCATCGCGCTCGGCATTGTCTGCGTGCTGATGGTCGGCGAGATCGACCTCTCGGTCGGCTCGATCAGCGGCTTCGCCTCGGCGATGGTAGGCACGCTCTGGGTCAACCAGGGATGGCCGGTCGCGCTCGCCATCCTCGCCGCGCTGGCCTTCGGCGCCCTGATCGGCTCGCTTTATGCCCTGCTGTTCAACAGGCTCGGCATGCCGAGCTTCGTCTCGACGCTTGCCGGCCTGCTCGCTGTGCTCGGCATGCAGCTCTACATCCTCGGGTCCACCGGCTCGATCAACCTGCCTTACGGCTCCGCTTTGGTGGATTTCGGCCAGCTGATGGTGATGCCGAGATGGGTCTCGCACACGTTTGCCGCGATCCCCGGCCTGTCGCTGCTGGTCAGCGGGCTTCGCACCGTCGCGCGCCGCCGCACGGCCAATCTGTCGACGCCGTCCGTGGCCGGGCTCATCCTGCGCGTCGCCACTATTACCATCGGCCTCGAGCTGATCGTCGCCTACCTCAACCAGTCGCGCGGCATCCCATGGATGTTCGGCCTGTTTGTCGGCCTCGTCGTGGCGATGAACTACGCGCTGACCCGGACCAAATGGGGGCGTTCGATGACCGCCGTCGGCGGCAACCGCGAGGCGGCGCGGCGCGCCGGCATCAAGGTGCGCGCCATCTATCTCAGCGCCTTCGCGCTGTGCTCGCTCTTTGCCGCGTTGGGCGGTGTGCTCGCGGCCGCCAGGCTCGCTTCCGCCAGCCAGCAGGCCGGCACCGGCGACGTCAACCTGAACGCCATCGCGGCCGCGGTTATCGGCGGCACCAGCCTGTTCGGCGGCCGCGGCAGCGCCTATTCCGCGCTGCTCGGCATCATCGTCATCCAGTCGATCGCCAGCGGGCTCACGCTGCTCGATCTATCCTCGTCGCTTCGATACATGATCACCGGTGCCGTTCTGGCCATTGCCGTGATCGTCGACTCCCTCGCGCGCCGTTCCCGTGCCTCGCACGGCCGCGCCTGAACAGTTCAAACGAGAAGGGTACACATGGCTCAAGATCTTTCGGGAAAAGTCGCCGCGGTCACCGGCGCGGCATCGGGGATCGGCCTCGAATGCGCCAGGGCAATGCTTGCCGCTGGCGCCCGGGTGGTGCTGGTCGACCGCGCCGAGGACAGGCTGAAGGAGGTCGTCGCCGAGTTCGGCGACGGCGCGATCCCGCTGGTGATCGACCTCACCAACCCCGCCAGCGTGGCGACCATGCTGCCCGGCATCCTCGACAAGGCCGGCCAGCTCGACATCTTTCACGCAAATGCCGGCTCCTATGTCGGCGGAGAGATCCTCAACGGCGATCCGGATGCCTGGGATCGTATGCTGAACCTCAACATCAACTCGGTGTTCCGCTCCGTGCATGCGGTGCTGCCGCACATGGTCGGGCGCAAGACCGGCGACATCGTCGTCACCAGCTCTATCGCCGGCCTCGTGCCTGTCGTTTGGGAGCCGGTCTACACGGCCTCCAAGCATGCCATCCAGGCCTTCGTCCACACGCTGCGCCGGCAGGTCGCCAAGCACGGTCTGCGCGTCGGCGCCGTGGCGCCCGGGCCGGTGGTGACGGCGCTGATCAGCGACTGGCCGAAGCAGAAGCTCGAGGACGAACTGGCGGCGGGCGGGCTGATGCAACCCAGCGAGGTCGCGGACGCCGTCCTGTTCATGCTGACGCGGCCGAGGAACATCACCATTCGGGATCTGGTGATCCTGCCGCAGAGCAATGATTTGTGAGGGGAATAGGGCAGTGAGGCCGCCGTAAGGCAGTAGGTGAAGGCCTTTGCCCTTGCGACCGACTGTTCACGACTGACAATCTCCCTACTGCCCTACTGCCCTACTGCCCTACTGCCCTACTGCCCACCTTTGAGGTCGCCCATGCCTTCCCACTTCCTCGGCATCGATGTCGGCACCGGCAGCGCGCGCGCCGGCGTCTTCGACGAGCGCGGCGAGTTGCTCGCTTCTGCCAAGCGCGATATCGCGCTCTTCGTGGAGCCGGGCGAGATCGCCGAGCAGTCCAGCCGCGACATCTGGCAGGCGGTGTGCGCAAGCGTGCGCGAGGCGGTCGGTAGGGCGGGTCTCGATCCTCGGGAAATCGGCGGCATTGGCTTCGACGCGACCTGTTCGCTGGTGGTGGTCGGCGACGATGGCGAGCCGCTGCCTGTGGGCCGTTCCGGAGACAGCGATCGAAACATCATCGTCTGGATGGACCATCGCGCCCTCGACCAGACCAGGCGCATCAATTCGCTGCGGCATCCGGTCCTCGACTATGTGGGCGGCGTGATCTCGCCGGAGATGGAGACGCCGAAGCTTTTGTGGCTGAAGGAGAACTTGCCCGCGACCTTCGCCAAAGCGCGGCATTTCTTCGATCTCGCCGATTACCTGAGTTGGCGCGCTACCGGCAGCCTTGCCCGTTCGGTCTGCACGCTGGCCTGCAAATGGACCTATCTCGGCCACGAGCGGCGCTGGGACGCCAGCTATTTCCATGCCGTTGGGCTCGGCGAACTCGCAGACGAGGGTTTTGCCCGCATAGGCACCGAAGTGGTCGATCCCGGTACCGCGGTGGGTGCCGGCCTGACGGAGGCGGCCTCGGCCGAGCTGGGTCTGGCCACGGGTACCATCGTGGCCGCCGGGCTGATCGACGCCCATGCCGGCGGCGTTGGCACGGTGGGCGCAGCCGGCGACGCCGGCACCATCGCCTCACGCATGGCCTATGTGCTCGGCACCTCGGCCTGCACGATGGCAAGCAGCAAAGGCCCGGCCTTCGTGCCGGGCGTGTGGGGACCCTATTATTCCGCCATGGTGCCAGGGCTCTGGCTGAGCGAGGGCGGCCAGTCGGCCGCCGGCGCGGCCATCGATCTCCTGGTGCATTTCCACCCGGCGCAAATCGAGGCTTCGGCGCGCGCCGCGGCGGAAGGCAAATCGCTGGTCGATTGGCTCGCCGCGGCGGCCATAGCGACGTCCCCCGACCTGTCTGCAGCCGCCATGCTCGCGGGAAGCATCCATGTCGTGCCGGAATTCCTCGGCAACCGTTCGCCCTTGGCCGATCCGGACGCACGCGGCGTGATTGCCGGGCTCGGCACCGACCGCTCCGTCGACAGCCTCGTTGGCCTGTACGTGGCCGGGCTTTGCGGCCTCGGCTACGGCGTGCGCCAGATCGTGGCGGCAATGGCGTCGTCCGGTCTTGCCGTCGACACCATCGTCATCAGTGGCGGCGCCGGTCAGTCGCCGCTGGTGCGGCAACTGCTTGCCGACGCCGCCGGCCTGGCGGTCGCCGCGTCGCAATCGCCCGAACCGGTGCTGCTGGGCGCCGCCATGCTCGGTGCGGTCGCGGCCGGACGTTACCCCGACCTTTCCAGCGCCATGCCTGCCATGTCCCGGCTCGGCGACGTTTTTACACCTGCGTTGGACGACATGCGCGCTTGGCACGACAAGCGTTACGAAGCCTTCCTGGCACTGCAGGCAGTAGGCCGCAGCATACGCTGAGGGATCGATCAGCGTCTGAACAGTGACGGCACCTCGAATGGATCGGGCGCCGGCTCCTGCGGCAGCGTGCCTTCGGCCTTGCGCTTCTTGTGATGCGCGAGTGAGCACTGCGGCGAGCATAAGATGCCGCGATCGGTCCAGTAGGCGGGGCCTTCCTCGAGCATGCCGTGATAGTAGCTGAAGCCCGGCGCCCGGTAGGGCAGCCCGCATTCGATGCAACGATAGGCGTCGGGTCTGGCAAGCATGGTGTTTCGGTCTCTTGCCGGCCAAACGCAGGCTGTCTGCAAATCTAATGCCGGCAGAAAAGAATGCAAAATCCGCGTGACAAAGTTTGACGTTTACGTAAAAAGAAGGTGCGAAATCGACGCATGGTTTCGCTTCGGCCATGCACTACGATTGGCCGGGACGGAGGAGGATGAGATATGTATCGCGCACCGGTCGAGGACATCGCCTTTACGCTCAAGCACGTAGCCGGGCTGAAGCCGGCGCTGGATGCCGGAACCTTCGGCGATCTCGGCGAGGACCTCGTCGACGCGATTCTGGCCGAGGCGGGACGCTTTGCCAGTGAAGAGGTCGCTCCGCTCTACAAGATCGGCGATGAGCATGGCGCGATGCTGAAGGACGCTTCCGTCACCACGCCGCCCGGCTGGAACGAGCTTTACCGGCGCTGGATCGAAGGCGGCTGGAACGCGTTGTCGGGACCGGAGGAGTACGGCGGCCAGGGCCTTCCGACGATGCTCGGCGTCGCCGCGCTCGAAATGTGGAACTCCGCCGCCATGGCTTTCGGCATTGGCCCGACGCTGACCATGGGCGCGGTCGAGGCGCTCGACAAGCACGCCTCCGAGGCGCTGAAGCAAAAATACCTGGCCAAGCTCGTCTCGGGCGAGTGGATGGGGACGATGAACCTGACCGAGCCGCAGGCGGGCTCGGACCTCGCGGCTCTGCGCAGCCGCGCCGAGCCGGTTGGCGACGGCACCTATCGCATCTTCGGCCAGAAGATCTTCATCACCTATGGCGAGCACGATTTCACCGACAACATCGTGCATCTGGTGCTGGCGCGGCTGCCCGATGCGCCGGCCGGCACGCGCGGCATCTCGCTGTTTCTGGTGCCGAAGTTCTTCGTCAATGACGACGGCTCGCTCGGCGCCCGCAACGATGTCTTCTGTTCCGGCCTCGAGCACAAGCTGGGCATCCATGCCTCGCCGACCTGCACCATGATCTATGGCGACGGCTTTCAGGGCGCGACGCCCGGAGCCATCGGCTGGCTGATCGGCGAGGAGAACAAGGGGCTGACCTGCATGTTCACGATGATGAACAATGCCCGCCTTGCCGTCGGGATGCAGGGCGTGGCCGTGGCCGAGACCGCGACGCAGAAGGCGATCGCCTATGCCAATGAGCGCCGCCAGGGCAAGGCTTCCGCCTATTCGGGCTCCGGCATGGCGCCGATCGTCCATCACCCGGACGTGCAGCGCAATCTGCTCACCATGAAGGCGCTGACCCAGATCGCCCGCTCGATCAGCTATTCCTGCGCGCATGCGATCGACCGCGCGCGCGTCGGCGCAGGCGAGGCAGGGGCGAAATGGCACGACCGCGCCAGCCTGCTGACGCCGCTCGCGAAAGCCTTCTCCACCGATGTCGGTGTCGAGGTCGCCTCGCTGGGCGTCCAGGTGCATGGCGGCATGGGCTTCATCGAGGAGACGGGTGCCGCGGCGCTCTATCGCGACGCGCGCATCGCGCCGATCTATGAAGGCACCAACGGCATCCAGGCGATCGACCTTGTGGCGCGAAAGCTGCCGCTCGGCGGCGGCGAGCATGTGCATTCCTACATCGGCGAGCTGAAAGCGGTCGCCGACGCCGTGCGCACCTCCAACATCGATGGTTTCGGCCGCACCGCCGACAATCTCGACCGCGCGCTTGCCGATCTCGACGAGGCGACGCGCTTCCTCCAGAAGCAACTCGCCGACGGCAAGGCCGATGCCGCGATGGCCGGAGCCACGCCCTATCTGCGCCTGATCTCGCTGGCCGCCGGCGGCGCCTATCTGGCGCAAGGCGGGCTCGCCGACCGCGGCCGCATCGCGCTCTGCCGCTTCTTTGCCGAAAACCTGCTCGGCGAGACGCGCGCCCTGAAGGAGCGCGTCATCGATGGCGCCGAAAGCCTCGCCGCCGCCGGCAAGGCTTTGATTTCAGCTTAAGCACCCCGACGCTCAAAGGACCAATCGTGACAGATCATATCCTCGTCGAGCGCCAGGGCGCCGTGCAGATCATCCGGATGAATAGGCCGGACAAGAAGAACGCGCTCACGCGCGCCATGTACGCCAAAATGTCGGCGGCGCTTACCGAAGGCGACGCTGACCCCGCCGTCCGCGTGCACGTCTTCCTCGGCGTTCCGGGCGCCTTCTCCGCCGGCAATGACCTCGCCGATTTCCTGGCTATCGCCACCGGCGGCGAGGGCGGCAACGAAGTATGGGATTTCCTGATGGCGCTGGCGAGGTCGCAGAAGCCGATGGTGTCGGGTGTCGACGGCATCGCCGTCGGCATCGGCACCACGCTCAATCTGCATTGCGACCTGACCTTCGCCACGCCGCGCACGCTGTTCCGCACGCCCTTCGTCGATCTCGGATTGGTTCCGGAGGCTGGCTCCAGCCTGATCGCGCCTGAGCTTTTAGGGCGGCAGGGCGCCTTCGCGTTGCTCGGCCTCGGCGAGGGTTTTTCGGCCGAGCGCGCCAAGGCCGCCGGACTGATCTACGACGTCGTCGCTGAAGACGCCTTGGAAAGCTCAGTGCTGACCGCAGCCGACGGCATCGCCGGCAAGCCGCCGCAGGCACTGAAGATTGCGCGCGATCTGATGCGCGAGCCGCGCGAGGCGCTCATCGCCCGCATACAGGTCGAAGCCGAGCATTTTCGCGAGCGGTTGACCTCCGAAGAGGCGCGTGCCGCGCTCACCGCTTTCATGACGCGTAAGAAGGCGAGCTGATCCCGCGGCACTGTCAGGTTGTGTCAGCTGCGAGCGAAACTCGCGTTAAACGCGATTTTCGGTCTGTACAGTCGCGTCACGCCGCCCTATCTCACGAAGCCGAAGGGTGGGGGCCGAGTCGTCTGGAGAGGACATGGCCCGCAATATTGTCGCCCACGCGCAATCTTCCGAGATGATGAGGCATGCATTGACGGATTGAGCGTCCGACATGCTTGCCATTGCCGTAAGACCGCTCGCGCTGACCCTGAAACTCTGGTGGCGCTTCTGTCCGCAACTGGTCGCAACGGTGCTTTTGGGCATCGTGTTCGGCGACCTGTTCATGCAGGTCGCCGCGCGCGCGGCGTTGCTCGACCATATGGCCGGTCTCGCTCTGTTGACGCTGGTCGCACTGACACAGCTCATCGTCACCGTCGCCATGTTCCAGACGCTGCTGCCGGCGCTGCCTGCGGTGCAGGCCGCGCAGCGGGCGGCCCAGGGCGAAGGCGAAACCGGGCCGCACGGCGGCCGCGCGCGGCTGGCGCGTATGGTCACGGTCGCGCTCCTGCCCTTCTTCGCCTATTACGCCGCCTGGGGTTTTCTCGGTGACACGGTGCGGCAATATTCACGCGTCACGCTCGATATGGCGCCTTTCGGCGAAGGCGCCGGCAACGTCCTCGACGTGCTGGATTCGCGCTGGCTGATCGTCTCGGTCGTCATCTCCTGGCTGATCAGGCGCTTCGCCACCGCCATGCAGAAGCGCGGCGGCTCGCGCTCCTTCTGGCAGATCGTCGTGGTCATCTGCGAGACCAACTGGATCTTCATCGGCCTCTATGTGATCTCGCGCTGGAAGGACGAGGCCGTTGCCTGGATCATGAGCCGCAACATCTTTTCCGCCGTGCAGGCGGCGGCTGAAAGTATCGCCCATCCCGTTGCGAGCGCTTTCGCCGCCCCGATGGTGCCTGTCGAGGTGACCTCCATCGACACGACGACCAGAGTGGTGAGCCTGTTCTTCTACATGCTCCTGCCGGTGATCTGGCTGGTGCTGGCGGCGCTGATCTACGGCTATGATGTGCGCGACGACAAGGAACTGATGCGCGTGCACCGGCGTGTCGAGCGCCTTGGCGAGCGCTACCGCGCCATTCCGAAATTCCTGCGCGACTTTGCCGAGCATTTCATCTCCGGCTACCGCTCGCGCTACCTGCCGATCGCCAACGGCGTGCGGATCACGCTGAACTCGGGCGTCGTGCTGATCGTCACGCTCATCCTCGGCTACCGCCTGATCGATTGGCTTGCGGCCTGGGCATGGCTCGCCATGACGCGGCTCGTCGGCCCGCATGGGCTCGACACCTGGCAGGTGCTCTCCGAAGGAGTGTCGCTGCTGTTCGGCAGCCCGTTCCAGGATTCCTCGACCGGCATCCTGGTCGAGCCGCTGCGCATTTGCTTCCTCGCCGCGATTCTTGAAGCCGCCTTTGCGCTGCGCCAGGCCGGCGGCAGCGCCGAGCCGGCCGGACCGGCCGACGCCACGCAAACCGAGGTGCAAAATGCTTGAAGGCGCGCGCTCATGGCTGAAGGCATGGGCCGTTGCCGGCATTGGCACGGCGGTCGCAATCGCCGTCGCCGGCGTGCTTGGTGCTTTCGGCGCAAGGCATGAGCCGTTGCCGGTTTTGGCGCCGGCCAGCCAGATCGACACAGGCGAATGGCTGCTGCGGCCCTTGAAGGCCTATGTCACTGCCGGAAAATACACTTACGGGATGCCGCTCAAGCCGGGCGGCAAGGCGCTGGTGCTGGAGGTCGAAATGACCAACCGCACGGCAAAATCCACCAAGGACTATTTCGACGTCTTGCAGGCAAGCCCGGCGACCGTCGATCCGGCGACAAAACCCTTCATCGTGCTGACGCGCGATTCGACGATGTCGCCCGAACTGCATCCCAGCATGCCGGAGCGCATGGCCTATGTCTGGCAATTGCCGAACGGGGCGGCCGCGCCGGCAAGCTTCGACCTGACCGTCATCCGCAAGACCTACAAGCCGCGCGACAATCTCTACGGTCTGCCGGGCTGGTTCAATCCCATGCCGGCAGGCACGCTCACCCTTCCCATCGGAGCCGGACCCGACAGCACGGATATCCAGCCATGATGCGCCGAACCGCCAACATCATCCTGCTGCTTATGGCGGTGCTGTTCTGCTACGGCCTGCAGATATCGAAACCGCATTATGGCGACCTGATCGGTCCGATCCCTGCGCGAGGCAAGCTGGGCGACACCGTCGTCGGGCGCGCTTTCGAGGTTCATGCCGAGAAGGTCGAGTTTGCCCGTAAGCTGAAGGTCGACCAATTCGGCCAGCAAAAGGTCCTGACCACCGGCGGCGTCTGGGCAGTCGTCAGCGTCGATTTCGCGGCGCGTTCAGAGTCGACCGTAGTCTCAACCGCGTCCTGGCGCGGACCGGCCGGTCTCACCTACGACCAGACGGAGCGGCTGTCTTTCATGAATGGACTTTTGCCGGTCGCGATCGATCCCGGCCTGCCGAGGAAGGCGAGGCTGATTTTCGAAGTGCGGCCGGACGAAACGAGCAACGCTACCTTGCTTGTTTCGGAGAAGCTGGTGGCGGCGCTGGATTCGCAAGCCGAAATCGCGCTCGGGCCTGTCGCCGTTGGTGCCGACGGCCTGCCAGCCGGCACAGTCGATACCCTTGATATGTTGCAGTCGCCCTGAGGGGTACGACTGACGGCAGAGGCTCTGGATCAGGAACATAAGTCTGGCGAGCGCAAATGGCGCCGCCGCAGCCTGTGGTCGCTCGTGCTCCTGATCCCGCTCGCCTTGGCTGTGGAGTCCTATGACAGCGTCCGGACCCTGCTTCGCAACAACGACCTGTTCCCGCGCCGCGTCGCCTGGGGGCAGAGCGCGCATTTTGCCGGCAGCGACTGGAAGTTGACCGATTTGCGCGCCGCTTTCGGCATGTCGAACCTGCCGCCGGATTCCGTGCCCGTGCTGGCAGACTTCCAGGTCAAGATTGGCAATCCGGACCTGCAGAAGCTCTGGCTCGGTTGCAAGGTCATGCTGATCGACAAGGACGGCCGGCGCTGGTCGCCGACCTCGATCGTCTCGCTGAAAACCCCCGACAATATCGGCAACTGCGTCTCGGCGATCTTCTCGGGCGCCAGGACTGGCGATACGCTTAACCTGCGCGAGACGTTTCTGGTGCCGAAGGAAGCGACTAAATCCATAAGGCCTGCGATCGGCGTCGCCAGCGAGCGGCCGCGTTTCCTGCTGTTCCAGTTGGAGAAGGATTGATCTCCTGCCGCTAGCTCAGGGATAAAGCCGCGTTTTGTCCCAGCCACCGGCGGCGCTGCGCGAAAAGACGACGCGGTCATGCAGGCGGAACGGCCTGTCATGCCAGAACTCGATCGTCTGCGGCAGGATGCGGAAGCCCGACCAATGCTTTGGCCGTGGAATCTCGCCGATGGCGTAGCGTGCCGTGTATTCGGCCACTGCCTTCTCCAGCGCGAAGCGGCTCTCCAGCGGCCGCGACTGTTTCGAGGCCCAAGCACCGATGCGGCTGCCGCGCGGCCTTGTCGCGTAGTAGGCGTCGGCCTCGGCGTCGCTGACGATTTCCACCGGCCCGCGCACGCGCACCTGGCGGCGCAGCGATTTCCAATGGAAGCACATCGCCGCCTTCATGCTGCCAAGAATTTCGCGGCCTTTGGCGCTCTCGAAATTCGTGTAGAAGACAAAGCCCTTTTCGTCGAACCCCTTGAGCAGCACCATCCGCACATCCGGCATGCCGTCGGCGTCGACGGTCGCCAGAGCGACGCCGTTGGCGTCGTTGATCTCGCTCTTCGTGGCGTCCTCCAGCCATGCGGCAAAGAGCCGGAACGGCTCTCCGGCCTCGGTGAAGTCACTGCTTGTTAACTCGGTTTCGTTCATAGTTTTCCAGATTTTTAACATTGCGGGAGGAGTTCGCCGATTGTCGCGTATCGCGCAAGCTTTTGACAGCGGGCAATGGAGCGTTATCGCTTCGGCCAGTGCCAAGGCTGCGTTGCTGACGTTGGCGCTTCCCCTTGCCGCCTGCGGCGCCGGTGGCTTCAGCCTGCAAAAGGCCGAGGTCGACCGCTCGATCATCACCGCCAGCGCGCCGTCCTCGCCGGCCGCCCCGGCGGTCTCCGACCAGGACTCCGACCAGACCACCATCGGCAATGCGGTTTCTTCCGCCGACATCAAGCAGCTTGGCGGACAGACGGTGCCATGGGCCAATGCGGGCACCGGCTCGCGCGGCGCGATCACCGAGCTGGTGGAACTGAAGGATGGCGGCCTGACCTGCCGCCGCTTCAGCGCCACGCGCGAGAGCTTCGATGGCGTCGCCCTCTACAAGGGCGAGCTGTGCTTGGCCGAAGCCGGCGGCTGGCGTATGCAGGAGTTCAAACCGCTCTGATTTTGGACCCCCGATTTTCGGGCGCTAATTCCCCTTGCACCACTGGAATTTGTTCCTATGCGGGCGCATATACAGGGCAATCGCAGACTCAATCTCTCTTGCAGGCAGGAAGCATGCGCGACCCCTATGAGGTGCTGGGCGTTGCCAAGAACGCATCGGCCAAGGACATAAAATCGGCTTACCGCAAGCTCGCCAAAAAGCATCATCCGGACCAGAATCCGAATGATCCCAAGGCGAAGGACCGTTTTGCCGCTGCCAACCAGGCTTACGAGATCGTCGGTGACGAGAAGACGCGCGCCGCCTACGATCGCGGCGAGATCGACGCCGATGGCAAGCCGAAATTCCAGGGTTTTGAAGGCGCAGCCGGAGGTGACCCGTTCGCGGGCTTCCGCCGTCAGCAGGGCCCGGGCGGCGCGCATTTCGAATTCCGCACCGGGCGCCCCGGCGGCGATCCCTTCGATGGCAACAGCGACATCTTCAGCCAGATCTTCGGCGATGCTTTTTCCGGCGCCCGCGGCGCCGGCCGGGGCGATCGCCGCCAGCCTGTGCAGGCGGCCGACCTCAACGTCACCATGGACATCAGCGTCGAGGAGGCAGCCACCGCCGACAAGGTGACGGCGATGTTCCCCGACGGCCGCAAGGTGGCGGTCAAGCTGCCTGCCTATGTCGAGGACGGTCAGACGATCCGCCTGAAGGGCCAGGGCGAGCAGGGGCCGGGCCAGCCCGGCGACGCGCTGGTCAAGATCCACATCCGCCGGCATCCGCGCTACCGCATCGAGGGGCGCGACCTGCATGTTGACCTGCCTGTCGATCTGGCCGACGCCGTGCTCGGCGCCAAGGTGACGGTCGAGACGCCGACCGGCAAGCTCGCGGTCAACGTCCCGGCATGGTCGAGCTCGGACAAGGTGCTGCGTCTCAAGGGCAGGGGCTTGCCGGAAAAGGCTGGCGGCCATGGCGATCTCTATGCCCATGTGCGGCTGATGCTGCCGGAAGGCGGCGATGCCGAGCTTGAGGCCCTGATGCGCCGCCGAAAAGGCTGATCGAGGGAATTTTGTTCCTGTTACAGTGTCTTTTGAGCGCTTGAAGGGGCTCTGTGCCTGTGCGATAGGGCTCTCCACAAAGCAGATATTCTTGCGGAGAGCTTGCACATGGCAGGTGGACAGGGCCTGATGGCCGGTAAGCGAGGCCTGATCCTGGGCGTCGCCAACAATCGGTCGATCGCTTTCGGCATCGCCAAGGCTTGCGTCGATCACGGTGCCGAAATCGCGCTGACCTATCAGGGCGAGGCCTTCAAGAAGCGCGTCGAGCCGCTCGCGGCCGAGCTCAACGCGCATGTTGCCGGCCATTGCGACGTGACCGACCCTGAAAGTCTCGACGCCGTCTTTGCAGATATCGCCAAGCACTGGGGCAAGCTCGACTTCCTCGTCCATGCCATTGCCTTCTCCGACAAGGACGAGCTCACCGGCCGCTATGTCGAGACGACGCGCGACAATTTCCTGCGCACCATGGACATTTCGGTGTTTTCCTTCACCACCATCGCCAAGCGCGCTGAGCCGCTGATGACCGATGGCGGCTCGCTTTTGACGTTGACCTATTACGGCGCCGAGAAGGTGATGCCGCATTACAACGTCATGGGCGTCGCCAAGGCGGCGCTGGAAGCGAGCGTCCGCTACCTTGCCGTCGACCTCGGCGCCAAGAAGATCCGGGTCAACGCGATCTCGGCCGGGCCGATCAAGACGCTCGCCGCCTCCGGCATCGGCGACTTCCGCTATATCCTGAAGTGGAATGAGTACAATTCGCCGCTGAAGCAGACGGTCACCCAGGAAGAGGTCGGCGATTCCGGCGTCTATTTCCTGTCGGACCTGTCGCGCGGCGTTACCGGCGAGATCCATCACGTCGATTCCGGCTACCATGTCGTCGGCATGAAGGCGGTCGACGCGCCGGATATTTCGACCGTCAAGGACTGATCCCTCTCCGCTTATCCAGCGTCCGGGCAGTTCCAGGAAAAGTGCGAAGCGGTTTTCCGTCCGGGATTGGTTGCAAAAGCAAATAGTGTCCGACCTCGGAAGACCTGATGTACCCGCTCGTCTACATCGCGCGTCACGGCCAGACCGAGTGGAATGCCGAGAACCGCCTGCAGGGCCAGGCCGACACCGACCTCAATGATTTTGGCCGCGAGCAGGCGAGGCTTAACGGCCAGCGGCTGGCTGAGCTCGTCGGCAAGGCCGAGGGTTTCGATTTTGTCGCCAGCCCGATGCGGCGCACGCGCGAGACAATGGAGCTGATGCGCGAAGCGATGGGACTCGATCCCACCGCCTACCGCACCGATCCGCGCCTGGTGGAGATAAGTTTCGGCGACTGGCAGGGCTTCACCTTCGCCGAACTCGAGGAGCGCGCCCCCGGTTCAACCGACGGCCGCCGCCACGCAAAGTGGGATTTCCAGCCGCCCGGCAAGGGCGCCGAAAGCTATGAGATGCTGCTCGAGCGGATAAAGCCATGGTTCGCCGAACTTCGGCAGCCGACCGTCTGCGTCACCCATGGCGGCGTCATCCGCTGCTTCTTCCGCCTCGTGACCGGCATTTCCAAGCAGCAAGCCGCCGGTCTCGATGTCCCGCAGGACCGATTGCTCCGGCTGGAAGGCAGCAGCTTGGAGTGGTTGTGAAGGGCGCGGCGCAGGTCGTTTGTGCTGCGTAGGGCGAAGCACCCTGAAAGTCGTCATCCTTGGGCGCAGCGACGCGAAGCGGAGCGACGACCCAAGGATCCACGCCATGACATTCGCCGAAAAGTAAAAACGGTGCAGAACAAAGATCGATCTGCACCGCAGAAAAGCTCAGACGTAACGGCATGGATTCCGGTGTCCGCCCGTCGCTACGCTCCTTGCTCTGCCCTGAATGACGAAGCTTGAACGCTCCAGCCGCTAATTCAAAAGGCTAATTCTGGTCGCTGTCGGGCAACTGCATATCCGTCACGACATTCTCGCCATTGGTCACATCATAGGCGATGACGATGTCCATGCCGGGCTTCAGCGAGTCGATATCAGTCTCGGCGTTGAGCTTGTAGGCCTTGCCGTCGTCCAGCGTCAGTGTCAGCGTGTCCTTGTCGACCTTCTTGATCAGGCCTTCGGTCTGGCCGGCGAACGCGGCGGCGGTGGAAATCAGCAGCATGGCGCAGGCGGCGCCAATCAGGGTACGCATCGTCGTCCTCTTTGGTCATTGCGCCGGCTGGTCAGCGGCGGATCCTCAACGGCGGATGGGAAGAGAGCAGAAACCAACCGAATGTGTCAAAACTAAATCCGCCACATCACAGTTTGATGCATCCGATCACCGTTTGACCACTGTGGAAAACGCCAATAGAAGGCAGCCTTAGCCGGCTCCGTCGCCGGGTAGGGCGTATTCTTATGTCTCACAACACGTTCGGCCACCTTTTCCGCATCACCACCTGGGGTGAAAGCCATGGCGCGGCGCTCGGCTGCGTTGTCGACGGTTGCCCGCCCGGCATACGCTTCAAGCGCGAGGACATCCAGGCCGAGCTCGACCGCCGCCGCCCCGGACAGTCGCGCTTCGTCACCCAACGCCGCGAGCCGGACGAGGTCAAGATCCTGTCCGGCTTCATCCTCGACGAGGACGGCGAGACGATGATCACCACCGGCACGCCGGTGTCGATGCTGATCGAGAATGTCGACCAGCGCTCCAAGGACTATGGCGAGATCGCTCGCCAATACCGGCCGGGCCATGCCGACTACACCTATGACGTCAAATACGGCCTGCGCGACCATCGCGGCGGCGGCCGCTCCTCGGCGCGAGAGACAGCGGCGCGGGTCGCGGCCGGCGCGCTGGCGCGCAGGGTTGTGCCCGGCATGACGGTGCGCGGCGCGCTGATCTCGATGGGCGAAAAGTCCATCGATCGCGCCAACTGGAACTGGAATTTTGTCGGCGAGGCCGAAAACCCTTTCTTCACCCCGGATCCGGCCTCGGTTCCGGTTTTCACCGCCTATCTGGACGGCATCCGCAAGGCCGGCTCCTCGGTCGGCGCTGTGATCGAGATCGTCGCCGACGGCGTGCCGCCCGGCCTCGGCGCGCCGATCTACGCCAAGCTCGACCAGGACATCGCATCCGGCCTGATGTCGATCAACGCCGTCAAGGGCGTCGAGATCGGCAACGGCTTCGAGGCCGCCCGCATCACCGGCGAACAGAACGCCGACGAGATGCGCATGGGCAATGATGGCAAGCCGGTGTTTCTGTCCAACCATGCCGGCGGCATATTGGGCGGCATCTCGACAGGACAGCCGATCGTCGCCCGCTTCGCCGTCAAGCCGACCTCGTCCATCCTGACGCCGCGCAAATCCATCGACAAGGACGGCAAGGACGTCGAGGTGATGACGAAGGGCCGCCACGACCCCTGCGTCGGCATCCGCGCCGTGCCGATCGGCGAGGCCATGGTTGCCTGCGCGATCGCCGATCATTATCTGCGGCACAGAGGACAGACAGGAAAGGGAGGGGAGTAAGGCAGTAGGGGGAAGTATGTTAAGGAGGCTCGCCCGGTTGCCAACTTTTTCCTTTCCCCTGCTCCCCTACTGCCCTATTCCCCTACTCCCTTAGCGAGCTTGCGAGCGTTCCATGCCCTACGACCAGAAGAAGATCGTCGAAGCGATCCGCGCCTTCGAGCGCGGCGAGATCGTCGTCGTCATGGACGATGACGCGCGCGAGAACGAGGGCGACCTGATCGTCGCCGCCGTGCATTGCACGCCCGAGAAGATGGCCTTCATCGTGCGCAACACCTCCGGCATCGTCTGCACCCCGATGCTGCGCGAAGACGCAAGGCGCCTGAATCTCGCGCCGATGGTGGCGGACAATGATTCCGCTCACACCACCGCCTTCACGGTCAGCGTGGATTTCAAGCATGGCACGACGACAGGTATTTCCGCCGACGACCGCACGCTCACCGTGCGCAACCTCGCAAACGGCAATGTCGGCCCGTCGGATTTCGTGCGCCCCGGTCACATCTTCCCGCTGATCGCGCGCGAAGGCGGTGTTTTGATGCGCTCCGGCCATACGGAAGCCGCGGTCGACCTCTGCAAGCTCGCCGGCCTGCCGCCGGTGGGCGTCATCTCGGAGCTGGTCAATGACGATGGCACCGTCAAGCGCGGGCCGGAAGTGCGGGCCTTCGCCGAGGAGCATGGCCTCAAGCAGGTTTCGGTAGCCGACCTCATCGCCTACCGCCAGCGCAAAGAAACGCTGGTCCAGCGCGTCGCCTGTTCCGACATAGAAACGCCCGGCGGCAAGGCGCAGGCCTTCACCTACACGCTGCCGTGGGATTCCATGCACCACCTGGCGGTCGTCTTCGGCGACATCCGCGACGGTGAGGAGGTGCCGGTGCGCCTGCATCCGGAGGATGTCGTGACCGACGTTTTCGGCACCAGCCACCGGCTGGACGGCATCATGAAAGCGATGGGCGAGCGCAGGCGCGGTGTCATCGTCTATCTGCGCGAAGGCTCGGTCGGCGTCGCCCATCAGGAGCGCAAGCGTCCGGTGGGCGGCGACCGCGAGGACCACGAGGAAGCCCGCCGCCGCGAGAACGAATGGCGCGAGATCGGCCTCGGCGCCCAGATCCTCAAGGACCTCGGCATCTCCTCGATCAACCTGATCGCCTCGCGCGAGCGCCACTATGTCGGTCTCGAGGGGTTTGGCATCCATATAGCCAAGACCGAGATTCTGTAGGCATTCGGGGCAATAGGATGAGCTTCGAGGCATATCTCAATTGCTTTGAAGATGGTGAGGAAAGCTATTTCCCCACCTCAATCCTCGAAGAGGCCTTCGCGCCTTTCATCACCAGGCGTGAGACTGAATTCTCGTGCTGGGTCATCACCTATGACGATACCTCGTCAGCCGACCTCTATCTGAATCTGGACCCCGGTGATGCCTCGCAATGCTCCGGCTTCACTATTGCGCGGCCGCCGGATAATCCACGCCTCCACGATGCGTTGTGGAAGATCCTGCGCGTCACCAATTCGGTCGTTTATTGCGCTGGAGGGTGCCAGCCATTTGTCGGTCGGCGGGAGACCATGCCTCACCTGAACTCCGACATGGTGGAAGCCCTTGGGACCCCAGTTGTCGTTTCAAGCGGCGGCGAGGTCAAGGACTGGCGCGAAAGGTCATAGCGTCCCACATCACTGCGCCGCCGTGACCACCTCGCCTCTGTCCGCATCGCAATCGTCCGTCACCAGCCGGCATTGACCGGCGAGCACTGTGGCCATCGCGATCGCGCCGGCCGCCACCGACACCCAGAATCCATCCTGCGGTCCGAAAGTGTCGACCATCCAGCCGGCGGCGAAAGAGCCCAGCGCCATGCCGATGCCGATCCCGGTCGTCACCCAGGTGACGCCTTCGGTTAGCATAGCCGGCGGCACGTGGCGCTCGATCAGGCCGAAGGCGGTGATGAAGGTCGGCGAGATCGCGACGCCGCTGACGAAGACCGCGAGCGCCAGCATCGGCACCGTGTCGACGAAAAGCAGCGGCAGCGTGGTGAGCGCGATCACGGTGACCGAGACCGCCAGTTGTCGTTGCAGCGGCGCCTTGAGGCTGAGCGCCCCGACGATGATGCCGAGCACGAAGGATCCCAGCGCATAGACACCGATGACAAGGCTCGCCGCCTCAGGCTGAGCGAGCGCCTTGGTGATGGCGACGGTGGTGACTTCCGTGGTGGCGAAGGTCGCGCCGACGAAGATCAGCGCAAAAGTGATGATCTGCACCGGCCGGAGGCGGATCGCCGAGCCGGCTGCGCCATGTTCGGCCGGGCGGATGGGTGGCTCGGAGGAGCGCTGCAGCAGGAATGCCGTTGAACCCAGCGCGAGCAGCAATGTGCTGACCACCATGCCGGCTTCCGGAAACAGCGCCGCGCTCAACCCCACCGACAGCGAGGCGCCGGCGACATAAACCAGTTCGTCCGCGGCGGATTCGAAGGCAAACGCGGTGTTTAGCTCAGGCCGGTCGCGGAAAATCTCGGTCCAGCGCGCCCTGACCAGAGCCGGGATGCTGGGCATGACAGCGGCAAGCAGGGCGGACCCGAACAAGGTCCAGGTCGGCCAGTGCTGGTTGGCCGCGATGGTCAATGTCACGAAGGCAAGCACCGAGACAAGCGTCATGGGTGCTGCGATCGCCGTCTGGCCGCGCCGGTCCACCAGCCGCGACACCTGCGGCGAAAGAAAAGCGTTGACCAGCGCGTAGGCGGCCGAGACGGCGCCGGCCAGCCAATATTCGCCATGTGTCTGCGACAGCATCGCCACGATACCGATCGGCGACATGGCGATCGGCAAGCGGGCGACGAAAGCGGCGGCGGCAAAGCCTTTCGTGCCGGGAGCCCGGAAGATGTCCGCATAGGGGTTTCGCATGATCCTGCTCCTCGACAAGGGTGACTGCCGCAACTACATACGCTGCGTATGAATGTCAGATAATTCATACGCCGCGTATGTCAATTGGCATACGACACGTATGTGAATAGGGCCAGAGCCATGCACAGACCGCGCAAGGAGATGATCGCCGAGACGCGCGCCAAGCTGATCGCGGCCGCGCGCCACGCCTTCGGCACGGTCGGCTATGCCGAGGCCTCGATGGACGATTTCACAGCCTCAGCGGGTCTCACGCGCGGCGCGCTTTACCATCATTTCGGTGACAAGAAGGGGCTGCTGCAGGCTGTGATCGCCGAGATCGATGGCGAGATGGCCTTGCGGGTGAACGAGGTGGCGTCCAAGGCGCGGACACGCTGGCAGCATTTCGTCGACGAATGTACGACCTATATCGAGATGGCGCTGGAGCCGGAGATCCAGCGCATCATGTTCCGTGACGGCCCGGCGGTGTTGGGCGACCCGGCGCACTGGCAAAACGCAAATGCCTGCGTCGCCTCGATGACCGATCACCTAACCGCCTTGCAGGAAGATGGCGTGGTCGTCGCCGATCTCGATCCGGAGACGGCTGCGCGGCTGATCAACGGGGCCAGCAGCCAGGCCGCGCAACGCATCGCCAATTCGAAGGATCCGGAAGCCACCTCAAAAAAGGCGATCGCGGCCTTCAAGCAACTGCTCGAAGGCTTGCGCAGAAAGCCATGAGAGCACGCCCTGGTAACCAAGCTGCCGCCTTGTGCACCGGTTTCGGTCCGACACAACCCTGCCGCGATTGACAATCAATCGGGCGAGCGCATGCTCCTGCTCCATCTCTAAGGGCGTGGAGAGTCGGGGCCATGTGGGACTTCAGCATTGGCCGGTCAGTGTCCATCATGATGCGGACATGGCCGTTCATCGTCTTTCGCATGATCGTCTATTTCGGCATCACCGTCGCCTACATCATGGCGACCGGCACGGGCGCCAGCGTCGGCTACGGCGTCGGCCACATCTCGACCGATCCGGACGGCCCGATGTCTTTCGCTCTCTGGGGCGGCGTGGTCGGCTTCGGCGTCGTGTCGATCGCCGTCTACTGGATCCGCGAATACATCCTTTATGTGCTGAAAGCCGGTCATATCGCCGTCATGGTGCATCTGATCGACGGCCATGACGTCCCCGACGGCCAGGGTCAGATCGCCTATGCCAAGGAAGTGGTCACCCAGCGTTTTGCAGAGGCCAACATCCTTTTCGTCGTCGACCAGCTGGTCAAGGGCGCCATCCGCGCCATCACCGCCCTGATCGGCGGCATTGCCGCCTTCCTGCCCATTCCGGGCCTGGACGGCCTAGTCAGCTTCATCAACACGGTCATCCGCTTGTCGCTGACCTATGTCGACGAGATCATTCTCGGCTACAACATCCGCATCAATTCGAACTCGCCCTTCGAGACGGCGCGGCAAGGCGTCGTGCTTTACGCCCAGAACGGCAAGCACATGGTCAAGAACGCCGTCTGGCTGGCGGCGATCATGTGGGGCGTGTCCTTCGTCATCTTCCTGTTGATGCTGGCGCCGGCGGCCGCGATCCTGTGGGTCATGCCCGGACAGCTTGCCGGCTGGGCCTTCGTGCTGGCCATCGTCTTTGCCTGGGCCTTCAAGGCAGCCTTCATCGAGCCCTTCGCCATCGCCTCGCTGATGCAGGTCTATTTCGAAACCATCGAAGGCCAGGTGCCCAATCCAGAATGGGACAACCGGCTGGCCGAGGCCTCGTCCAAATTCAGGGAGCTGCGCGACAAGGCGCTGGGCTCCTTCGGCGGCTCGCGCTGGGATACGCCCCGGGCCGCTTGATCACTGCTGGCGACCTAGCGTTGCGATCGCCGACTTGAGCGGCGCCTCGCCGGCGCCGCGAAACGTCTCGCTCATCACCAGTTCGGGCAGCGGCAGGCGCTTGCCCCAGCCATGCGCTTCGAGGTCCGGCTTCGGCGCGAATTCCGAGACGCGGCCGACGCAGAGATAGGCGATCGGCGTGACATGCTCGGGGATCGACAAAAGCCGCTTGAGCGCCTCGGTCTCGATGATACTCACCCAGCCGACGCCGACACCCTCGGCCCGCGCCGCCAGCCAGAAATTCTGCACCGCACAGACGGTGCTGTAGAGATCCATCTCCGGATTATGCCAGCGCCCGAGCGGGGAGTCCTTCGAGCGCTGCCGGTCGCAGGTGATGCACAGGTTCAGCGCGCTTTCGCAAATGCCTTCGAGCTTGAGCTTGCGGTAGAGCGCCTGCCGCTCCGCCTCGATCGCCGGCACCTCTTGCTCGCGCGCGGCGAGGAACAGGTCGCGCACCAGTCTGCGCCGCTCGGCATCACGGATGACGATGAAGTTCCACGGCTGCATGTAGCCGACCGACGGCGCATGGTGCGCGGCGGTGAGAAGCCGCGCCAGCACGCAATCGTCGAGATCATCAGGGACAAAATGGCTGCGCACGTCACGCCTGGTGAACATTGCCCGATAAACCGCGTCGCGCGCCAATTGGTCAAAGTCATCGCCGCACGCGGCGATCGCTGCTGCCGTCATCGCTTTTCCCCTTGCGACAAGCAGTCCCCCGCCTGACCAAGCGGAAAACCATGTCTGCCGGGCCGGTCTTCTGGCTCGGGATCGTCCCGCTCCGGCGCCTTCCCGTCGAGGACAGTGGCGTTTGCCGGCGCGGTCCCCCTCACAGCGTTGGGCACGCCACGGAGTTCAACCGTGTTCCCGATTCTCCCGCGTCGCGGGCACCAGGCAGCAGGATGACCTTATCGCGAAGTTCGGCACCCGCCAATGGCGCGAACGACATGGGCTGCCGCAATTTCCCCAGCCATTCGGCTTTTCAAACATGGTCATTACGGCCGCGGGTGCCTAGATTAGGCGCCATGGCCACCCGTCTCTACACGCACCCGATCTTCCTGGAACATCTCACGCCGCCCGGCCACCCCGAGCGGCCCGATCGCCTGCGCGCCATCGAGCGCGTGCTGGACGACGAGGCGTTCTCGGCGCTCGACCGCGTCAAGGCGCCGGAAGGCGACGAGAAGACCATCCTTTATGCGCACCCCGAGGACTTCGTCGAGAGCGTGCGCGCGGCGATACCTGAGAGCGGCATCGTCTCGATCGATGCCGATACCAGCGCCAGCCCGAAAAGCTGGCAGGCCGCGGTGACGGCGATCGGCGCGGCCAATGCGGCGGTCGACGACGTTTTCGAGGGCCGCGCCTCAAATGTCTTCGTCGCCGCCCGTCCCCCCGGCCACCACGCTGAAAAGACGACGGCGATGGGCTTTTGCCTGTTCAACACCGCGGCGATCGCGGCCCGCTATGCGCAGAAGAAGCATCAGGCCGAGCGCGTCGCCATCGTCGATTGGGATGTCCACCACGGCAACGGCACGCAGGACATTTTTTGGGACGATCCGTCGGTGCTCTATTGCTCGACGCATCAGATGCCGCTCTACCCGGGCACAGGCGCGAAGAGCGAGACCGGCGCCGGCAACATTGTCAACGCGCCGCTCGCGCCGCAGACCGGCAGCGACCTGTTCCGCGACGCGTTCCTGTCGCGCGTGCTACCGTCCATCGACGCTTTCGCGCCTGACCTGATCATCATTTCCGCCGGCTTCGACGCGCACCACCGCGATCCGCTGGCGCAGATCAACCTGATCGAGGATGATTTCGACTGGGCGACCGGCCAGTTGATGGAACGCGCTGGCCGCCACAGCGGCAACAGGCTCGTCAGCCTGCTGGAAGGCGGCTACGATCTGCAGGGACTGGCATTTTCTGTCGCCGCTCATGTCGGGCGGCTGATGAAGGGATAGGGTATGGCAGTGGAAGGCAATGAGGACGTCAAGTCGATGAGCTTCGAGCAGGCGCTCGACGCGCTGGAGAAGATCGTCGATGATCTGGAGCGCGGCGACGTCCCGCTCGACCAGTCGATCAGGATCTACGAGCGTGGCGAGGCCCTGAAGGCGCATTGCGACAGGCTGCTGAAGGCCGCCGAAGACAAGGTCGAGAAGATCAGGCTGTCGCGCGACGGCAAGCCGGTGGGCACCGAGCCATTGGACGCGGAATAGATCAGAGCCAGGTGGGGCGAAGAGCAGGTAAGGAGTTCAAAGCCATGTGCCGCAACATCAAGACCCTGGCGAATTTCGAGCCGCCGGCGACCAATGACGAGGTGCATGACGCAGCGCTGCAGTTCGTGCGCAAGCTGAGCGGCTCGACGAAACCGTCGAAGCGCAACGAGCATGCTTTCCACCATGCCGTGGAAGCGATCGCCGCCGCCGCGCGTGAATTGATCGATTCGCTCGAGACCAACCAGGAACCGCGCAATCGCGAGGAAGAAGCCGCCAAGGCGAAGGCCAGGTCGGCGCTGCGTTTCGCCTGAGGGATAGTCATGAGCTTTTTTCCCGGAAACGATCCCGAGCCGGGCGATGCCTTCGCCTGCGATCAGATCGAACTGATGGTCATCCCCAACGCCAAGGATATAGGCGGCTTCGAGGTTCGCCGCGCCCTGCCGACGGCAAAGCGCCGTCTGGTCGGGCCGTTCATTTTCTTTGATCGCATGGGCCCAGCGATCCTGCGCGACGGCCACGCGCTCGACGTGCGCCCGCATCCGCATATCGGGCTTTCCACCGTCACCTATCTGTTCGACGGCAAGATCAGGCACCGCGACTCGCTCGGCACCGAGATGGTGATCGCGCCGGGCGACGTGAATTTGATGACCGCGGGGCGTGGCATCGTTCATTCCGAGCGCACGCCGGAGGAATTGCGCGGGGCGCCGATGTCGGTCTCCGGCCTGCAGACCTGGCTGGCGCTGCCGGACGGCAAGGAGGAGATTGCCCCGGTGTTCGCGAACACGTCGGTGGCCCGCTTACCCGAGATCGACGCCGAAGGCGTCAGTGGCCGCGTCGTCATCGGCGAGTTCTCCGGCCTGCGCTCGCCGGTCGCGACCGCATCGGACACGCTTTATGCCGATCTGCGTCTGGCAGCGGGCGCCAGCGTGAAGATACCCGCCGATGCCGAGGAACGCGCCATCTACACGCTGGAAGGCGACGTCTCGATCGCCGGCGATGTTTTCCCGGCCGAGCGGCTTCTGGTGTTCAAGCCGGGCGAGGAGATCGTAGTCTCCTCCGAGCGCGGCGCGCATTTCATGCTGTTCGGCGGCGCTTCGCTCGGCTCCCAGCGCTACATCTGGTGGAATTTCGTCTCGTCCTCGAAGGAACGCATCGAACAGGCCAAGCAGGAATGGAAGACAGGCCGCTTCGATATCGTTCCCGGCGATGAGGAAGAGTTCGTTCCGCTGCCTGAGAACTAGGACCCTCAAGCCGCGCGTCACTGGCGCGCATTTACATTGGCTGGGCGGCGGCCTATGCCGCGCATGATTATGGCGCAATTTCCTGTTAGCGCCGTGTTCGATCAATTGAGGCAGGACGCGCCCGAGTGAAGCCAGACACGCCGCTGCTCGACAAGGTCCGCATTCCCGCGGACCTGCGGAAGCTCGATGAGGGGGCACTGCCGCAGCTTGCCGCGGAACTCCGCGCCGAGCTCATCGACGCCGTTTCACAGACGGGCGGCCATCTCGGCGCCGGCCTTGGCGTCGTCGAACTGACCGTAGCGCTTCACTATGTCTTCAACACGCCGCAGGATCGGCTGATCTGGGACGTCGGCCACCAGGCCTATCCACACAAGATTCTGACCGGTCGCCGCGACCGCATCCGCACGCTGCGCCAGGAAGGCGGCCTCTCCGGTTTTACCCGGCGCGCCGAGAGCGAATACGATCCGTTCGGCGCAGCACACTCCTCGACCTCGATTTCGGCCGGCCTCGGCATGGCCATGGGCCGCGACCTGTCGGGCGGCCGCAACAATGTCATTTCCGTCATCGGCGACGGCTCAATGTCGGCCGGCATGGCCTTCGAGGCGCTGAACAATGCCGGCGCGCTGGATGCCCGCCTCATCGTCATCCTCAACGACAACGACATGTCGATCGCGCCGCCGACCGGTGCCATGAGCGCCTATCTGGCCAGGCTCGCCTCGGGCAAGGCGTATCTGGGCCTGCGCGATTTCGGCAAGAAGCTGACGTCCTATCTCGGTAAGCGCGCCGACCGCGCCATCACCCGCGCCGTCGAGCATGCGCGCGGTTATGTCACCGGCGGCACCTTGTTCGAGGAGCTCGGCTTCTATCACATCGGCCCCATAGACGGGCACAATCTCGAGCACCTCATCCCCGTGCTGAGGAACGTGCGCGACAATGGCAAAGGCCCGGTGCTGATCCATGTCGTGACCCAGAAGGGCAAGGGCTACGCGCCGGCGGAAGCAGCCGCCGACAAATATCACGGCGTCAACAGATTCGACGTCATCACCGGCGCTCAGGCCAAGGCGCCGGCCAACGCGCCTGCCTACACCAAGGTCTTTGCCGAGAGCCTGATCCAGGAAGCGCGGGAGGACGAGCGCATCGTCGCCATCACCGCCGCCATGCCCAGCGGCACCGGCCTCGACCTGTTCGGCGAGGTGTTTCCGAAGCGCACCTTCGATGTCGGCATTGCCGAGCAGCATGCGGTGACCTTCGCCGCGGGGCTGGCCACCGAAGGCTACAAGCCTTTTGCCGCGATCTACTCGACTTTCCTGCAGCGCGCTTATGACCAGGTCGTCCACGACGTGGCGATCCAGAAGCTGCCGGTGCGTTTTCCCATTGATCGCGCCGGCTTCGTCGGCGCCGACGGCGCCACCCATTGCGGGGCCTTCGACACCACCTTCCTCGCTACGCTGCCGGGCTTCGTCGTCATGGCCGCGGCCGACGAGGCTGAACTGCGCCACATGGTGCGCACCGCGGCGTCCTACGATGAGGGTCCTATCGCCTTCCGCTATCCCCGCGGCAACGGCGTCGGCGTCGAGATGCCGGAGCGCGGCTCGGCGCTCGAGATCGGCAAGGGCCGCATCGTGAAAGAGGGTACCAAGGTCGCGCTGCTTTCTTTCGGCACGCGGCTGCAGGATTGCCTGCTGGCCGCCGAGGAACTCGGCGCTGCGGGCCTTTCCACCACGGTCGCCGACGCCCGCTTCGCCAAGCCGCTGGACGAGGATCTGATCCGGCGGCTCGCCCGTTCGCATGAAGTGCTGGTGACCGTGGAGGAGGGCGCCATCGGCGGCTTCGCCAGCCAGGTCTTGCATTTCCTCGCCCACGAAGGCCTGCTGGAAAGCGGCCTCAAGGTGCGCCCGCTGGTGCTGCCGGACGTCTTCACCGACCACGCCAAACCCGAAAAGATGTATGCCGATGCCGGCTTGGATTCGAGCGGCATCGTGCGCACGGTCTTCGCGACGCTCGGCCATGGCGTGCAGGCGCAGCGCGCCTGAATCAAGACGTTAGCTTTTTGAATCAGTTTGCCGGCTTGCTACGCTAACCATTTGTTAGCGCTTCCGTTTGGCGGTTCGCTTACCCTGTCTCCTGCCCGATTTTCAACGGCGCCCTGCCAAGACCTTGGTCCCAGCGCAATTCCAGGAAAAGTGTGAGCGGTTTTCCGCCCGGAATTGCGTAAAAACAAAGGGATAGAGCGGTTCGCCGTTTCACCGAAGCGGTGAAGCGCTCTAGGCATGGGGTAAGAACAATGAAGTCGTTCCTTTGCGGCATGGCCTTTTTGGCGGCCTTGGCGGCACCGGCGGCAGCCGAGACGCGTTACGACCGCAATCTCGAAAAGGCGGTGATGGATATCGTCGCCGGCAAGATGGGCAACATCCGCGGCGCCTTCTCCTACAAGCAGAGGCCGCAGTTCGTTGTGTTGCCGGATGCCCCGCCGCCTACACCGGCTCCTGTTGAGCCTCCGCACAAGGAAGCCTCAGGCAATGATGGCCTGACGCTGGCCTGCGAGCGCCGAGTCTCCCCGGACTGTCTTCTAGAACCACATATCGCGCACGCAGCGCCCGTCGCGCGGCAGGTCGTCGAAACTATCCAGTCCGTCGAAATGGTCGATCGGCAGGTCGGCGACCTGTTCCGGCGGCGCCAGCCTGACATTGACCGCGATGCGCGTACGGCCGCTCTTGCCGGTACGCAGGCCGCGCCAGGCGACCACGCAGGCGCAGGTCGGGCAAAACAGGATCTCCAGCGCGGGCTCGGCCACCTCGGCACGCGTGTAGGACTTCAGCGGCCCGGCGACGCGGATGCGCTCGTCGAGATAGTCATAGGCCCAAAGCGCGCCGTAGCGGCGGCAAAGCGTGCAGTTGCAAGCGGTGATTCCACCGGGATCGCCTTCCAGCGTCCAGTGAGCAGTGCCGCAATGGCAGGTTCCCTTCAGCATCGCCATCTCCGCCTCCCCTACGTACGGCCTGTTCCCTCGGGCATTCTGCAGCCTCTTGCGCCATATTCAACCATTGCGTTCGCGCCCAGCTTTCGCCAATGAAGGCCGATGAGTTGCCCTTTGCCATCAAGTCAGCGCCAGCGGCTCGACGAATTGCTCGTCGGGCGCGGTCTGTTCGCCAGCCGCTCGCGCGCCCGCGACGCGATCGAGCGCGGCACGGTGACGGTTGACGGCACCGTCGCGCGCAAGCCTGGCCAGCCGGTCGCGTCCAATTGCCTGGTCGCGATCGACGATCCGGCGCAGGCCTATGTGTCGCGCGCGGCATTGAAACTGATCGCCGGCCTCGACCATTTCGGCCTGGACCCTTCCGGCAGCGAGGCGCTCGATATCGGCGCCTCGACCGGTGGCTTCACCCAGGTGCTGTTGGAGCGCGGCGCGGCGCATGTCACGGCGATCGATGTCGGCCACGGCCAAGTCCATCCCGACATTGCCGACGACCCGAGCGTGGCGGTGATCGAAGGCCTCAACGCCCGCGACCTGACAGCGGCCGATCTCGGCGGCCGCGTTCCAGATTTCCTTGTCTGCGACGTCTCCTTCATCTCGCTCAAACTGGCGCTGCCGCCGGCGCTTGAACTGGCGGGCGAGGGCGCCGGGGCAATCCTCCTGGTCAAGCCGCAATTCGAGGCCGGCCGCGAGGCGATCGGCAAGGGCGGCCTGCTCAAGGATCCGGGCGATGCCGAGCGCGTTGCCGGGAACCTGCGCGATTGGCTCGCCGGCATTCCCGGCTGGCGGGTCCTCGGGTTGCACCCATCGCCGATCGAAGGCGGCGACGGCAACCGCGAGTTCCTGCTTGCCGCGCTCAAGGATGCAAAATCCCCATGAGCTCCCGCTTCACCATCGCAAGGCTCGGGTCGCAGGGCGACGGCATCGCCAACGCCGAGGGCGGGGAGGTCTTTATCCCGTTCACGCTGCCCGGCGAGACGGTCACCGCCGCGCGCCAGAAGGACCGCGCCACGCTGATGTCGGTGCTGGAAGCCTCGCCGCTCAGGGTCGATCCTGCCTGCCGCCATTTCATCGAATGCGGCGGCTGCGCGCTTCAGCATTTCGAAGCGGAAGCCTACCGGCAATGGAAGCGCGAGAGGGTTGTGCAGGCGCTGAAGGCCAAGGGTATCGCTTGCGAGATCGACGCACTGGTGCCATGTGCTCCGCACGGCCGCCGCCGCGTCACCTTCAGCGCCAGGCGCACCGAGGCCGGCATGCTGCTCGGTTTCGTGCGCGCGCTGTCCTCCGAGATCATTCGGATCGAGGAATGCCCGATCTCGCTTCCGGCGATCGTCTCGGCGCTCGATAAGTTGCGCGCCCTGGCCGGCTTGGTCTGCGCCACCCCGAAAGCCTTCCACATGACGGTGACCGTCACCGCTTCGGGCCTCGACATTGCCGTCCACGAGGCCGGCAAGCTTGGTGACCACCAGCGCCGGATCGCCTCCAACTTTGTCATGGCCGAAGGCCTGGCGCGGCTGTCCATCGACGGCGAGATCGTCGTCGAGCCGAAGAAGCCGGTGGTGCAGTTCGGACCGGTCGCCGTCTCCGTGCCGCCCGGCGCCTTCCTGCAGGCGACGGAGGCCGCCGAGCAGGCGATGGCCGGTCTTGTCGGCCAACATCTGTCGCGAGCGAAGAAGGTCGCGGACCTGTTTGCCGGTTGTGGCAGCTTTGCATTGCGGCTCGCCGCGAGATCCGAGGTTCACGCTGTAGAGGGCGATGCTCCTGCGCTTGCCGCGCTCGACCGCGCCTTCCGCTTCGCCGGTGGCTTGAAGCAGGTGACCAGCGAACGACGCGATCTCTTCCGTCGGCCGCTGACCTTCAAGGAGCTGAACGCCTTCGACGGACTGGTCTTTGATCCCCCACGCGCCGGCGCCGAGGACCAGTCGAAGCAGATCGCGCGCTCAGACGTGCCTATGGTGGCCGCCGTGTCCTGCAATCCGGCGACGCTAGCGCGGGATTTGCGAATTCTTCTCGACGGCGGCTACACGCTGAAGAGTGTCACGCCGATCGACCAGTTCCTGTGGTCGCCGCATGTCGAGGCCGTCGCGCTTTTGGAGAAGCCGAGGCGGCGGCGCTAGTCGACTGCCGGAGGTTCGCTGGAAAATTGTGAAGTGTCTGTTCTTTCGGTGAAATTGCGCCCTAAAGCCGCCTTTTTGCCGGGCCTTAATTTCACTGTTAGGGAAACATTCCTGCCTCTCCCGCGTTATCGCGATGGATGGCGAACAAGGATGGCGAATTGCAATGATCTCGTTTCGGAAAGTCATCGGTCTTCTCGTCGTTCTCATCGCGTTCGCCGTCGCGTCCGCGACTGGTGCGCTCGCGCAACAGCAGAAACGTCTCGCATTCGTCATCGGCAACGCCGCCTATCCGTCGGATGCGCTGGTCACCCCCGCGAACGACGCCGGTCTGATCGCGCAGACCCTGCAAGCGGCCGGGTTCGATGTGGTCGGCGCGCGCGATGTCGACCAGGAATCGCTGCGTGGCGCGCTGCGCGATTTCCTTGCGAAAGTTTCCGCCGCCGGTCCGGACGCTACCGTTTTCGTATACCTCGCCGGCCGTGGCGTGCAGTTCGAAGGCGAGAACTACTTCTTGCCGGTCGATGCTCAGATCGCCAGTCCGGCCGACGTGCCGCTGCAGGCCATGCGGCTGTCCGATATCAGCAAGTCGCTGGCCGGACTGCCGACGAAGGTTAATATAGTCGTCCTCGACATGGCCCGGCCGAATGCCTTCCCCAAAATGAGCCAGCCGCTGGCCAGCGGGCTCGCGTTGGTCGACCCCGACCCCAATATGCTGATCGCGTTCAACGCCGCTCCCGGAACGGTTGCGCCGGAAGGCAAGGGCCCATACGGCGCCTATGCCCAGGCGCTCGCCGAGATGATGCGCGACGGCGGCTTGTCGCTCGACGAGGTTTTCGATCGCACGCGGCTGCGCGTCAACGAGGTGACGCAAGGAGCCGAAGTCCCGTGGGATGTCTCGAAGATCGACGCGCCTTTCGTCTTCTTCGAGCGCGCTCCGGACGCGCCGCCGCCGAAGGTATCTGAGGCCGAAGAACGGACTAACCGAACCAGGGCGATCCGCGACTTCAATGCGCACGACGCCTATCTCGCGGCACTCGATCGCGACACGATGCGCGGCTACGAGGATTACCTCGTCGCATATCCGCACGACCCGATGGCCAAGCGCGTGCGAGCCATCATCGCAGCGCGGCGTGAGGCGATCACCTGGCGTGAAACATGGCTGCGGGACACGCCCGAGGCCTATTGGTCCTACCTCGAACGCTATCCGCACGGGCCGCATGCCTGGGACGCGCGGCGCCGGCTGGAGCATTTCGACGCCGAGCTCGAGCCACCGGCGAGCTTCACGGTTATCGTGTACGATGTGCCGCCGCCGCCGGAGGAGGAAATCGTCTATGTCGATAGGCCGGTGCTCTATTTCGACGATCCCGATTTCGATTTCGAGCCGCCGCCGCCGGTCGACGTGATATTCCTGCCGCCTCCGCCGCCGGATTTTGTCGTGCTGCCGCCGCCTCCGCCGCCGGTCGATGTTTACGTCCTGCCGACGCCGGTCTTCGTCCCCGTGCCGGTCTGGGTCAGGCCGCCGCGTGACATCGTGCCGCCGCCGAACGACATCATCTTCAACAACATTCACAACACGACCGTCATCAACAACATCAACAACGCGACGATCAACAGCGAGACGGCCAATCAGGCGGGACAGCCAAACGCCAATGCATCGAGCGGCCTCACCACCGGGCAGAAGATGGCAGTTGGTGCGGGAGCGGCCGCGCTGGCGGCCAAGGTTGCACTGCCGCCATTGCTGCAGAAAAGGGCGGTGCTGTTGAAGCAAAATCAGGGCGGTCAGCCGCTGAAGCCGGGCGAGGCTGCCACGCAGGGCCAGCAGCCGGGCGCGACGCCCCGGGCGAAAACGATGGGCAAGCTCTCGACAGATCATGCCTTGCCGGGAGCGGACGGCAAAACGCTGCCGCTCGTCAACGGCAAGCCAGTGCTCAACGGCCAGAACGCACCCAACAGGAAGCTACTGGGCAAGCAAGGCGCGGCGAGTGGCAGCCAGCAGGCTACCGGGAATGGCGGCGCCGCGGTTACGGGCAACGGCCAGCAGAACGGAGCTGTCAACGGCCAAGGCAAGAATGGCAAGCTCCGCAAGTTGCCTACCGTAAATGGCGCGCAGGGCGGGAACGGGCAAAACGCCCAGCAGAGGTTCGGAAAGAACAACCCGAATGCGTTGTCCGGCCAGAACGGAGGCAAGCCGCCGAAGAAGCTGACACGAAAGGACCTGTCGCCGGGCCAGACCGCTGTCGGACCGACCGATCAAGGTTCGGCCAACGGAGGCGATAAGGCCAAGAAGTTCCGTAAGCTGCCGACCGTCAATGGCACGCCGGCCGAGAACCGGCCGAGCGTGCAGGAGCGGCTCAGGAAGAATAATCCGAACGGATTCTCTGACCAGAATCAGGGGGCGGCCAATGAAAACAAGAAGTTCCGCAGGCTGCCGAATGCCGACGGAGGTTCCGCCGGCGCGGGCACCAACGTCCAGCGCAACTTGAAGCAGGAAAAGCCGAACGTGCAGGTGCTTAGGCCGCAAAAGCCCGAGTTCCAGGCGCAGCCAAAGCCTCAGATACAAGAAAGACGTTTGCAGCAGCAGCCGAGGCCTCAGCTTCAGATGCAGGAGCGGCGCCTTCCGCAGCAGCCCAAGGAGCAGCCGCCGCAGGGAAACAAGAAGCCGACCTGCGGGCATCCTGGCGAGCCGCCCTGCAAGCAATAGGCCGCAAGGTGTGCCTGACCTCGGGTGGCAGCGCCAGGTCTTGGGCCGGACTTTCCGGCCCAAGAATTTGCCCGGCCCAAGAATTTGCGAGGTAAGGGTATCTGGTTAACGGCGCGTCAGGCGGTCGAAGTAGACCGCTCCGATCGCGGCGAGAACGCTCCGGGCTTTATGAACTTGGAGACAGTCGTTTCGCCGTGCCGCCGCGCTGGTCGATCGACACCCAGACATTTGGGTTCTGCTGCGACTGGCGTTTGAGGAAATAATAACCGGTGGCGTTCCAGGGCCGGATTTCGTCGACTAGATTGTCCAGCACGAGATCGCCCCTGTCGGTCTTCACCGTCAGGATGGTGTGGCCCTCATTGTGCAGATCGCGCACCACCGTCATCAGCAGCGCCTGCCGGGGAAACCCCGCTTCCTGGAGAAGCTTGCGCTTATAGAGCGCGTAGATCTTGCAATCGCCCTTGCCGTCCGTCGGATAGTCCCAATGGTCCATCGTCGTGCCCCAGTGATCATAGTTGCTGACCGGCTTGATGGAGCGGTTCGCCTTCAGGTTTATCCGCTTGAGGATGCTCATGTTCTGCGCGGTCAGCTTGACGCTCGTGGCGGGCAGGGCGGGCACCTTGCACTCTCTTGGCCGGCGATGGCAGAAATCGAGCCAGCCATACGGCACGCTGGTGGCGCTGCCGACGCTGGCGGAAGCCGCAGATTGCTCCGACATTTGCTTGAACCATGTAGACTGGGCCGCCGCGGCAGGGCCAGCCTGCAGCGAAGTTGCACCAATCAACGAAACGAAACCAAAGAGGAGAGAAGAGGTCAGGACGCCAGGGGAACGCTGCATTGCCAACACCACCGCAACGAGAAGACTGGCGACAAGCTAATGCGCAAACGCCCGCCCCGCCAATTAAACAATTAATAATGTCCTAACACGATTGTGTTCACTTCAAGGTGGAGGATGCATTCAAGCCGGAATGCGAGCATCGGCCTGGCCGAACGCGCCGGCGTGTTCAAAGTCTCGATGGCCCAGGGCCTTATGTCTCCCGATCGCGCGTATGGCGCCGCCGTGCATCGGCAAGCACGCCCGTATCCATTTCTTCCAGTGTCTTCGGCGCGCCGCGGGATGGCAGGGAGCCGAACACGTCTTTCAGCTGCGTCGCCGCGAATGCAGGCGCGAGCTTCAAAAGCACCCCTTCCGGCGTTTGCTGAACTTCAAGCCTCGTTCCCGCGCCCCACTCTTTCCGTTTGCGGATGGCGCTGGGCAGGATCACCTGACCCTTGGTCGAGACGGTGGTCGTGAGCTTTTCAGACACGGGCATAGCACCTCATCTAGCTAAGACGAAGGTAAGATAGGTGGCACCAAGACCGAATTCAGCCATATCGGGCCAGTCCTCAAACCCTGGTGCCGCCCACCGTCATCTGGTTCATCCGCAGATGCGGCTGGCCGACGCCGACGGGCACGCCCTGTCCGGCCTTGCCGCACATGCCGATGCCGTTGTCGAGCTTCATGTCGTTGCCGACCATGCTGACGCGGTGCATGGCGTCCGGGCCGTTGCCGATCAGCATCGCGCCCTTGATCGGTTGCGTCACCTTGCCGTTCTCGATCATGTAGGCCTCGGTGCAGCCGAACACAAATTTTCCCGAGGTGATGTCGACCTGCCCGCCGCCGAAGGAGACCGCGTAGATGCCGTTCTTGACCGAGGCGATGATCTCGTCCGGGTCCATGTCGCCCGCGGTCATGTAGGTGTTGGTCATGCGCGGCATAGGCTGGTGCGCATAGCCCTCGCGCCGGCCGTTGCCGGTCGCCTTCATGCCCATCAGCCGGGCGTTCTGGCGGTCCTGCATGTAGCCGACCAGTTTGCCGTCCTCGATCAGGACGTTGCGCGCCGACGGCGTGCCTTCGTCGTCGACTGTGAGCGAGCCGCGCCGCTCGGGGATGGTGCCGTCGTCGACCACGGTGACGCCCTTGGCCGCCACCTGCTGGCTCATCAGGCCGGCGAAGGCAGAAGTCTTCTTGCGGTTGAAATCGCCCTCAAGTCCATGCCCGACCGCTTCATGCAGCATCACGCCGGGCCAGCCGCTGGACAGCACGATGTCGAACGTTCCGGCGGGCGCGGGGACGGCCTCGAGATTGACCAGCGCCTGCCGCAGCGCCTCGGATGCTGCGTGCTTCCAGCTTTCCTCGTTGACGAACTCGCCAAAGCTCTTGCGGCCGCCCATGCCGTAGGAGCCGCTCTCCTGCCGGTCGCCGCTGCCGACGACGACCGCAACATTGATCCTGACCAGCGGGCGGATATCACGTACGATCTGGCCGTCGCCGCGCACGATCTCGACATGCTGCCATGACGCCGCAAGCGAGGCCGTCACCTGACGCACGCGCGGGTCCTTCGCCCGCAGCCAGCCGTCGATCTCCTGCAACAGCTTGGCCTTGGCCTCGAAGGACGGGGAGGGGATGGGGTTCTCGTCGCCATAGAGGTGGCGGTTGGTGCGGGCCGGCGCTCCGGCGAGCACGCCGGAATAACCGCCCTTGACCGCCGAGACCGCATCGGCCGCGCGCAGCAGCGAGGCCTCGGATAGATCGCTGGAATGCGCATAGCCGCTGGCCTCGCCGGCCACGGCGCGCAGGCCGAATCCCTGGTCGGTGTTGAAGTTGGCCGTCTTCAGCCGGCCATTGTCGTACATCAGCGCCTCGCTCTCGCTGTATTCGAGGAACAATTCGCCATCGTCAGCGCCCTTGATGGTCTCGGTGACGATCTCCTTGACGCGATTATCGGAAATATCGAATTGGCCGATCAGGCTGTTCATGGCAAATCCATTCGTGGAAACAAAATCGTGCATCGGATGTAGGCGCGAAGCTGCCGTCAGACAATCGCCAACGAGATGAAGCCGGCAATCTTGACGCCGTCACTTGCCGTCGACGAAGTCCTTGATGTTGCCGGCCATCGCGTTCCAGTTAGAGAACTGCTCCTCCAGATTGGCCCTGGTGATGCCGCCGGCGAAGCTGATATCCATCTGGAAATTCGAGCCGTCGCCCGAATAAGCCTTCACCCAGCGGTACTTTGCGTTCCAGGCGTTGGCCTGGTCGGCGGTCAGCGGATCGGTGTAGCCGGTCGAGAACTGCAGCGACTTGCAGTTCTCGTGGTCTTCGCAGCCGTAGAAATAGATCACGTATTTGACGCCTTCGACGCGGCCGTAAATCATCGGGTCGCCATTGTCGTCCTTGCCCATCCTGGCCGAGCCGAAGCCCTTGGCGATATCGAGCACCGTCGCAGGGTCCGGCGTTTGGAGGATTTCGGCATCCTCGGCCCGGGCCAGTGAAACCGCGCCGGCCAGAGTCAGGCCGGCGGTCAAAATGAATAGCGACGTGCGCATCGACCCTCCTGCCGCCGTAACAGCGTTGGCCGCCCGACGTCAGCGTCGGAAATGGCCGCGGCGCCTTGCGACAAAATCAAGGTAGGGCGGCGAAGCCTTCCGCAAAGCCCTTGAGGTCGACGGGGATGCCGATGCCTTCTTCCGGCGTCTGGAAGACGATGAAGGTGGCCGAGGTGCCGCTCTTCAGCGTGTCGAGCAGCGGCTTTTCGAGGATGACCTCGGCGTAGCAGCCGTCCTGGAAGCAGCGCACGAAATAGGCGCGGCCGATATCCTTGCCGTCGACATTGAGACCAAGGCCGTTGGGCAGGAGAACGCCGAGCGGCGCCAGCACGCGCAGGATCTCGGCCTTGTTGTCGGCGGTGCGCAGCACCACGACCGAAAGCCCCATTTCAGGACGATCCTCGGCGACGACGTTCTGCATCATCACGCATTGCTCGGAGGTCGCTCCCGCCGGCGTATCGCAGATGATCGACCATGCGCCATGCGTCGACTTCACCGTGCCGCTGGGCGGCGTGGCGTTGTTCGGGGAGGCGGCGGCGCCAACGGCCATGCCGACGCCGAGCAAGGCGACGGCAAGAACGACCTTCGCCAAGGTTCTCGAAAGCCAGGAAGTCATGACGGCTCCATTGCGAATCATGGCACTTTAAGCTGCGCCCGGGCCAAGTAAAGGACGAGACGGTCGCCGGTGCGCCCCGATACCGGCAATTGCGTGCTTTTCCAGAGCAAATTCGCCCGAATTGGGGCCGTTGCGCCTATAGCATGGCGAGCGCCGAACACGGCCTTCGCGTTGCGCGCAAAAATGCCGCACGGTTTCCTCCGCTCCTTTCTTGCGGAGGGAAAAAGAGTATGGTTTGAACCACCCAGGGACAGACCGGGATTCCCAATCCCGGCATCGTCCGTTATTGGTGCGACAAGATCGCGGGAAGTGGGAGACGAGAGGGCGATGAGGAAATTCCTGGCAAGCGCTGAATTCTTGGCAGGTACGGCAGCTTCGGCCGTGCTCTTCTCCGGTGCTGCGGCCCATGCCGACCAGCCGCGGGCGTGGGAGGTGTCCTTCCAGGATCCGGCGACCGACATGATGCGGCAGATCGAGCGGTTCGGGAACTACACCATGTGGTTCATCGTCCCGATTACCGTTCTCGTGCTGGTGCTTTTGCTGGTCTGCATCGTCAGGTTCCGCGCCAGCGCCAATCCGGTGCCGTCCAGGACCAGCCACAACACCCTGATCGAGGTGATCTGGACGGTAGGGCCGGTGATCGTGCTCTTGCTTATCGCCATTCCCTCCTTCCAGCTGCTCACCGCGCAATACACCCCGCCGGAAGAAGCCAAGCTGACCGTCAAGGCGACCGGCAACCAGTGGAACTGGGATTACGAGTACCAGGTCGACAAGACCTTCTCGTTCAACTCGGCGGTTCTGCAGGATGGCGACCGCGCCAAGGCCGGCAAGCAGGATCGCAACCTCTATCCGCGCCTGCTCGCGGTCGACAACGAGCTGGTTGTGCCGGTCAACACCACGACCCGCGTGCTGATCACCGCGACCGACGTCATCCACTCCTTCGCCGTGCCGTCCTTCGGTATCAAGATGGACGCCGTTCCCGGCCGCACCAACGAGACCTGGTTCAAGGCGGAGAAGGAAGGCCTCTACTATGGCCAGTGCTCGCAACTCTGCGGCAAGGACCACGCCTTCATGCCGATTGCGGTGCGCGTCGTGTCCGATGCGCAGTTCAAGACCTGGCTGGAGACGGCCAAGACCGATGTGCCCGCCGCCAACAAGGCGCTGATGGCCGAGATCGATGGTACCAACAAGGTAGCGGCCGCCGGCAACTGATGCCGCGGGTTAGCAAGATTTAGGGAACGGAGCGGAACATGGCAGAGGCTGCAGCTCACGATCACGGCGACCACAGGCCGCATGGCTGGGTCCGCTGGGTCTACTCGACCAACCATAAGGACATCGGCACGCTCTACCTGATCTTCGCGATCATGGCCGGCGTTATCGGCGGCGCGCTCTCGGTCGCCATCCGCATGGAGCTGCAGGAGCCGGGCATCCAGATCTTCAGCGGTCTGGCGCAGATGGTCTACGGCATGCAGGGCGACGCCGCCATCGACGGCGGCAAGAGCATGTACAATGCCTTCGGCGCCGCGCACGGCCTGATCATGATCTTCTTCATGGTCATGCCTGCGCTCATCGGCGGCTTCGCCAACTGGATGGTGCCGATCATGATCGGCGCGCCGGACATGGCCTTCCCGCGCATGAACAACATCTCCTTCTGGCTGCTGCCGCCGGCCTTCATCCTGCTGCTCTCATCGATGTTCGTGCCAAGCGCGCCGGGCGCCTTCGGTGTCGGCGGCGGCTGGACGATCTACCCGCCGCTCTCGACCTCCGGCCAGCCAGGTCCTGCGATGGATCTCGCGATCCTGTCGATTCATATCGCCGGCGCGTCGTCGATCCTCGGCGCCATCAACTTCATCACCACCATCTTCAACATGCGTGCTCCCGGCATGACGCTGCACAAGATGCCGCTGTTCGCCTGGGCCGTGCTGATCACCGCCTTCCTGTTGCTGCTCTCGCTGCCGGTCCTGGCCGGCGGCATCACCATGCTGCTCACGGACCGCAACTTCGGCACCGCCTTCTTCGTGCCGGATCAAGGTGGTGACCCGCTGCTCTTCCAGCACCTGTTCTGGTTCTTCGGCCACCCCGAAGTGTACATCCTGATCCTGCCGGGCTTCGGTATCATCAGCCACATCGTCTCGACCTTCTCGAAGAAGCCCGTCTTCGGCTATCTCGGCATGGCCTACGCCATGGTCGCGATCGGCGCTGTCGGCTTCATCGTCTGGGCGCACCACATGTACACGACCGGCCTGTCGCTCGACACGCAGCGTTACTTCGTGTTCGCCACCATGGTCATCGCGGTTCCGACCGGCGTGAAGATCTTCTCCTGGATCGCCACCATGTGGGGCGGCTCGATCTCGTTCAAGCCGCCGATGCTGTGGGCGCTGGGCTTCATCTTCCTGTTCACCATTGGTGGTGTCACCGGCGTTCAGTTGGCCAATGCGGGCCTCGACCGCTCGCTGCACGACACTTATTTCGTGATCGCCCATTTCCACTACGTGCTGTCGCTGGGCGCCGTGTTCGCCATCTTCGCCGGCTGGTACTACTGGTTCCCGAAGATGACCGGCTACATGTACTCGCCGGTGATCGCCAACACCCACTTCTGGGTCACCTTCGTCGGCGTCAACCTGATCTTCTTCCCTCAGCACTTCCTCGGCCTGGCCGGCATGCCGCGACGCACTGTCGACTATCCGGACGCCTTTGCCGGCTGGAACATGATCTCGTCCTACGGCTCCTACATCGCGGCCGTCGGCGTAGCGATCTTCCTCTACGGCGTGTTCGAGGCCTTTCAGAAGAAGCGCGTCGCCGGCGCCAATCCGTGGGGCGAGGGTGCCACCACGCTCGAATGGCAGCTGCCTTCGCCGCCGCCGTTCCACCAGTGGGAACAGCTGCCGAAGATCAAGTAAAGGCAGCAGCCCGACGCAAGCGAGGTCGCCGGCAAGCCCCGGCGATCTTGCCAACGCAACAATGGACGCTAAGTACGCATGGCCCTTGCCGACGACAGATTGATGAAGGACGCGGGCTTTCGCATATCGGAAGCGACAGCGGGCGATTTCTTCGCCCTGCTGAAGCCGCGCGTCATGTCGCTGGTCGTCTTCACCGCCTTTGTCGGCCTTGTCGCGGCGCCTGTCGCCATCAATCCGCTGCTGGCGATGATCGCCATCCTGGCCATCGCCATTGGTGCAGGCGCTTCCGGAGCGCTCAACATGTGGTACGACGCCGATATCGACGCCGTGATGACCAGGACCGCTGGCCGCCCGGTGCCGGCCGGCCGCGTCACGCCGGGCGAGGCGTTGACATTCGGCCTGGTGCTGTCGGTACTGTCGGTGATGACGCTCGGCGTGCTGGTCAACTGGCTGTCGGCATCGCTTCTTGCCTTCACCATCTTCTTCTACGCCGTCGTCTACACCATGTGGCTGAAGCGCTGGACGCCGCAGAACATCGTTATCGGCGGCGCTGCCGGCGCCATTCCGCCGGTGATCGGCTGGGCCGCCGTGACCGGCTCGGTCAGCCTCGAGAGCGTGATCCTGTTCCTGATCATCTTCCTGTGGACGCCGCCGCATTTCTGGGCGCTGGCGCTATTCAAGTCCGACGACTACGCCCGCGCCGGCATCCCGATGATGCCGAACGTCGCCGGCCATGCCTCGACCCGCCGGCAGATCTTTGCCTATGCGCTGGTCCTGGCGCCGGTCGGCGTGCTGCCCTGGGCGCTCGGCTACGCCACGGCCGGCTATGGCGTCGTCTCGACCGTCCTCGGCGTGGGCTTCGTCTGGTATGCGTGGAAAGTGCTTGGCATGGCCGACGACGATCGCGCGATGAAGCCGGCCAAGGCGCTCTTCGGCTACTCGCTGCTTTATCTCTTTGCCATCTTCGCCGCCTATCTCGTCGACTGCGTGGTCGGGCGCGCCCTCATGATGGGGGGAGTATGACAGTGGCCGACAAGAAACTCGAACTTGTCACGTTGACCGAGCGCCAGCAGAAGGCGCGCCGCAACCGGTCCATCGCCATCGCTGTCGCGCTGGCGGCATTGGTCATCATCTTCTATGCCGCCACCATCGTGCGCTTCGGCCACCAGGGCGCCAGCCTCACCGGCTCTGGCCTGTTGGGGGGCGGCTGATGGGCGGTGAGCCGAGCAAGTCCCGCAAGCTGAACAACGGCATCGTCGCGGCCGTCTGCCTTGCCTTTTTCAGCGGCATGGTCGGCATGGCCTACGCGGCGGTGCCGCTCTACAAGATGTTCTGCCAGGTCACGGGCTATGGCGGCACCACGCAGCGCGCCGAGAAGCAATATGCCGGCCGCGTGCTCGACCGTGACATCACCGTCCGCTTCGACGCCAACACCAATGGCATTCCGTGGCGGTTCGAGCCCGTCGCCCGTTCGGTGACGATCAAGATCGGCGAGACGACCCAGGCGCATTACAGCGCCACCAACAAGTTCGACCGCCCCATCACCGGCCGCGCGTCGTTCAACGTGCAGCCTGAAATGGCCGGCGCCTATTTCAACAAGGTGGAGTGCTTCTGCTTCACCGACACGACGCTGAAGCCCGGCGAGACGCTGGACATGCCGGTCGTGTTCTATGTCGATCCAGACATCGTAAATGTTCCGGAACTCAAGGACTTGAAGACGATCACCCTGTCCTACACGATGTTCCCGGTCGAAAAGAAACAGCCGGTCGCCTCGTCCGCTCCGGCCGCTGGCAGCAGCAACAAAGTTCCAGATTCCGAAGCAAGCCTCGGGGGTTGATATGGCAGACGCGCACGCAAAACCACAACACGACTACCATCTCGTCAACCCGAGCCCCTGGCCTTTCCTGGGTTCGGTCGGCGCGCTTGTCACCGCCATCGGCGGCGTCTGCCTGATGCAGTATCTGAAGGGCGGCAACTTCCCGGTCTTCGGCCACAACATCGCCAATCCATGGCTGTTCTTCATCGGCATGATCATCGTGCTCTACACGATGTTCGCCTGGTGGTCGGACACCATCAAGGAAGCGCATGAAGGCTACCACACGCGCGTCGTGTCGCTTCACCTGCGCTACGGCATGATCATGTTCATCGCCTCCGAGGTGATGTTCTTCGTCGCCTGGTTCTGGGCCTTCTTCGACGCCAGCCTGTTCCCGGGCGAGGCCCAACAGTACGCCCGCACCGCCTTCACCGGCGGCGTCTGGCCGCCGAAGGGCATGGAGGTCCTCGACCCCTTCCACCTGCCGCTCTACAACACCATCATCCTGCTCCTGTCGGGCACGACGGTGACCTGGGCGCACCACGCGCTGCTGCATGGCGACCGCAAGGGCCTGGTCAACGGCCTGGTGCTGACCGTCGGCCTCGGCATGCTGTTCACCATGGTGCAGGCCTACGAGTACATGCACGCGCCTTTCGCGTTCAAGGAATCGATCTATGGCGCCACCTTCTTCATGGCGACCGGCTTTCATGGCTTCCACGTCATCATCGGCACGATCTTCCTGCTCGTCTGCCTGGTGCGCGCCATACGTGGCGACTTCACGCCCAAGCAGCATTTCGGCTTCGAGGCGGCCGCCTGGTATTGGCACTTCGTCGACGTGGTGTGGCTGTTCCTGTTCAGCGCCATCTATGTCTGGGCCTCGAACGGCGCGCTGATCGAAGGCCATTGAGCTGACGGGTTTCGAAAATCCGAAGGGCGGCCGCGGCGACGTGGCCGCCTTATCTTTTTGCGCGAAAGGGTCTACGGTGCCGGTATGAGCGAAGACAAGGCGATCTGGCCACCCATCGACCCGATCTCGGCGGGCCTGCATGGCCGCTGCCCGCGCTGCGGCGAGGGCAAACTGTTCTCGGGCTTCCTCACCGTCGGCAAGCGCTGCTACAATTGCGGGCTCGACTATTCCTTCGCCGATGCCGGCGATGGGCCGGCGGTGTTCGTCATCCTGATCATAGGCTTCGTCGTCGTCGGCCTGGCGCTGTGGATGGAGGTGACGTTCAGCCCGCCGCTTTGGCTGCATTTCATCTTATGGATACCGCTGGCGCTAGTGCTCTGCCTGACGGCGCTGCGCCTCATCAAAGGCGTGCTCATCACCTTGCAGTACTCGAAGAAAGCCTCCGAGGCCAGGCTGGAATCCCCGGAATGACCGAGGCGACCGGTTCGGCGGCCGGCCGTTCGCGGCCGCGTTCGGCGTTGCTCATCGGCCTCGGCCTGATCCTGTTCGCCATCCTGATCGGGCTAGGCACCTGGCAGGTCCAGCGCCTGCACTGGAAGGAAGACCTGCTCGCGACCATCGACAAGCGCACGCATTCCGCTCCGTTGCCACTGGCCGACGTCGAGAAGCAATTCGCCGCTTCCCATGATGTCGATTACACCCCGGTGACGGTGACGGGCACCTTCCTGCACCAGGGCGAGCGGCACTTCTTTTCGACCTGGGAAGGCGAAAGCGGCTTCAACGTCTACACGCCCCTGCAGCTCGAGGACGGCCGCTTCGTGCTCGTCAATCGCGGCTTCGTTCCCTACGACCTCAAGGATCCTGCCAAACGCCAACAGGGAGAAATTGCTGGCAAGGTGACGGTGATCGGGCTTGCCCGCAATCCGCTGCCGGGAAAACCGTCGATGATGCTTCCCGACAATGATGTCGCAAAGAACATCTTCTACTGGAAGGACCGCGATGTCATGGCGTCGACCGCCGGCCTGCCCGCCGGCTTCGTGCTGGTGCCGTTCTTCGTCGACGCCGACAAGACGCCCAACCCCGGCGGCCTGCCGGTCGGTGGCGTCACCATCATCGATCTGCCGAACAACCACCTCCAATATGCTGTCACCTGGTATGGGCTGGCCGCCGCCCTTGCGGCGGTGCTGATGCTGAGACTCCGTCGCCCCGCGAAGGAACAGTAAGCGCCGCCGCTCTTGACAGGGCAGGGGTGTGCACCTCATTTCGCCTGAAGCAATTCCAGGAAAGTGTGAGCGGTTTTGCGTCCGGAATTGCGTCAAAAACAAAGAGATAGTTTCCGACTGAACCGGCCCGTTTTGATGACTGAGAAAAAGCCACCGCTGACGATCAGGCTCTGCCAGCCTCGCGGCTTCTGCGCCGGTGTCGACCGCGCTATCCAGATCGTCGTGCTGGCGCTGAAGAAATACGGCGCGCCGGTCTATGTCCGCCACGAGATCGTGCACAACCGCTACGTCGTCGAAGGGCTGCAGAGCCTGGGCGCCGTCTTTATCGAGGAACTCTCCGAGATTCCGCTGGAGCATCGCCAGTCGCCCGTGGTCTTTTCGGCGCATGGCGTGCCGAAGTCGGTGCCGGCGGATGCCGAGGCGCGCAATCTCTTCTACCTCGACGCCACCTGCCCGCTCGTCTCCAAGGTGCACAAGCAGGCGATGCGCCACCAGCGGCTCGGCCGCCATGTGCTTCTGATCGGACACGCCGGGCACCCGGAGGTGATCGGCACGATGGGCCAATTGCCGGAAGGCGCTGTGACGCTCATCGAGACAGAGGCCGACGCGGCGCGCTTCGTGCCCGCCGACGCCTCGGCGCTGGGCTTCGTCACCCAGACGACATTGTCGGTCGAGGACACCGCGGGCATCATCCGGGCGCTCCAGGAGCGGTTTCCCGAGCTGCACGCGGCTGCGGCCGAATCGATCTGCTACGCCACCACCAACCGCCAGGAAGCGGTGAAGGAGACGGCCGCCGGCGCCGATCTTTTCCTCATCGTCGGAGCGCCCAATTCGTCCAACTCGCGTCGCCTTGTCGAAGTGGCGGAGCGCGCGGGCGCGGCGATGTCGCTTCTCGTGCAGCGCGCCGCCGAGATTCCGTGGGATGAGATCGCCGGGATCAGGACGCTTGGCCTGTCGGCCGGCGCCTCGGCGCCGGAGATCATCGTCGATGAGATCATTGACGCCTTCCGACAGCGTTTCGACGTCACCATCGATCTGGCCATCACGGCCACGGAAACGGAGGATTTTCCGGTGATGCGGGTTTTGCGCGATGTCGAACTGACGGCGGCCGACATGGCCTTCGTCAATGGAGCGGCGTGAATAAGGATGGCCGTCTACACCGACGTGAATGAAGGCGAGTTGACCGCATTCCTCAAAGCCTACCCGGTGGGGGAATTGCTCTCCTACAAGGGCATAGCCGAGGGCACCGAGAATTCCAATTTCCTGGTCCACGCCTCGACCGGCTCCTACATCCTGACGCTCTACGAGAAGCGCGTCGACAAGGCCGACCTGCCCTTCTTTCTCGGCCTGATGGGCCATCTCGCCAGGAAGGGCATTTCCTGCCCGCTGCCGGTTACGGCGCATGACGGAACCGTCATCGGCACGCTCGCCGGCCGTCCGGCCGTCATCATCACCTTCCTCGAAGGCCTGTCGCTGAGGCGGCCGACCGCAGCGCATTGCGCGGAAGTGGGCAAGGCGCTCGCCAGCCTCCATATCGCCGGCCAGGATTTTCAGATGAGAAGGCCGAACGCGCTGGCGATCGATGGCTGGCGCAAGCTCTGGGCGGCCTCGCGCGACCGCGCCGACGAGATCGAGCCGGGGTTGGCGGCCGAGGTCGATGCCGATTTCGCCGATTTCGAACGCCACTGGCCGACCGGCCTGCCGCAGGGCATCATCCACGCCGATCTGTTTCCGGACAACGTCTTCTTCCTCGGCGAGAAACTGTCCGGCCTGATCGACTTCTATTTCGCTTGCGACGACCTCTACGCCTACGACGTCGCCACCTGCCTCAACGCCTGGTGCTTCGAGAAGGATTTTTCCTTCAACCTGACCAAGGGGACGGCGCTGCTCTCGGGCTACCAGTCGGTGCGGCCGCTCGGAAACGACGAGAAGGCGGCTATGCCGATCCTGGCGCGGGGCTCGGCGCTACGCTTCATGCTGACCCGCCTCTACGACTGGCTGACCATTCCGGATAGCGGGCTGGTGATCAAGCGCGACCCGACCGAATATATCCGCCGCATGCGCTTCCACCGCGCGATCGGGTCGCCATCCGAATACGGGCTGACATGAACAAGAAAATCGAGATCTTCACCGACGGCGCCTGCTCGGGCAATCCCGGGCCGGGCGGCTGGGGCGCAGTGCTGCGCTACAACGGCGTCACCAAGGAACTGTCGGGCGGCGAGGCGGAGACCACCAACAACCGCATGGAGCTGCTTGCCGCCATCACGGCGCTCAACGCGCTGAAGGAGCCTTGCTCGGTCGACCTCTACACCGACAGCAAATACGTCATGGACGGCATCTCCAAATGGATCCATGGCTGGAAGAAGAACGGCTGGAAGACGGGAGACAGGAAGCCGGTCAAGAATGGCGAGCTCTGGCAGGCGCTCGACGAGGCCAACAGGCGCCACAAGGTGACTTGGTATTGGGTGAAGGGCCATGCCGGCCACCCGGAGAACGAACGCGCCGACGAACTGGCCCGGCAAGGCATGGCGCCGTTCAAGCCGAACCTGGCACGGCCTGCGCCGGTTGCGGCAGCGTCAACGCAGGAAGGCGCTCCGGCAAGGAAGCCTGCGCCCAGACGTTCGACCCAAAGTTATTGAGAGACCGACGGCTTCCCGCTTCACCGGATCAGCAGCGCCGTCGAGAACATGCCGAGCGCGAACACCGTGTGCGCCACGAGGTTGAGCGCGCGCACCTTCATCGGTTTGGGCAGCTTGGATGCCGCCCAACCGGCGCCCATGCCGGGCGCCAGCAGGAACCAGCCGGCCCCGACAGTGACGATGCCGAGGATGAAGGCCGGCAGGAAGGTCGGCGTCGCCAGCCAGCCCGCGCCGGCGAGCACGACCAGGATCACGCCGTAAAGGATGCCGACGAGGTAGTGGAAAGCCCAGCCTAGCGCTTTTTCATGTGCGTAGGGCGCGGCCTTGCCGATATCGTCGTGGAAAACCTTCTCCGGCAGATGCCGGACCCAGCGTCCGACCATGCCCCAGTTGGGCAAGGGCTGGCCGATAGCCTTGTTGAGGATGATCGCCCAGATATCCATGAACACCGTGGCGCCGATGCCGATCGCCACCGCGCGCCAAATGGTGTCGAGCATCAGAGCATGATCCCGAACCGGAGGTCAGCGAACGCAAAAAGTAGGAACCGGTTTTCGGACAAGATCTTGCTCCAACAAAAAGAAAGATCACGATGGCGGGTCAACGAAAAGTCATCCTGATCTAGAGCTGCTCGAGAATCTTGGCGGCACCGCTCTCGTCGACGCCCGGCTTGGTTTCGACATTGAGTGCGGTGACCTTGCCGTCGTCGACGATCATCGAGAAGCGCTTCGAGCGCAGACCCATTCCGGCCGCGGAAAGATCGTTGTCGAGCCCGACCGATTTGGCGAAGTCGCCGCTGCCGTCGGCGAGGTAGAGGATCTTGCCTTCGCCCCCGGTGAAGTGCGCCCAGGCGCCCATGACGTGGACGTCGTTGACCGAAACCACCGCGATGGTGTCGACGCCGCGCGACAGGATCGCGTCATGGTTCTCGAGATAGCCGGGCAGGTGGTTGTTGCTGCAGGTCGGCGTGAAAGCGCCGGGGACGCCGAACAGCACCACCTTCTTGCCGGCGAAGATCTCGTCGCCGGTGATCGGCTTGGCGCCGTCGGCGGTCATCACCTTGAAGTTCGATGCGGGCAGTTTTTCGCCAACCGAAATGGTCATGGGTTCCTCGCTTGCGAGATGGGGAGATCGATGCCTTCGATATCGGACCGGACAGCTTCCCGCAACCGTTGCGCTAATGCTGGATCAAGGGTAAGGCAGCAACCCGTCGACCGAACCCTCCGCGCTGGTCAGCGTGTAATACAGCCCGCCATCGCTCGGCGTCGCTGACGGCCGGTCGAGGATCGGCACGGTAAAGACGAGCTTGCCGTCCTTCTGGCTGCGCACCGGCGCGCCGAACATGTAGTCACGCTCGCCGGCGATGAAGAAGTCGACGGATTCCGGATCCCCCGGGGACTGCGCCTGGACGACAAGGGTCTCGTGGTCGCCGGGCAGCACGCTGATGCCGAAATCGGGCCGGGCCGGGGAAGGCAGCGTCGCAAGCGCGGTTTTCACCAGCGCGGCATCGGTCGCGTTGTCCGGATCGGACGCGGGATCGACGCTGAGCCGGGTCTGCACCGGAATGCAGATCGTCTCGCAGATACCGAGGAAGACATGGGCGTCGATGGTCGTCGGCTGATCGGGCGAAGAAACTGTGAAGGTCACCGGCAGCGACACGGGACGGTCATAGCCGGCCCATTTGCCGTAGCCGTCGTCGTGGCGCTGCGGCGGCGGGAACGACAATTGCGCGTCGGCGACGTTGGTGCTGCCGGATATGTCGAGCTGCGGCGGCACGCCGGCATCGCCCGGATCGCGCCAATAAGTCTTCCAGCCGGGCTTCAGCGCGATGTCGAGCACGCCGCGGATCTTGCCGGCCTCGTCGGGCTTGCCGGTGGTCACCAGCCGGACCTTGCCGCCCTCCGAGTTGTACCAGATCGAGGAAGAGGCCTCGGCCGGGAGGCCCGTAGCCCATCCGAAAACGACGCCGAGAACCAGTATCTTCATGTATCGCATGCGGTGATTTGACCGTCCGTTCTTGGCCGCGCAATGGCCTCCTCGCTCTCCCGGTATCATATTTGCGTTACATCGGGGACTGACACCATCTTTTCGGCGCTGCCGAAACGCGTTACGCTCAACTCATGGATTTGTTGCGCCACAAGAGGGCGGCCGCGGGACGCGGTTTCCTTGACGACCAGTTCCTGATTGCCATGCCTGGCATGAAGGACGACCGTTTCGCGCGCTCCGTCATCTACATCTGCGCCCACAGCGACGAGGGCGCGATGGGGCTCATCATCAACCAGACGCAGCAGATGTTGTTCCCGGATCTTCTGGTGCAACTCGGCATCATGAACGAGCAGGAAGCGATCCGACTGCCGGCGCATACGCGCGATTTCGTCGTGCGCAATGGAGGGCCGGTGGACCGCAGCCGCGGCTTCGTGCTGCATTCCGGCGACTATCGTGTGGAATCCTCGCTCAACGTCTCCGACGACATCTGTCTGACCGCTACCGTCGACATTCTGCGCGCCATCTCCACGGGGCGCGGCCCCCGCCATGCGCTGATGGCTCTCGGCTATTCCGGCTGGGGCGCCGGCCAGCTCGAAACTGAGATCGCCGAGAATGGCTGGCTCACCTGTCCGGCGACGCAGGAACTTCTGTTCGACGCCGACATCGAGCGCAAATACGACCGCATCCTGGCGTCGATCGGCATCGACCTGGCCCACCTGAGCGCTGCTGCCGGCCACGCTTGATGCTCGCGACTAGCGCGAACGCCTGCGACTTCGTCATCCTGGGGCAAAGCAGGAGCGTAGCTCCATCGCGAAGACCCTAGGATCCATTCCGGTAGATCGACCGTAGGTGCGGCGGCGCAGATTCTGCACCGGTTTCAACGCGTTAGCGTCACGGCATGGATCCGAGGGTCTGCGCCGCGTCGCTGTGCTCCTTGCTCCGCCCTAATCGCCGAAGCGATGGGCCTCTAAGCCTGGGTCAGCGGATACTGCTCCCTCAACGTCTTCAGCACCTGGTCGCCGGGCATCGGCGCGCCGAACATGAAGCTCTGGACATATTCGCAGCCCATCTGGCGCAGCTCCAGCGCGTCGCTTTCATCCGAAATGCCTTCGGCCACGACCGATAGCCCGAGCTCATGGGCCATGTTGACCATGGATTTGAGCAGCACGGCGCGCTTCGGTGTGGCGTCGTCAACAAAACTCTTGTCGATCTTGATCGTGTCGAAGGGGAAGCGCGTCAGGTAGGAGAGCGAGGAATAGCCGGTGCCGAAATCGTCGAGCGACAGCCCGATGCCTAGCTGTTTCAGCTTGGTCAGCACATGCGCGGTCTGTTCCGGGTTGTCCATCACCAGGGATTCGGTAAGTTCGAGCCGGAAGCAGCGCGGCTTCAGATTGGCCCGAGCGATGACGGATCGCACGTCGCTGACAAGGTCGCGGCGGATGAGCTGGCGGCTCGACAGGTTGACCGAAACCGACAGCGGCGCGTCGCCGATCTGCTTCTGCCAGCCCGCGAGGTCCTCGGCCGCCTGCTGCATGGCGAACAGGCCAAGCTGCACGATCAGTCCGCAATTCTCGGCCACCGGGATGAAGTCTCCCGGCGGAATCATGCCGCGGCGCGGGTGGTCCCAGCGCAGCAGCGCCTCGAAGCCGGCGACGCTGCCGTCTTCCAGCCGCACGATCGGCTGATAGGCAAGCGTGAACTCGCGCCGCTCGATGGCGCGGCGAAGGTCGGATTCGAACTGCAGCCGGTCGGTGCCGACCGTGCGGAAGGCAGGCCGGAACGGCTCGATCCTGTCGCCGCCGAAGCGCTTGGCCTGGTGCATGGCAAGCTCGGCGTCCTTGACCATGTCCTCGGCGGAGGTCTGCGCCGTCGTCCAGGTGATCAGTCCGATCGAGGCGGTGAGCACGATCTCGCGCTTGGCGAAGGTGATCGGATTGTTGATCGCGTGCTTGATGGCGTCGGCCATGGCCGCGATGCGGGCAGGGTCCTGCTCCGAAAGCAGCATCAGCGCGAACTGGTCGCCGGCAAAGCGCGACAGCGAATCCTTCGGCTTCAAGAGCCGGTGCAGCCGGCGCGCGACGGTGAGCAGAATCGTGTCGCCGGCGGAAATGCCCAGACCGTCATTGACCTGCTTGAAGCGGTCGATGTCGATGATGAAGACCGTCGGGCGCACCTTGTCCTCGGTGCGGGCGATCGAGATGATCGCCTCCAGCCGGTTCATGAACAATTCGCGGTTCGGCAGGCCGGTCAGGTTGTCATGCACGGCGTCGTGCAGCAGCCTTTCCTCGGATTTCTTCTGCTCGGTGACGTCGACCATGGTGCCGACGCAGCGGATCACCTCGCCGTCGGAGCCGATGACCGGGCGGGCGCGCAGCGAGAACCAGTGGTAGTGGCCGTCGACGCCGCGCAGCCGGAAATTCTGCGCCACCTTGCCGCGGCGGTGCTCCAGCACCACGTCGAGCGTGGTGCGGAACGTGTCGCGGTCGTCGGCATGCAGCACCGGCAGCCAGTTGCGGGCGGCACCCCCAAGGCTGTTGGGCGGCAAGCCGAGCTGGAGGCTGATGTCCGGCTTGGTCACCACGCGGTCTCGCAGCACGTCCCAGTCCCAGACGATGTCGCCCGAGCCGGCCACCGCCAACGCCTGGCGCTCGAGGTCGGAGAACAGGCCCTGATGCGCCCCGCCGCCGGCAAAGGCATGCTGCATGACAGTGAAGCCGATGAGCAGGATGATCAGGATCAGCCCGCCGCCCAGCGCCGGCTGGGCGATGTCGTTGTCGAGCATGCCGGTGATCGCCATCCACGACCCGCACAGCCAGAGCAGCACCATCACCCAACTCGGCACCAGCATGATCGCGCGGTCATAGCCGCGGATGCCGAGGAAGATGATCAGGCCGAGCCCGGTGAGCGCGGTGGCGGCGAAAGAGATGCGGGCAATGCCGGCGGCGACTGCCGGATCGACGATGGCCACGCCCGCGATCAGCAGCAGCCCGAGGATCCAGACTAGGGCACCATAGCTGAAATGCCCATGCCATCGGTTGAGGTTGAGATAAGCGAACAGGAACACCACGAAGGTTCCGGCGAGCGCCACCTCGGTGCCTGCCCGCCAGATCTGCTCGTTCCCGGGCGATATCGCGATGATCTTGTTGAGGAAGCCGAAGTCGACGCAGATATAGGCCAGCACCGCCCAGGCGAGCGCCGCCGTCGCCGGAAACATCGAGGTTCCCTTGACCACGAACAGGATCGTCAGGAACAGCGCCAGAAGGCCAGAGATGCCGATGACGATGCCGCGGAACAGCGTGTAGGAATTTACTGAGTCTTTGTAGGAATCCGGGTCCCAGAGATAGACCTGCGGCAGCTTCGGCGAGGCGAGCTCGGCGATGAAAGTCACCACTGTTCCGGGGTTCAGCGTCACGCGGAACACGTCGGCGTCGGGGCTTGTCTGGCGGTCGAGCGCGAAGCCTTCGCTGGGCGTGATCGCGGCGATGCGCGTCGAGCCGAGGTCGGGCCAGAAGATGCCGGAGTTCACCAGGCGGAAATGCGGCGCGACGATCAGCCGGTCGAGCTGCTGGTCGGTGGTGTTGGCGAGCGCGAAGACGGCCCAGTCGCCGCTCGATCGCGCGTCATTGGCCTCCACCTCGATGCGCCGCACGATGCCGTCGGGGCCCGGCGCGGTCGAGACCTGAAAGTTCTCGCCCTGGTTCCGGTAGATCTGGACGGCTTCCGAAAGGTTGAGCGCCTTGTCGTCGCGCGCGATCTTGATGGGCTCGACGGCGAAAGCCGGCATGACCGCAAAAAACGTGACGACGACCGCCAAGATAAGGGCGAACAGCGACGCTAATCGCGAAAAATTCGTCACATTCAGCCCTTCGTTCCATCACCCGGCGGATCGTCCGCGATCCGGGCGTAGAGGTAGTGATCCTGCCAGATGCCGTTGATCCTGAGATAGGATCGGAGAAGTCCTTCGCGCCGGAATCCGGCTTTTTCAAGCACGCGGATCGACCGGGCGTTTTCGGGAATACAGGCAGCCTCGATCCGGTGCAACCTCAGCGTATCGAAGGCAAAGCGCGACACCAGCTTGACCGCCTCGGTCATCAGGCCGCGGCTGCCGAAGCGTTCGCCGATCCAGTAGCCGATATGTCCGCTCTGCGCGACGCCGTGGCGGATGTTGCCAAGCGTGATGCCGCCGGCAAGCTTGCCGCTCGATTTCTCGAAGATGAAGAAGGCGATGGCCGTGCCCTGCGCGTAATCCTCGCGGTAGCGGCTGATGCGCATGCGCCAGGCGGTGCGGTCGAGCTCGTCCGGCTGCCAGCGTGGCTCCCAGGGCTCCAGGAAGGCGCGGCTTTCGCCGCGCAAGGTCGACCATTCGCGGTAGTCATTGGTCAGCGGCACGCGCAGCGTGACCTTTTCGCCCTTCAATGCCGGCAGGTCACGGCGAAAGAAAGGGAGCGCGAACACGGCTCTGGAACGGAGTCTAGACGGCGAGCCGGCGGGCCGTCGTCTGCGGGCCCGCAAGCGATTCGAGGATGGCCTCGTAAGGCGCAAGCGTGCCCACGGGGCCGACCGCGGTGAGCGTAGGCTTGGTCGAGAACAGCCGCGAGGAGAGATCGGTCAGCCGCTCGACGGTCAGCGCCGAAAGCCGCTCCATCAATTCCTCCTTGGCGATCGGCCGACCGAACAGGAGCAACTGCCTGGCGATCTGAGAGGCGCGGCTGGCCGGGCTTTCGGCCGACATGATCAGGCCGGCGCGATATTGCGCGCGCGCCCGGTCGAGCTCATCCTGCTGGATGGTTTCGCCGGCCTTTTGCAACTCGTCGATGATCACCGGCACCAGCTTGGCGATGTCGCTCTGCCCGGTCGCGGCGTGCACGCCGAAGATGCCGGTGTCGGAAAAGCCCCAGTGGAAGGCATAGACCGAGTAGCAGAGCCCGCGCTTCTCGCGCACTTCCTGGAACAGCCTCGACGACATACCGCCGCCCAGGATCATCGACAGCACCTGCGAAGCGTAGAAGTCGCGCACATGATAGGCGCGTCCCTCGAAGCCGAGCACGATTTGCGCATCCATCAGGTCGCGGTCCTCGCGAAAGTCGCCGCCGACATATTGCGCGTATTGCGGGATATTGCCCGCCGCCTTGGCGCGGAAGCCGCCGAGCCGCTTCTCGACCTCGCGCACGAAATTGTCGTGCTTAATATCGCCTGCCGCCACGAGGACCATACGCTCGGCGTCGTATTGCCGCTCGATGAAGTCGTGCAACTGTCCGGAAGTGAAGGACTTGACCGTCTCCGGCGTGCCCAGGATCGAGCGGCCGATGGTCTGATGCCGGAAGGCGGTTTCGGTGAAGCGGTCGAAGACGATATCGTCGGGCGTGTCGTGCGCGGCGCCGATCTCCTGCAGGATCACATGCTGCTCGCGCTCCAGCTCTTCCGGATCGAATTCGGATTCCTGCAGAATGTCGGCCAGGATATCGACTGCCAGCGGCACGTCGTCGGAAAGCACCCTGGCATAGTAAGAGGTCGTCTCGACGCTGGTGGCGGCGTTGATCTCGCCGCCGACATTCTCGATTTCCGAGGCGATCTCGAAGGCGCTGCGCCGCTTGGTGCCCTTGAACGCCATGTGCTCGAGCAGATGGGCCATGCCATGCTCTTCGTCGCGCTCGTTGCGGGCGCCTGACTTGACCCAGGCCCCTAGGGCAACCGATTCGATGCTTGGAAGGGTTTCGGTGGCGACTGTCAGGCCGTTCGACAGACGGCTTACCTCAACACCCATATGGCAAGTACTCCCTAACGCGCCGCCCGCGAGTGGCGGTTCACGTAATCTTCCACCATTTTTATGTCGGAGGGAAGTATCGTGTATTTTTCGTCGGCTGTCATCAAGCCGCCTAGCCATGCGGGCAGGGCAGGGGTGACGCCGCTCGCCGCCTCGACCGCTGCCGGGAATTTCGCGGGGTGCGCGGTGCCGAGCACCACCATGGGCACGGGGCCCGAGGCATGGGCGGCTGCGACATGAACGGCGGCGGCCGTGTGCGGGTCGAGTAGGTAGTTGCTTTTCTCGAGCGTCGCGCGGATGGTGGCTGCGACCTCGTCCACGGTGGCGCGGCCGGCGTCGAACTCGGCGCGGATGCGCTGGAGCTCGCCTTCCTCGATGGTGAAGGCGCCGGACTGCTTCAGCCCGCTCATGTAGCGCCGCACCGTTTCGGCATCGCGGCCCGCAGCCTCAAACAGAAGACGTTCGAAATTCGACGACACCTGGATATCCATCGACGGCGAGGTCGTGGCGAACACGCCCTTCGTGCGGTATTCGCCGCTCGCCAATGTGCGCGCCAGGATGTCGTTGTCGTTGGTGGCGATGATAAGCCGCTCGATCGGCAGGCCCATGCGCTTGGCGGCATAACCGGCGAAGATGTCCCCGAAATTGCCGGTCGGCACGGTGAAGGAGACCGGTCGGTCCGGCGCGCCAAGCGACAGCGCGGACGAGAAATAATAGACGATCTGGGCCATGATGCGGGCCCAGTTGATCGAATTGACGCCCGAAAGCGACACGCGGTCGCGAAAGGCGTGGTCGTTGAACATGTCCTTCACCAGGCCCTGGCAGTCGTCGAAATTGCCTTCGACCGACAGCGCGTGGACGTTCGCTGCGCTCGACGTCGTCATCTGCCGCTGCTGCACCGGCGAGACCTTGCCATGCGGGAAAAGGATGAAGATGTCGGTGCGGTCGCGGCCGGCGAAGGCGTCGATCGCGGCACCCCCGGTGTCGCCCGAGGTCGCGCCGACGATGGTGGCGCGCTGGCCGCGCTCGGAAAGCACGTGATCCATCAGCCGCGCCAGCAACTGCATCGCCACGTCCTTGAAGGCCAGCGTCGGGCCGTGGAACAGCTCGAGGATGAAGGTGTTCTTCCCGGTCTGCACCAGCGGGCAGACGGCCTCATGCCGGAACGTCGCATAGGCCTCGCGCACCAGCCGCTCGAAGACCGGCGCCGCGATCTCGCCGCCGAGGAAGGGCGTCAGCACGCGGATGGCAAGGTCCGGATAGGCGAACCCGCGCATGGCGCGGATGTCGGCGGCGGAAAACCTCGGCCATTCGCGCGGCACGTAAAGCCCGCCGTCGCGCGCCAGGCCGGCCAGCACCGCGTCTGAAAATCCAAGCGCGGGCGCGTCGCCGCGGGTACTCACATACTGCATCGTAAAAGGCCCATTGCTGCCGTTCACGTCATCCACGGCAATTGGTTAATTTTCCGAGCCGGCTCAGTCGCATTTTTGCCGCGCGGTTGCTATACGTCACCGGCTTTGTGAGAGGGAAGTGCAGTTTCATGGCGTTTTATTCGGTCAACCGTCGTCTTGTCGCGGGTCTGGCGCTCACCGGCTTTATGCTCGCCGCCGCCGGCTGCCAATCGAGCGACAATGGTATTCTGAACCTCGGTTTCGGCAAGAAGAGCGATCCGACCGCGCCGCCACCGCCGCAGGATCCCAAGATACTCGCCAGCCAGTTGCGTGCCTATTGCCCGAAAGTGACGCTGCGCGACGGCACCGCCTATTTCAACACCTATGCCAAGGGCGCGGCGGCGAAGCCCAAGAAAAAGAAGCTCGATCCCGCCGCCGAAGCCGAGGCGGCCGCCGCCGCTGCGGCCCAGACCGGACCCAACGGTCAGCCGGTCGATCCCGCTCACGATCCGTCCAAGATCATCTACCAGGCCTCGATTTCGGACATGACGCGCGACTGCACCCATGCCAACGGCCAGCTGTCGATGAAGATCGCCGTCGCGGGCAAGGTCGTGCCGGGTCCGATGTTCGCTCCCGGAACCGTCACCATGCCGATCCGCATCGCCGTCCAGCACGGCGACGAGGTGCTTTATTCGCAGCTCCACCAGTACCAGGTGCAGGTCACCGATCCGACTGCCGCAACCCAATTCGTCTTCACCGACGCCAATGTCGTTGTGCCGGAGCCTTCCGCAAAAGATTACCAGGCCTATGCGGGCTTTGACGAGAACACGCCCGCCGCCTCGGCGAACAAGACGAAAGGCAAGCGGAAGAAGCGCGCTCCGGCGACGAACTAATGTCTGCATTCATCGACGCCCGGTCGTAGCCTGGTGGGTGGCTACTCCGGCAACCCGGCTGCCCGCAGCGCGGAGCCAAGAGCCTCCGCGAGCGCGGGCGCGCAATTAACGCCGGCAAACTGCCGGCTGTAGCGGAAGGCCGGCTGAAGCTCGATCACGCGAGCGGCGGCCGCCTTCGCTTCGTCCAAGCGGCCAAGCCTGGCCAGCGCGGCCGCCAATTGCACATAGGTGATGCTATGTGCCGGATTGGCTTGGACGGACTTGTAGGCAGCACGACAAGCCTCTTCGTAACGGCCGCACAACAAATGGCTCATCGCCTGTGCGTCAAATGCGGCCCAGGCCCACGAATCGAATGGGCTCAGTCGCAAGCCCTGCTTGCTCCATTCTATCGCTCGCTCCGCTTCGCCGCTCCATCCGAGAACGACGCTGCCAAGGATGTAAGTCAGCGCCGAGGACGGGCTGATGGCGAGGGCGGCTTCCAATGCCGCGAACGCACCGGCACGATCATGTGCATCCATTCCGATGGAAAAACCCGCCCATGTCAGGGCAAGAGCATCGTCCTGTCCGTGGACGATGGCCGACCGCGCGTGGCGGATCGAGGACGCGCGGTTGATCTCCTGCAGGCCGGCGCGAAGGAACAGGCAGTGATGGCACATCGCGGCATTGCCATGCGCCAGCGCATAGGTAGGTTCGAGCGCGATCGCACGCTCGAGAAGGACGAGCGCTCTGGTCACTTGCTCCGGCATGCCTGAATCGACATCAGGCTGAGCCTGCAGCACGAGATCGTATGCGTCGAGGCTATCGGGGCGTTTGCGTCTGACACGTTCGATCTCGGCCTTCCGCACGCTTGGCGCAATCGCGCCCACTGCTGCCAGCGCGATCTCGTCTTGGAGCGCGAAGATGTCGTCGGAGCTGCGGTCATAGCGCTCGGCCCAGACATGGGCGCCGGTCGAAGCATCGATCATCTGCGCTGTAACCCGCACACTATGGCCGGCCTTGCGCACACTGCCTTCGAGCACATAGCGAACCCCAAGCTCGCGGCCGACCTGCTTCACGTCGACGGCGCGACCCTTGTAGGAGAGCGTCGAGTTTCGCGCGATGACGAATAGCCATTTGATCCGCGCCAGGCCCGTGATGATGTCGTCCACCATCCCATCGGCAAAATATTCCTGTTGGGGGTCGCCGCTCAAATTCGAGAACGGCAAGACGGCGACGGACGGCTTTTCAGGCAAGCTCGGTCCCGACGTGGCGCCGGTGGCGGCCGCGGTTTCGGGATCGTTGGTGGCGACGGCGGGTCCGACATAGCGGTAGCCGCGGCGCGGCAATGTTTCGATCCAGTCCGCGACATTCGCCGCATCGGCCAATGTCCGGCGCAAGGCTGCGATCTGAACCGTCAGATTGTTGTCGGCAACCGCCGATCCCCCCCAGCCGGCGTCGATCAGCGCGTCCTTGGACACGGGTTGGCCAGCGTTCTGGATCAGCAGTCGCAGCAGCGCGACGGCGCGCTGCCCAAGCATAGTCGGCTCATCTCCGCAAAAGAGAATGCCCACCTCCGGATCGAGGTGAAAAGACCCAAAGCGGTAGACCTCGCGCCTGACTGTCATTGGAGTCTTTTAGCAAATTTTTGGCAACCAATTCACGACTTTCCCGCGTGAGCGGCCGATGTTGCGTGAACGCTTGCCAGAAACAAGCGCCTGTCAGAGGAGGATCATATGAGCGCTGATGCCGTCATCCGCATGCCCGACCAGAAGAAGGGTGTCATATTGCGTGGCCACCCCATGGCTTTCCTCGTCACCGACGAAAATACCAGGCATACGAGCATGTTCGATTGGACGATCCCGCCGGAGTTCGCCACGGGACGGCATGTTCACCGGGTGCAGGAGGAGACCTTCTACCTGCTCGAAGGCGAGTGTGAGTGGCATGTCGGTGACAGGACGATCCGTGCAACGCCGGGAACCTTCCTGTTCATCCCGCCGGGGGTGCCACACAACATCATCAATGTCAGTGAGAAGCCTGCACGCGTGCTGATGACCGTCTCTCCGCCTGGCCACGAGCATTATTTCGAAGAACTGGCCGAACTGGCGGCGCATGGAGCGCCGGATCCGAAGGCGCTGGCCGACCTGCGGAACCGCTACGACACAGACCAACTCTCGACTCTGACCACGCGCGCGTAAGCAGTTTCTCAGGCTTCTAGGCGTCTTCCGACCACTGCGACAGCGCCGCGATCGTGCTGTTGAGCTCCGCCCAGCGCCGGATCACCGTCTCGGCGCCGGCCTCGGTCAGTGCGTCGGCATGGCCCGGATAGCTATGCCCCGCGCCGGTGAAGCCGATGACGCGCATGCCGGCCGTCCTGGCGCCGGCGATGCCGTGCACGGAATCCTCGATGACGAAAGTGTTCTTCGGGTTGGCGCCGAGCTTCTCCGCGGCGTAGAGGAACACGTCCGGCGCGGGCTTGGTCTTCTTGCTGGGAATGTCCAGCCCCGAAAAGATCCGGCCGGCGAAGAACGGCAGCAGCCGCACCTTCTCCAGCATGAATTCGACCCGCTCCGTGCGCGAGTTGGAGCAGACGGCGCGCGGCGCGGTGACGGCCGCGACCGCCTCGCGGGCGCCGTCGATGATGCGCACGTCGCTGCGCAGCTTCCGGTCGACCAGTTCCTCGGCGCGGTCGATCAGCGAGGCCTGGAACGGAATGTGCGACTTCTCCTCGAGCCGCAGCATGATGTCCTTGAAGGTCAGTCCCGCATAGGTCTCGGAAATCTCATCCGCCGAGATCTCGAATCCGGCCGATGTCAGAAGCTCGGCCTCGACGCGCGCGGCGATGATTTCGGAATCGACGAGCACGCCGTCGCAATCGAAGATGACAAGATCTGGCTGGGGCATGGCAATCCGAAGACGTTGGGGAGGGGGCCTGACTGGCTCAAGCGGCGCGGCATACACCAACGGGCCGGTTCGCGCAAACTTCGGCGGCCACGCGGCAGTCCTTCACCGAATGTTTACGCTGATCGGTAACCATAACAGCCAGTAAACCGTAACGCGTTTGTTTGGGTGTTTTGATGTCTGCCGTGCGTCTTCTCGACGAGCTTTCCCACGCCCCTCTTAAGTCCGAATGGCTGGACACGATCCTGAAGGGCGATTGCGTCGCCGCCCTCGACCGGCTGCCGGAAAAGTCGGTCGACATCATCTTCGCCGATCCGCCCTACAATCTGCAGCTGGACGGCGACCTGCACCGGCCCGACCAGTCCAAGGTCGACGCCGTTGACGATGACTGGGACCGGTTCGAGAGCTTCGAGGCTTATGACGCCTTCACCCGCGCCTGGCTGCTCGCGGCGCGCCGTGTGCTGAAGCCCAGCGGCACCATCTGGGTCATCGGCTCCTACCACAACATCTTCCGCGTCGGCGCCCGCATGCAGGATCTCGGCTTCTGGATCCTCAACGACATCGTCTGGCGCAAGACCAACCCGATGCCGAATTTCCGCGGCCGCCGCTTCCAGAACGCGCATGAGACGATGATCTGGGCCTCGCGCGACCAGAAGGCCAAGGGCTACACCTTCAACTACGAAGCGCTGAAGGCGTCGAACGACGATCTACAGATGCGCTCCGACTGGCTGTTCCCGATCTGCACCGGGGGCGAGCGCCTGAGGGACGAGAACGGCAACAAGCTGCATCCGACGCAGAAGCCTGAGGCGCTGCTGGCCCGCATCATGATGGCCTCGACCAAGCCGGGCGACGTCGTGCTCGATCCCTTCTTCGGCTCGGGCACCACGGGCGCCGTCGCCAAGCGCCTCGGCCGCCATTTCGTGGGCATCGAGCGCGAGCAGGCCTATATCGACGCCGCCAATGAGCGCATCGCCGCGGTGCGCCCGTTGGAAAGCGCCGACCTCACCGTGCTTTCCGGCAAGCGCGCCGAACCGCGCGTGGCCTTCGTCAGCCTGATCGACACCGGCCTTATGGCGCCCGGCGCCACCCTCTACGACGCCAAGAAGCGCTGGGCGGCAAAGGTGCGCGCCGACGGCACGCTGGCGATCGGCGACAGCGCCGGCTCCATCCACAAGATCGGCGCCGAGGTCCAGGGGCTCGACGCCTGCAACGGCTGGACCTTCTGGCATTATGAGCGCAGCGGCGGTCTGACTCCGATCGACGAACTGCGCCGCATCGCCCGCCTCGGCATGGAGCGGGCAGGGGGCTGAATCAACACTTGAACGGATCGCTGCAAGCGATTCAGTTCAGGCCACAATCCCCAGCCGTTCAAGGTCCGCTTTAAGCGTCGGGGCGTCGGTGAATAGCACCGCCCGCCAGCCGGCCGCCTTGGCGCCGTCGACATTCTTCTGGCTGTCGTCGATGAACAGCGATGCCGCGGGATCGAGCCCGAAGGACGCGACGTGGTGGTCGTAGATGGCGCGGTCCGGCTTGATCAAGCCGATGTCACCGGAGACGGTGACGCCGCGCGGCTTCTCCAGGAACGGAAAACGGGCGCGCGCCTCGCGGAAAGTGTCCGACGCCCAATTGGTGAGCAGCGTCACGTCGCGGCCGTCATCGATCAGGTTCTCCAGAAGCGCGACGCTGTCTTCATAGGCGTGCGGCGCCATCTCGTGCCAGTAGCGGCGGAAATTGCGGATGTTCTCGGCATGGCCGGGATGCTCGGCGATCAGCAGCGCTTCGGCTTCTTCCCAGGTCCGGCCGCGATCCTGCTCGAGATTCCAGGCGCTGGTGCAGACATTGTCGAAGAACCATTTCCGCTCCCCGGCATCCGGGATCAGGCGGCTGAACGGGATGTCCGGATCGTAATGAACCAGCACCTTGCCGATGTCGAACACGATATGGCGTATTTCGGTCATTGCATGCCTTTCAATGCGAGTTCCGTCTCTTAGTCGCGCCTGGTATGGCCGCCTCGATTACCTTTTTCATGACGGTGGGCAGCGCTTCCCCGGAAATTTCATGGGCCAGCGACCAGAAATGTCCCGACGGCGCATCGCCTATGACTCTGGCATGGAAGATTTCGAGTTCGAGCGCGAAATGGGTGAAGACGTGCCCGATCTGTCCGGCGCGCCGCCAATCGGCGGGAAAGGGCGCGGCGTCGGCCGTCGTGGCGCCGTCGACCCGCGCCGTCCAGCCCGTGGTCGGCACTTCTGTCATGCCGCCGAGCAAGCCTTTCTCCGGCCGCTTGCGCAGCAGGACGGCGCCGTCAACGCGCTCGGCGACGAAGGCCGCACCCCTGCGCAGTGGCTTGTCGTCCTTGGGCAGGCGGACCGGAAAACGCTCTGGATCGCCCGTGAGAATGGCGCTGCAATGCTCGTGGACTGGGCAAAGCAAGCAGCGCGGCCGTTTCGGCGTGCAGATCGTCGCGCCGAAATCCATCATCGCCTGGGCAAAATCGCCCGGCCGCCTTTGCGGCACAAGCTTCTCAACCACCGCGCGGATTTCCGGCTTGGCTTCGCTGAGCGGCGTTTCGATCGAATAGAGACGGGTCACGACCCGCTCGACATTGCCGTCGACGACCGCCGCCGGCCGGTCGAAGGCGATCGCCGCGATCGCCGCCGCGGTATAGGCGCCGATGCCCGGCAATACGCGCAGGGCCGCCTCGGTGTCAGGAAAGCGGCCGCCTTTCAGTGTGACAAGGTCGGCGCAGGCCTTCAGGTTGCGCGCCCTGGAATAGTAGCCGAGCCCGGCCCAGGCCTTCATAACGTCGTCGGCAGGCGCCGCCGCCAGCGCCTCGACCGTCGGCCATTTCTCAACAAAATTGCGGAAATAGGCTTTCACCGCCTCGACCGTGGTCTGCTGCAGCATCACCTCGGACATCCAGACACGATAGGGATCGGGCCTGATCCCACGCGCGAACGCGCCGGGCGTGACGCGCCAGGGCAAGTCGCGATGATGCGCGTCGTACCAGGCGAGCAGGCGAGACGCGATGCCCGTGTCTTCGGACGCGGCCTTCTGTGATGCCTTGCGGGTCTGGTCGAGGGGTGCCATTGATCGGATGAGCTGGGAACTGGAGAACGCACATGGCAGGGAAAAGGGCCTTCGGCAATCCCGTTCCGGTGAGCGATCTCGCGACCGAGATCCTCGATCCGGTGCTGAAGAAGCGCGCCGGCATCTCAATCGGGCTGGTGCAATCCTGGGAGGAAATCGCCGGGCCGCGCCTGGCCACGCATTCGCGGCCCGAAAAAATCCAGTGGCCGCGCCGCCTGCACGAGGACGACCCGTTCGAGCCGGCGACGCTGATCATCGCCTGCGAAGGCATGGCGGCGCTGCATCTGCAGCATGAGGCCGGCGAGGTTATCAACCGCGTCAACGCTTTCCTGGGTTTCAACGCCATCGGCCGCATCAAGATCCTGCAAAAACCGGTGCTTTCGCAAAAGGCGCGGCCGAAGCCGGCGCCGCGAGCCTTGACCGAGCCCGAGAAATTGAAGCTCGCGCATCTGGTCGGCAAGATAGAGGACGACGGCCTGCGCGCCTCCCTCGAGCGGCTCGGCGCCACAATTATAGGTGAAAGGAAGCCCAAAGGGTCGTAAGAAGCGTCCTGAATGCGTCACCAATCTCGCGCATTCGTGATGCTCAGGATCAAGTTTCGCGATTGGATTGGGGATCGCGATGCCTTAATTCGCGCCAACTCTCGCCTTTTCTAGCCCTTGCATTGCAAAATCCAACCGATATCAGGTGATTCGCATGAACCGTGCCCCGTTTGGCAATAGCTTGTCCCGCAGAAACCTTCTGACCGCGCTGGCCGCTGTTCCTGCGGTGGCGTTGCTCGCCGCATGCAGCGACTCCGGCGAGGAGGCGAAGGCCGCCGACGTGAAGCCTGCCAACCCGTCGACGCCTGCCAAGCCCGCCGCCACGCCGGCGGCGGTCCAGGTGCCAGAGGCGCAAGGCACTGTCGACATGACGGAACTGCTCAAGCCCGGCGCGCTGCCCGACAAGCAGCTCGGCAAGGACGACGCCAAGGTCACCATCGTCGAATACGCCTCGATGACCTGCCCGCATTGCGCGCATTTCGCCATGACCACCTTTCCCGAACTGAAGACCAAGTATATCGACACCGGCAAGGTCCGTTACATCCTGCGCGAATTCCCCTTCGACCCGAGCGCCGAGGCCGGCTTCATGCTGGCGCGCTGCTCCAAGGACAACTACTTCGCCATGGTCGACGTGCTGTTCAAGCAGCAGCCGAGCTGGGTCGGCGTCAACAACACCAAGGAAGCGCTGCTGCAGATCTCGAAGCTCGCCGGTTTTACACAGGAGTCCTTTGAGTCCTGCTTGACGGACCAGAAACTTCTGGACGATGTGAGAGCAGTCCAGAAACGCGGAGCGGACGAGTTCAAGGTCGACTCGACGCCGACCTTCTTCATCAACGGAAAGACCTACAAAGGGGCGATGTCGATTGAGGAAATGTCGGCCATCATCGACCCTCTGCTCTGACATCCAGGCTGCACCGAAGCGGTCAGGCTTCGGCGCGCGCGGATTTTTGTCTTGCCGCGGGTTCTTGTCGCAAAACCGCGGAACACTTTTGCGGAACCCCCTTAAGGGGCGGCGCGAATGAAATTTTCGCGCCTTCGCCTCCTCGGTTTCAAATCCTTCGTCGAGCCTGGCGAGTTCGTCATCGAACGCGGGCTGACCGGCATTGTCGGGCCGAACGGCTGCGGCAAGTCGAACCTCGTCGAAGCCTTGCGCTGGGTGATGGGCGAAAGCTCCTACAAGAACATGCGCGCCTCCGGCATGGACGACGTGATCTTTTCTGGTTCCGGCGCGCGACCGGCCCGCAACACCGCCGAAGTCACGCTTTTCCTCGACAACACCGACCGCACCGCGCCGGCCGCCTTCAACGATGCCGACGAATTGCAGGTGTCGCGTCGCATCGAGCGCGAGGCCGGCTCGCTCTACCGCATCAACGGCAAGGAAGCCCGCGCCAAGGATGTGCAGCTTCTGTTCGCAGACCAGTCGACCGGCGCCCGGTCGCCCTCCATGGTCGGCCAGGGGCGTATCGGCGAACTGATCCAGGCAAAGCCGCAGGCCCGCCGCGCGCTGCTCGAAGAGGCGGCCGGCATTTCCGGCCTGCACACGCGCCGGCACGAGGCGGAGCTTCGGCTGAAGGCCGCCGAGCAGAACCTCGAGCGTCTGGACGACGTCGTCGGCGAGCTGGAAGGCCAGATCGAAAGCCTGAAGCGCCAGGCGCGCCAGGCTTCGCGCTTCAAGAACCTGTCGGCCGACATCCGCAAGGCGGAAGCGACGCTTCTGCACCTGCGCTGGACGCTGGCCAAGACCCAGGAAGGCGAAGCGCGCTCTGCGCTTGCCGTCGCCACCACGCTGGTCGGCGGCCGCGCCGCCGCCCAGATGGCGGCGGCCAGGGAGCAGGGCATCGCCGCGCACCGGCTGCCGGATTTGCGCGACGCCGAAGCCGCCGCGGCGGCGGCCTTCCAGCGCCTGTCGATCGCCAAGACCCAGATTGAGGAAGAGGCCGGCCGCATCCGCGCGCGCCAGACCGAGCTCGAACGCCGCCTGCAGCAGCTCGACGCCGACATCGCCCGCGAGGAGCGGATGGTGCGCGACAATGCCGATATCCTCGAGCGGCTGCGCGCCGAGGAAGCGGAGCTCAACTCGGACAATGCCGGCGCCGCCGAGCGCGAGGCGACCACGCGCGCCACGTTCGAGCAGGCAGGTGCTACGCTGTCGCAGAGCGAGGCAAGACTTGCCGCGCTGACCGCCGAACGCGCCGAGGCGGCCGCCTCGCGCCACCAGATCGAGCGCAGCCTGCGCGAGACCGCCGAGCGCCGCGACCGCTTCGCCCGCCAGCTCGCCGAGGTCGATCGCGAGCTTTCCGACATCGTCGCGCGCATATCCGGCCTGCCTGATCCGACCGAAAAGCGGCTTCTGGTCGAGGACGCGCTTGCCCGGCTGGAGGAGAGCGAGGCTGCCGCCATCGCCGCCGAGCAGGCCGTCGCCGAGGCGCGCGCCGCCGAAAGCGCGGCACGTCCGCCGCTGCAGGACGCCAGGGCGGAACTGGCGCGCATCGAGACTGAAGCGCGCACGCTGGCGAAGATACTCAACGCCACCAGCGGCGGCGATCTTTTCCCGTCGGTGCTGGAGCAGATCAGCGTCGAGCGCGGCTACGAGACGGCGCTTGGCGCAGCCCTTGGCGAGGACCTCGATGTCCCGCTCGACCGCAGCGCCCCGGTGCATTGGGGCGAAAGCGCGATCCAGCCTGGAGATGCGGCGCTGCCCGAAGGCGTGAAGAGCCTTGCCAGCGTCGTGCGTGCGCCTGCGCAGCTTGCGCGCCGCCTCGCGCAGATCGGTATCGTTGATGCCGCGGACGGCCGCCGCCTCCAGGCGCAGCTTGCGCCCGGCCAGCGGCTGGTCAGCCGCGATGGCGCGCTGTGGCGCTGGGACGGCCTGACGGCGAGCGCCGACGCCCCGACCGCCGCCGCGCTGAGGCTGGCGCAGAAAAACCGTCTGGCCGAGCTCGATGCGGAAGCCGTGCAGGCGACGCGCGTCGTGCGCGAGGCCGAGGAAGCGCTGGCGCGCGCCGAGCAGGCGATGCGCCAGGCCAGCGAGGCGGAGCGGAATGCGCGCCAAGCCGGCCGCGACGCCCAGCATGCGCTGGATGCCGCCCGCAACGCGCTGGCCGAGGCCGAGAAGGCTGGCGGCGAGTTGATGAGCCGCCGTGCCGCTTTGGACGACTCCCGCGCGCGCATCGTCGAAAGCCATGAGGAGACGCAGGCCGCCTTCCTCGAAGCCGAGGAAATGCTGAAGGACGCGCCCGATCTCGGCGACCTGCAACTGCAGCTCGAGCAGGCTTCGGCCAATGTCTCGCGCGAGCGCGCCACGCTTGCCGATGCGCGCGCCGTGCATGAGGGGCTGCGCCGCGAGGCCGAGGCGCGCATGCGCCGCCTGGACGCCATCGGCGCCGAGCGCAGGAATTGGGTCGAACGCGCCGAAAACGCCTCGACGCAGATCGCCGCGCTCGGCGAGCGCAAGGCGGAGGCCGAAGCCGAGCGCGAGCGGCTGGCGGATGCGCCGGACGAGATCGACGCCAAGCGCCGGGCGCTTTTGACCCAACTTTCCGAAGCGGAGGCGCTGCGCCAGGCGGCGAGCGACCGCCTGCAGGAGGCGGAAAACAAGCAGGCCGAGCTCGACAAGGCGGCCACCGCCGCGATCCAGTCGCTTGCCGAGGCGCGCGAGACCCGCGTGCGCGCCGAGGAGCGGCTCACCGCGGCGGATGAACGCCGCGCCGAGGTCGAGGCGCGCATCCAGGAAGCGCTGAACACGCCACCGCATCTCGTCATCCAGCATACCGGGCTCAAGGCCGACGATCCGATGCCCGACATGGCCGAGATCGAGCGCCAGCTCGACCGGCTGAAAATCGAGCGCGAGCGGCTTGGCGCCGTCAATCTGCGCGCCGAGGAAGAGCAGAAGGAATTGTCGGAGCGGCTGGAGACCATTGTTTCCGAGCGAGAGGACATCATCGAGGCGATCAGAAAACTGCGCCAGGCGATCCAGAGCCTCAACCGCGAGGGTCGCGAGCGGCTTCTGTCGGCCTTCGAGGTGGTCAACGGCCATTTCCAGCGGCTGTTTTCGCATCTGTTCGGCGGCGGCACGGCCGAGCTGCAACTGATCGAGTCGGAAGACCCGCTGGAAGCGGGGCTTGAAATCCTCGCTCGCCCGCCCGGCAAGAAGCCGCAGACCATGACGCTGCTGTCCGGCGGCGAGCAGGCGCTGACGGCGATGTCTCTGATCTTCGCCGTCTTCCTCACCAATCCGGCGCCGATCTGCGTGCTGGACGAGGTCGACGCCCCGCTCGACGACCACAATGTCGAACGCTTCTGCAATCTGATGGAAGAGATGGCGAGGACGACGGAAACCCGCTTCGTCATCATCACCCACAACCCGATCACCATGGCCCGCATGGATCGACTGTTCGGCGTCACGATGGCCGAGCAGGGCGTTAGCCAGCTGGTCTCGGTCGACCTGCAGGCCGCCGAGGCGATGCGCGAGGCGAGCTGATCTAGCCTTTCTCAGGTTCGACGACCCACACTATTTCTCCGGCGCAGTCGCAGGCGCCGTGTAGCGCCTCCGCACGGCATCGATCACCAGCTTGCGGCTTTCGTGGGCCGACAACGCCTTGTTCTTCTCCGCCTCCGCCGTTTCTCGAGCGAGGTCCTTGTCCCTGATCTGCTGGCGGAACCATTTCGAATAATCGCCGGCGCGCAAATGGTGTTCCCATGTCTTGTCGTCGATGCCTTCCGCCATCTGCGCGAAGATGATGAGGTTATGGGCCCTGAGGTTCATCGCCTTCTTCGGTCCGGTGAAATAGAAGCTGCCCGCCTCGTCGAGCTCACCTTCGGCATATTTGCGGCTGTGCCGCTTCAGCGACTGGGCGGGCTCGATCGCCTTGACCGTGAACGGCGTCTTGCCGTCCTGCGGCCGCCAGAACAGAACGCGGTCGCCCTTGGGCGATGGAATGTCTTTCGGCGCCTGGAGCCCTGTTTCCTTGCAGAAGGTCTTGATCACGCCCTTCGCCTTGGGACCAAGGGCGATCACCGCCGTGACAAGGCCGAGCGCACCGGTGGAAATCGCTTCGGGATGGACGGTGATCAGCACCGTGCCGGGCAGCTCGATCGAAAGCACGGATCGTGTATCCTCGCGTCGCTTCGGCATCAAATGATGCGCCTCGTCGATGATCAGCCAGTGCGGCCTTGCCGTGCGGTAGCGGACATTGCCGAGGCCAGGCAGCAATTCGGCGAAGAAGTCCGGGCGCTCGTCCACCTTCAAGGCCAGACCGTTGACCACGACATTGTTTTGCGGCTTCTCGATCAGTTCCAGCAGCTGCTCTTTGTTCGGGGCGATTGAACCGTTACCGAGCGGCACCGCGCCTTTCAGTCCGTCATAGTCGCCCTCGGGGTCGAAAATGCAGAACTGCAAACCCTTTTCGACCAGCCGCTCGGTGATCGCCGTGGCCAGGGTCGATTTGCCGATGCCCGAGCTGCCGGCGATCAGCACTGTTTCCATCGGCGACAAATAGATGTCCTTGCCGCGCGACGTTCCGAGCTGCACGCCGCCCAGGCGCTTCTTGGCAATGAGGTGATCGCGCTTGATAAGCTTGCGGATCAGTTCCTCGACGCCCTTGCCGCGCGCCTCCTTGGTCACGAGATCTGCGGTCTCCTTGACCGCGGGCAGCGCGTTGGCCACCGCGACGCTGCAGCCCGAGGCCCTGAGGAAGGCGTGGTCGTTCTCGGCGTCGCCGACCGCTACGACATTGTGCGGCGACAGCTTCAGGTCTTCGAGCGCCGCCGCCAGCCCGGTCGCCTTGTTGATGCCCGAAGGCAGGATCATCACCGCGCCCTTGTTGAAGATGATTTCCAGCTCCAGCCCGAGCTTCTTGATGATGTCGAGCACGGTGGCCTGATGCGGCTCCCAGGTGGCGACGATCGAGCGCCCGACCGACAGCGGCTTCACGCCGCGCTTCTTGAGCTCGTCGATGAGATCCGCGGAAGGTGGGGGCGAGATCGTGCGTTCTTCCTCGCTGGCCGGCGTGTAGATGAGCGCGCCGTTCTCCGCCACGATCTTGTCGAACAGGGAAAGTTCGGGAAACACCTCTTTGAGATCGGGCAGCTCGCGGCCGGTGACGAGGATGAGCTTGCGCCCGGATTTCTCGAGCTTTTCGAGCGCCGAGATTGTGCTTGCGGCGACTAGCCCGTCATGCGCCAGCGTTCCGTCATAGTCGGTGGCCAATGCCATGAAATACATCGGTTGAGCCTCTCCATCGTCCGTTTTGCCGGTCGCCTGGAAAACAGGCCGGTTGGACAACAACGCCTGTTGGTGGAAAAGGTTTAGGCCGGGCACTGGATTTGTCGGGCTGGCGCCTGGTCCGTCGTGCATCGTGGCGGTCAACTCGCCGATACCAGGGGACGGTCGGGCGCCAGGATCTCGATCCGCCCACTTGCCGCGCGGCAACGCCTTCGCTACTCCCATTCCATGGCAACGCACAAGCTCATCAACACCAAGTGGCACAATGTCCTCGGGACGGTCGCGCCGGCGCTCACAATTGCATCCGGCGATGTCGTGATCACGGAGACGCTGGACGCTAGGGGCTTTGACAAAAACGGTGCGCGACCGGCTCATGGTCCAAACCCGATGAACGGCCCGGTCTTCGTGACGGGAGCCGAACCCGGCGATGCGCTCCGCGTGGACATCCTGCGCATGGATCCTATCCGCTCCTCCGGCTGGACGATCTCGTCGCTGGCCGCGAATGTTGTCGATCCCGAGGCTGCTCGCCAATTGCCGGCACGGGACAGAGCCGACTGGCTGATCGATCTGGAATCGCGAACCGTGAAGTTGCAGGAGCCGCCGCCAGGCCTTGAGAACTTCGTGCTGCCGCTGGAACCGATGATCGGTTGCTTTGGCGTGGCGCCCGCGATGGGCCAGGCTTTCTCCACCGCGACAAGCGCGGAGAATGGCGGGAACATGGATTATCGCGGCTTTCGGCCTGGCGCGACCGTTTGGTTTCCCGTTGCCGTGGAGGGTGCGCTTTTCTTCGCGGGCGATTGCCATGCAACGCAGGGCGATGGGGAGATCGTCGGAACCGGGATCGAGACCTGTTTTGAAGTGCAGCTACGCCTTAGCGTGGAAAAGAACAGGCGGTTGACATAGCCTCGCGGTGAAAACGAAACGCACATTTTCTCGGTCGGCAACGCTCGGCCGCTGGATCAGGCCCTTCAGCATGCGACCACGGACATGCTCGACTGGCTGACCAGCGACTATGGATTGTCCGCTGCCGCCGCATCGCATCTGATGGGACAGGTTGTCCGGTATCACGTCGGAAACGTCTTTGACCCTGCCTACACGATGGTCTGCCTTGTCGAAAAGCGATGGCTTCCGAAACCGGCATCTGTCGGCTGAGGAGCGCGCGACCCAAGGTGCCCAACTGGAACCGCTGCGTGGCTCCAGGTGGCATGCTTTAGATTGTCTGTGACGGCATCAAGCGGACGCTTGCCGACCGGGTCTCGCCGGGCGCGAGCACCATGCAGCCTGTGCCTTCGTCCAACCGGTTGAAGGCGTCGGTGATGTTGCTGACCGGCTCGGCGCAGAAGAACCGCTCGCCTGGCGGTGTGTAGAGCACCAGGAAATCGAGCGGTGCTTCGGCCTCGATGTCCAGCAGCCGATCTTCATCCGGCCAGGTGATGCGCGCCCGGCGTGTCCATCCGGTGAAGACGGTGTCGAATGCGGCCTCGGCGACGTCGAAGCCCGTGGTCGGATCGGCGCCCGCCGGCGGCGAAACATGGCGCGTCGGCAGAACCTCGGCGTCGGTTTCCCACATCCCGGTGACATCGGCCTGGATATGAGTCCACGGCGTGGCAGGAAAATAGGGATGAAGCCCGAAACCGGCCGGCATGGGCGTATCCGAAAGGTTGCGCAATGAGATCTGGATGTTCAGGCAGCCTCCCGCGAGTCCGATCCTCTGCTCGGCCTCGTAGCTCCAGGGCCAGGAATCACCATCGTGACGATAGCGCAGGATCGCCCTGGCTGGCTGGTGTCCTTCCAGCACCCATGGCTGTCGCCAGCCATGGCCGTGCTCATAATGCGGGTCGTCTGATCGCGTCGGCAACTCGATGGTCCGGCCGGCGAAGCTGAAGCGGCCGCCCCTTACACGATTGGAGTAGGGGACGAGCGGAAAGCAGGCCATTGCGCCCGCGTCGCGACTGTCGAGCGCGGCGGGCAGGGCGGGACGTAGCCAATCGACGGCATGCCCATTTTTCCGCCAGCGATATGACGCCAGCGCGCCGCCAGCGGCCGGGGCGATCTCGACGGTCGCCAGGCCGTCGGTGATCGTGACCAGCCCATCCACGCGACGTGTCTCAAAATTCCCCTCCATCCTGTCCCCAGCGGCTTGACTCTCATGGTCGATTGGATAAAGGCATATCATATGAATAGTATGAAGAATACAAAGTCCTTCAGCACCGCCCGCACGTCGCGGGTCGTCGCGGCGGTCGCCAGCGGCTCGACGGCGCTGCATGCGACGGTCGTCGAGCAGATCGGGCTGCGCATCGTCCAGGGCGATTTCCTGCCGGGCGAGGCACTCCCCAATGCCGATGATTCCAGTGAGATGCTGGGCGTCAGCCGCACTGTGCTGCGCGAGGCGATCAAGGTCCTGGCGGGCAAGGGGCTGGTCGAGTCGCGGCCGAAGACCGGCACGCGGGTGCGCCCGCGCTCCGACTGGAACTTCCTCGATCCGGACGTCCTTTCGTGGCGCTACGCGGCGGGTGTCAGCGCCGAGGACGTCACGGCCCTTTTCGAGCTGCGCCGGGCTATCGAGCCGATGTCGGCCGCGCTGGCGGCCAAGCGCGCAACGCCCGCGCAGCTTGCCGATCTCAACGCCGCTCTCGCCGAAATGGAAGCCGTGGGCGACGATGGCGACCGTTTTGCCAAGCCCGACCTCGTCTTCCACCAGACCATCCTGCGCATGACGGGCAACGAGCTGATCGGCTCGCTGGCGGCGCTGGTGGAAACGGCCCTGATGATGAGCTTCCGTCTCTCCAATGACAATCCGGAGGGGCAGCGCCACTCGCTGCCGCTGCATCGCGAGGTAGCCGAGAAGATCGCCGCCGGCGATGGCGGCGGCGCGCAGCAGGCGCTGCTCGTTCTCATCGACAACGCCGAGGAAGACGTTCGTCGCAGTGTCGAGAACCGCAACAGGCGCCGTAAGGAGCAGAGATCGTGAGCGAAAGACGAAAGCTGCGCTCGACAGCCTGGTTCGGCGGTGAAGGCAAGAACGCCTTCATGCACCGCAGCTGGATGAAGAACCAGGGCATTCCGGACGATGCGTTCGACGGTCGCCCGGTGATCGGCATCTGCAACACCTGGTCGGAGCTGACCCCATGCAATGCGCATTTGCGGGCGCTTGCCGATCACGTCAAGCGCGGCGTCTATGAGGCCGGCGGCCTGCCGGTCGAATTTCCCGTGACATCGCTCGGCGAAAGCAACATGCGCCCGACCGCGATGCTGTTCCGCAATCTGGCGAGCATGGACGTCGAAGAGTCCATTCGCGGCAACCCCATCGACGGCGTCGTGCTCATGGTCGGCTGCGACAAGACCACTCCGTCGCTGCTGATGGGTGCGGCCTCCTGCAACCTGCCGACCATCGCCGTGTCGGGCGGCCCGATGCTGAACGGCAAGTTCCGCGGCCAGGACATCGGCTCCGGCACCCATGTCTGGAAATTCGCTGAGGACGTGAAGGCGGGGCGCATGAAGGTCGAGGACTTCCTCGCCGCCGAGCAGGGCCAGAGCCGGTCGGCCGGCAGCTGCATGACCATGGGCACCGCATCCACCATGGCCAGCATGGTCGAGGCGCTGGGCATCGGCATGCCGGACAATGCCGCCATACCGGCGGTCGACTCGCGCCGTGGCGTGCTTGCGCAGCTTGCCGGACGGCAGATCGTCGACCTTGTGCACCGGGACGTGACGATTTCGCAAATCCTCACCCGTCAGGCCTTCGAGAACGCCATCCGGGTCAACGGCGCCATCGGCGGATCGACCAATGCGGTGCTGCACCTCATAGCGATCGCGCATCGCGTCGGCGTCGATCTCAGCCTCGACGACTGGGATCGCCTCGGCCGTGATGTGCCGACCATCGTCGACCTGATGCCGTCGGGCCGGTTCCTGATGGAAGATTTCTACTACGCCGGGGGGCTGGCTGCGGTCATGGCGTCGCTGGGTGGGGCGGGGTTTCTCCACCGCGACGCCATGACCGTCAGCGGAAAGACGATCGGCGAGCTGGTCGACGGCGCGCCGAACTACAACAGCGACGTGATCCGGCCGCTCGACCGGCCGCTGACCAGGGAAGGCGGCATATCGGTGCTGCGCGGCAATCTCGCGCCCAACGGCGCCGTCATAAAGCCTTCGGCCGCGACGCCGGCGCTGATGCAGCACCGGGGCAGGGCGGTGGTCTTCGAGAATATCGAGCACTACTACGCCCGCATCGACGACCCGGATCTCGACATCGACGCCTCATCGGTGATGGTGCTCAAGAATTGCGGGCCGCGCGGTTATCCGGGCATGGCCGAGGTCGGCAACATGCCGCTGCCGGCGAAGCTCCTGAAACAGGGCGTTTCCGACATGGTCCGCATTTCCGATGCGCGCATGAGCGGCACCGCATACGGCACCGTGGTCCTGCATGTTGCTCCCGAGGCCGCGGCGGGCGGAGTGCTTGCCCTGGTTCGCGACGGCGATCTCATTGATCTCGACGTGGCCGGCAGGCGTCTCGAGTTGCTGGTTTCCGATGAGGAGCTTGCCGCCCGCCGCCGCGACTGGAAGCCGCCGGCGCCGCCGCAGGGCGGCTACCAGAGCCTCTATGTCGAGCGCGTCCTGCAGGCCGATCGCGGCTGCGATTTCGATTTCCTTGTCGGGCGCCGCGATGCCGGCATCCCCCGCCATTCGCATTAGGTGCCGCAATGAGCCACGAGACCGGGAGCTATGCGATCTACCCCAGCCTCAAGGGCCGCAGCGTCTTCATAACCGGCGGCGGCAGCGGCATCGGCGAGAGCCTTGTGCGCCATTTCTGCGCGCAAGGCAGCCGCGTCGCCTTCGTCGACATGGCGGTGGAGCCGTCCCGGCAGCTGGTGGCGGCGGTCGCGGCACAGGGCCATCCCGAACCGCTGTTCATTCCCTGCGACCTGCGCAATGTCGAGGCCCTGCAGGCGGCGGTCGAGCAGGCGAGGGACCGCAACGGCCCCATCCAGGCTCTCTGCAACAATGCCGGCAATGACGACCGCCACCAGACCGCCGATGTCAGCGTCGCCTATTGGGACGACCGCATGGCCGTCAACCTGCGCCACCAGTTCTTCGCCGCGCAGACCGTGCGCCCGCAGATGAAGGCCCTTGGTAGCGGCTCGATCATCAATTTCGGCTCGATCACCTGGATGGTCGGCGACCCGGATTGTCCCGCCTATGTGACGGCGAAAGCGGCCGTCTACGGCATGACGCGGGCGCTTGCCCGCGAACTCGGCCCCGAGCGCATCCGTGTCAACTGCATGGTGCCGGGCTGGGTAATGACGGAGCGCCAGATGCGTCTGTGGCTGACGCCGGCCGGCGAGCGCCAGATCGAAGAAAGGCAGTGCCTGCCCGACCGGCTGCAGCCTTCCGACATCGCGCGCATGGCGCTGTTTCTCGCCGCCGATGACAGCCGGATGTGCTCGAGCCAGCAATTCATCGTCGATGGCGGCTGGGTGTGACCGCCATCGGACCGCAGCAAAAGGGTAGCATCATGCGTCTCGTTCAGTTCGAATTGTCCGATGGCAGCCGTCGTGTTGGCCGCGTCAGCGCCGATGGTGATCACCTCGACCTCCTCGTCGACACCGAAACCGTCCTCGAGCTTGCCACCGCGGCCATCGCCGAGGGCAGGTCCATCGCGTCGCTCGTCGAGGAGCGGACCGGCAGCGAGAAAGTCGATTACGACCGGCTGCTGCGCGAAGGCCGCGTGCTTGTCCCGGTCGATCATCCGGAGCCGGCGCGTTTCCTCATCACCGGCACCGGCCTGACGCACACGGGAAGCGCCGCCGCGCGCGACAAGATGCATGTGCTGACCCACGGCAAGGACGCCGCCGAATCCGACTCGCTGAAGATTTTTCGCATGGGGCTGGAGGGCGGCAAACCCGCGCCGGGACAGTTGGGCGTCCAGCCCGAATGGTTCTTCAAGGGCCTCGGCACCTGCGTCGTCCCGCCTGGTGCCGCGCTGCCGCTGCCGGCCTTCGCCAAGGCGGGTGCCGAGGAGGCCGAGATCGTCGGCCTCTACCTCAACGGACCGGACGGCCGCCCCTATCGCATCGGCTACGCGCTGGGCAACGAGTATTCCGACCACGTGACCGAGGCCGAGAACTATCTCTACCTTGCGCACTCGAAACTCCGCTCCTGCTCGATCGGACCCGAGCTGCTGGTCGGCGAGCTGCCGCCGGAGGTGCGCGGGCATTCCCGCATCCGGCGGGACGGCGCCGTCATCTGGGAACAGGAATTCCTGTCCGGCGAGACGCACATGTCGCACTCGATCGCCAATCTCGAGCATTACCATTTCCGCTACCCGATGCACCGCCGGCCGGGCGATCTGCACGCCTATTTCTTCGGCGCGGCGGTGATGAGCTACGCCTCCGGCATCAAGACGGCGCCGGGCGACGAATACGAGATCCATGCGCCGGAATTCGGCAAGCCGTTGCACAACCGGATGCAGGCGGTGCCGGACGAAGGGCTGGTGGCCGTCACCCCGCTGTGACGGCAAGGCCGGCGGACTGGGATATCAGAAACAACAATGGGAGAATGATCATGCTACTGAAGAGACTGCTTATGGGGATAGCGGGTGTCGGCCTCGGCATCGGCCTGATGGCGTCGTCGGCGCTCGCGGCGAACCTGCGCGTGCTGGCCTGGGATGGCTATGCAGACGCCGACTGGGTCAAGGAGTTCACCGCCGAGACCGGCATCGGCGTCGATGTCGTCTTCATCGGCAGCGATGACGAGATCTGGGCCAAGATCAAGGGCAGCGAGGGGCAGGACTTCGATGTCTTCGCCGTCAACACCGCGCAGCTGCAGCGCTACATCAAGGCCGACCTCGTCACGCCGATCGATCTGTCGAAGCTTCCCAACCAGAAGGACACGCTGCCGCGCTTCCGCGACATCACCAAGATCAGCGGCGACACCAAGGACGGCAAGGTCTACGGCATCCCGTTCTGCTTCGATTCCATCGGCCTGATCTACGACACCGACAAGGTCAAGCCGGCGCCGACATCCATGTCCGTGCTGTGGGATCCGGCTTACAAGGGCAAGGTGCTGGCCTATGACAATGGCGAACACAATTTCTCCTTCACCGCGCTGACGCTGGGCTACAATGACCCGTTCAACCTTAGCGCCGACCAGATGGAGGCGGTCAAGGCCAAGCTGGTCGAACTGAAGCGCAATGTGCTGAGCTTCTATACCACCGCCGATGAGGCCCAGCAGATCTACCAGAACAACGACGTCGCCCTGATCTGGGCCAATTACGGCCAGCAGCAGGTCAAGGCCTTGCAGAAGATCGGCGCCCACGTCGCCTACATCAACCCGAGCGAAGGCGCGCTCGCCTGGCTCGACAACTGGGTCATCTCGAAGGGCGTTCGCGACAAGGACGCGGCCGAGAAGTGGATCGACTTCATGCTGAGCAAGAAGGTGAGCGGCGCCTTGTCCGAGCGCACCGGCTTCGGCAACACCGTGGTCGAGTCGAGCAGCGCCGGCAGCAACGACAAGCTGGTCTGGCTCAACAATGTCGAGGACCCGCTGAAGCGCTCCGACATGTGGAACGAGATCAAGGCGGCGCCCTGACCCGCCCTCGCCATGCTTGGGGACCTGGCGGTCCGGACCGTTCCGGCCCGCCGACACGCTATTCTTGAAAGTTAGCCATGAACCAGACGAGTGACCTGCTCACGCTGCGCTCCGTCTCGAAGTCCTATGGCACGGTTCCCGTGCTCTACGACATCGACCTTGCGATCCGCGATGGCGAGTTCTTGACCGTGCTGGGACCGTCCGGTTCGGGCAAGACCACGGTGCTCAGGCTGATTGGCGGCCTAGAGCCGCTGACTTCCGGCGAGATCCGGCTCGACGGTCGGGACATCAGCGGCATGCCCATCAACCGGCGGCCCTTCAACACCGTGTTCCAGGACTACGCGCTGTTCCCGCATCTTACCGTTGCCGGCAATGTCGGCTACGGCCTGTCGGTTCGCCACGTGGCACGCAAGGAGATCGCGCGCCGCGTCGCCGAGGCTCTGGAATTGGTCCAGCTCGGGCGGTTCTCCAACCGCTTTCCAGCCCAGCTTTCCGGCGGCCAGCGCCAGCGCGTGGCGCTCGCCCGCGCCCTGATCTGCCAGCCCCGGCTCGTCCTGCTCGACGAGCCGCTCGCGGCTCTCGACCTCGAACTGCGCCGGCAGATGCAGGAGTTCCTCAAATCCATCCAGCGCGAGGTCAAGACCACTTTCCTGTTCGTCACCCACGACCAGGAGGAGGCCATCGGCATGGCCGACCGGATTTGCGTCATGCAGGCCGGCCATATCCGCCAGCTCGGCAGCCCGCACGAGCTCTATTACAAGCCGAACTGCGAGTTCGTGGCGCGGTTCTTCGGCGAGAACAATCTTGTGGCAGGCACGCTGGGTGAGACGCAAGGCGAATTCCGTGCGATCGAGACGGCGCTCGGCCGGCTGGTCTGTTCGGTCGCTGGCCAGCCCCATCTCAAGGCCGCGGCGACCGGCGCCAGCGGCTTCGCCGCCTTCCGTCCCGAAGCGTTGCGCCTTGCCGGCGACGGGGATGCCGGAAATCGTCTTTCCGGCATCGTCGCCGATCTTGCCTTTGCCGGCTCCTCGACGGTCGCCACCATCACGGCCGGCGGCGATGCCGCGCAGCGCCTCAGGCTGCGCTTTCCGAGCCGGGTGGATGGCAGCGCGCTGAGAACCGGCGAGACGGTGGCGCTTTCCTTCGCGCCGCATGAAGGCCATCTGGTGCTGGCATGAAGAGCGCTGGCCCGGCGCGTCCCGTCGCCATCCGCTGGTCGCCTCTGGTCACCGCGCTTGCCTTTGCGCTGCCGGTGGTGTTCGTCCTGGTGCCGCTGGCGATCTTCCTGGTGTACAGCTTCTTCAGCGTCAACCAGGGCCAAATCGTCTACGCGCCGACGCTTGCCAACTATGCTCGCTTCTTCACCGACCCGGTCTTCCTCCCGGTGTTCTGGCGCACGATCGTTCTCTGCCTCTCGGTGGCGGTGATCTCGATCCTGCTCGCCTATCCGACAGCCTATTTCCTGACCACGCTTCGCGGCCGCTGGCGTTACGCGCTGCTGATGCTGCTCATGGTGCCGCTTTTGATGAGCTACGTCATCAAGATCTACGCCATCCGCAGCATTCTCGGCCTTAATGGTTTTCTCAACAAGGCGCTGGTCGGACTTGGCATTCTCGCCGAGCCGTCGACGCTCTTCGTCTTCAACATGAACGCCATCCTGCTCACGCTGACGCTGCTTCTGATTCCCTTCGCGATCCTGCCGATCTTCCTGGCGCTGGAGCGCATCCCGCAGGTGCTGTTGCGCGCGTCCGACGATCTCGGCGCAAGCAGCCTGCAGACTTTCCTGCGCATCACCTTGCCGCTTTCCCTGCCCGGCGTCGCCTCGGCGGCGAGCTTTGTCTTCGTGCTGGCGATCGGCGATTTCCTGACGCCGCAGATGGTCGGCGGCATCAGCGGCTTCACCTTCGGCCGCATCCTCTACAGCCAGTTCGGCACCGCCTATAACTGGCCCTTCGGCGCCGCTCTGTCGGTGGCGCTGGCCGTCGTGGTGATCGTCGCGATCCTTCTCGGCGAGCGCTTCGGGCGCAATCGGGGGGCCTCGCTTTGATCGTCGCGCCGCGCCTGTCAACCATCCTTCTCGCCGCCATAACCGTCCTGGTCGCGGCGCTGCTCTACAGCCCGCTTCTCGTGCCCATCGCATCCTCCTTCTTTCCCGTGGCGCGCGGCGAGGTCGACTGGTCGTCACCGACGGTCGAGACCTATGTCGCATTGGCTGGGAATCACGAGATTCTGTCCGCACTTCGCACCACGCTCGTCGTTGGCGTCTGCACGGTCATCCTCTCGGTGGTCAGCGGCACGCTGCTGGCCCTCTATTATCACGGCCGCCGCGCCTGGCGCTCGCTGCTGCAGTTCATCATCTTCCTGCCGTTCCTGATGCCACCCATCATCAGCGGCCTGGCGCTGTTGATCTTCTTTCGCGAGATCGGGCTCGAACGCTCGCTGCTGACGGTCGTCATTGGCCATACGGTGTTCGTGCTCGCCATCGTCTACCGCACGGTGCTGACACGCCTGCAGTCGATGAGCCGCACGATGGTAGAGGCCTCCTACGACCTCGGCGCGACCAAATGGCAGACCTTCTGGCGCATCATCCTGCCCAACCTGTCGAGCGCGATGGTCGGCGCCGCCATCCTGGCTTTCGCCCTGTCGTTCGACGAGACCATGATCACCATTCTGGTCACCGGCACCCAGACGACGCTGCCGGTACGCCTGTGGGCGATGATGCGACTGGGTTTCTCGCCGGATATCAACGCGCTGGTGGCGCTGATCCTGATGTTAACCGTCTTGCTCTGCGCCCTTGCGGCCAGGTTTCTCGTTCCGAAGCAGATCGCCACGCAGCGCAGTTGAAACGGGCTGACCCTGCGCTGGGCGCCGCCCCTGGGCGTGGCCGGCCGGCTATGAGAGGGATGGCTGGGGTTCCTGGAAGCTTTTCGAACTTTCTGGGTCGCGCATGCCCGGCCGAATTACGGGCGCTTGTAAACGAGGCCGGGATGCATGAATTCACTGTGGGACGAGCTTGATCGACGCACTCGCTGATCGAGCTTCATGGATACGACGTCCAAGGCTCTGGCGTGCCGCCGATCATCGTGATCTATGGTATTTCAGAAAATTTATGATATTCCTCAGAAATGCTCGCGAACTCGCCAGGCGCAACAATATCGGACACGGCCTATCACCGGATACGAGCCGACATAATTTTTGGCCGGCTCGTGCCTGGCCAGAAGCTCAAACTCGACAAACTGAAGGGCCTTTATGGCGCCAGTGTTTCGACCCTGCGGGAAATCCTCAATCGGCTCGCTTCCGACGGGCTCGTCGTCGCCGAAGGGCAACGGGGCTTCGAGGTCGCACCGGTCTCGCCCGAGGATCTCAAGGAGATCGCTGCGCTTCGGCAATTGCTGGAATGCTATGCGATGGAATTGTCCTTCGCCGCCGGTGACATGGATTGGGAGGGCAGCGTGGTATCGGCCCATCACAAGCTCCATCAGATGGAGATCAGGATGATTGCCGGCGATCGTTCCGTCACCAAGGACTGGAAACGCTACGACTGGGAATTCCACCAGTCGCTGATCTCCGCTTGCGGTTCTCGCGCGCTGATGGAAATGCATGCTGCCATTTTTGATAAGTACTTGCGATATCAGATGATTTCTCTGACTTTCCGCGGGCAGATCGCGGCCGACGAGCACAGACAACTGCTCGATGCGGCGTTGGTGCGTGATGTGGCGACGGCGCAGGCTATCCTTCGCCGTCATGTCGAGGCCGGCGTGAAGCACGGCTTGACCGCCTGATCCGATATCGCCTGTTTGCGGTCCGTGTCGCGGCTGCCTGTCCGTCCGTAAGCCTTGGCCGATGCGCGCGGATTTCTTGATTGCCGCAATGACCTCGAGGATTCGAGACCTTCTACCGGGGGAGCAGCAAGGCATAGGCAGCGAAGACTTTAGATTATCATATAAAATCGTAAATCTCCGATGTCTGTAGTTTCATGGGTTGAAGACCGAGTGCTGTCATGCAATGTTCGGTCATCGCCGGGACTGCGGGCGACGCGACCCGGAACATGCATTCAGGGAGGAGAGCATGACCAAAACTATGGATCGCCGCGCATTTCTACGCACCACCGCCTTGGCCGTCGTGGCGGGTGGCATTCTTGGGGAGCGCGCGACCAACGCATTGGCGCAGGACAAGGTCAAACTGCGGCTGTCGTCGCCGGCAACACCGGGCGACCAGCGCGCCGTGGCGCTGACCGGCGTTTTCGGCCCCGCGGTCAGCGGCTTTGCCACGTTCGAGCCGCACTGGAACGCCGAGTTGTTCAAGCAAGGCACTGAACTCGAGGCGATCGCGCGCGGCAACCTTGAAATGTCGATCACTTCGGCGCAGGAGCTGGCAACGATATACCCCGAATGGTCGATCTTCACGGCCGGTTACCTGCATCGTGACGCCGAGCACCAGAAGAAAGTCTTCGCCGCCGATTTCATGCAGCCGATGAAGAAGAAGGTCGAGGACGAGCTTGGCGTCAAGCTCCTGACGGTCATGTATCTCGGCCGTCGCCAGCTTAATCTGAGGATCGACAAAGAAATCAAAACGCCTGCCGATCTCGCTGGTGTGAAACTCAGGATGCCAGGCACGGATGCCTGGCAGTTCCTTGGCTCGGCGCTTGGCGCCAACCCGGTGCCGATTGCCTTCACCGAAATCTATACGGCGCTGCAGACCGGCGCGATCGACGGTCAGGAAAATCCGCTGCCGACCGACAAGGATTCCAAATTCTACGAGGTCACCAAGCAGATCGTGCTGACCAGCCATCTCGTCGACCTGAATTACCTTGCCTTCTCCAAGAAGGTCTGGGACGGCTTGACGCCAGATCAGCAGGCGATGGCGCAGAAGGCGGCGGACGACGCCGCCGAGTCCGGACGGCAGAAGCAGCTGAAGCTGGAGACCGAGCTTGAGCAGTTCTTCAAGGACAAGGGATTGAAAGTCTACACGCCCGATCTCGATGCTTTTCGCAGCCATGTGCAGAAGACGTATCTTGAATCGCAGTTCGCCAAGGACTGGCCGAAAGGCATGGTCGACAAGATCAACGCTCTCTGAGCGGAGAAGACAGATGTCGGCAACCATTCGCTGGTTGCAGGCGCGGGCTGACAACGTGGCGGTGGCGTTGCTCACCGCCATGTTTGCCGCCTTCATCCTGCAGATATTCTCCCGCTATGTGATCAACGATCCGCTCGGATGGACACTGGAAGTCTGCCTGACAACCTGGCTGTGGCTGGTGTTCTGGAGTTCTGCGTTCGTGCTCACCGAACGCGACCACGTGACGTTCGACTTGTTCTACCTGATCGTCAGCCGCCGCACGCAGCGCATCTTCGCGCTGATTTCGGCGGCAGCGATTGTTGCCGGCTTCCTGGCGGCGCTGCCGGCGACATACGACTACATCACCTTCTACAAGATCAAAAAAAGCGCCACTCTGCATATTCGGCTGGACGTAGTGTTCAGCGTCTATGGCATGTTCGCCGTTGCCGTCATCGTGCGCTACGCCATGCGCGCGTGGCAGCTCGCTCGCGGCGATGTCCCTGAGCCGCATGACGAGGCGCGACCCCTGTGACCAGTGCCTTCGCTCTTTGCCTGCTGGCATTGTTCGTCCTTGCCGGGCTCGGCACGCCTGTCGCCTATTCCATGATCGTGGCGGCGATCGTTTATCTCGCAGTGAAGGGCCAGGACCTGGGGCTTGCCGCCGAACAGATCATTCAGGGGCTCTATGACGGCTTCATCATCCTGGCTGTGCCGTTGTTCATTGCCGCCGCCAACATCATGAATGCGGGCACGATCAGCGAGCGGTTGTTACAATTCTGCATGGCAATCGTGGGGCGCCTGCGCGGCGGGCTCGGACACGTCAACGTCGTCGCCAATCTGATCTTTTCCGGCATGTCCGGCTCGGCGGTTGCCGATGCCGCTGGCCTCGGCAAGATCATCATCGAGATGATGACCAGAAACGGCCGTTATCCGCCTGGCTATGCCGCAGCCATCACCGCCGCTGCCTCGACCATCGGGCCGATCATCCCGCCATCGATCCCGATGGTGATGTACGCGCTCGTTTCAGACGCCTCCATCGGCTACCTGTTTCTGGGTGGCATCCTGCCCGGCCTGCTGATGGGCGCTGTGCTGATGGGCCTCAACGCCTGGACGGCGCGAAAGCGTGACTTTGCCGTCGAGAGCGCGGTGCCGCTACGCAAGCTGCCGAAAGTGACGCTCAACGCGTTTCCAGCGCTGTTGATGCCGCTGATTCTGCTTTACGGGATCTATGGCGGCGCGACGACGCCGACCGAAGCCGCCGCCGTGGCTGCCGCCTACGCGCTGATCCTTGCCGGCGTGTTCTATCGCGCGCTGAGCTGGCGGAGCCTCTATGCCATCCTGTCCGAAAGCGCGCGCTCTTCGGCCGCGATCGGATTGGTGATCGGCGGCGCGCTGATCTTCAACTACATCGTTGCTAGCGAGAACATTCCAGCGCAACTGGCCTCGTCGCTGCAGGGCGTCAACATATCACCGCTCGCCTTCATGTTCCTGGTCAATGTCCTGCTGCTGCTGCTCGGCTGCCTGCTCGATGCATCGACGATCATCCTCGTCATCATACCATTGTTCATCCCTACCTGCCGGCTGCTCGGGATCGACCTGGTACATTTCGGTGTCGTCGTGGTGGTCAACACCATGATCGGGCTGATCACTCCACCGTACGGGGTCGTGCTCTTCGTCATCAACGCGACGACGCGCATCCCGCTGCGCGACATCATCAGTGAGATTTGGCTGTTCATTGGCGTTCTGGTCTTCGCGTTGCTGCTGATGATCCTGTTTCCGGAAATCGTGTTGTGGCTGCCGAAGCAGTTCGGATATCAGGGATGAGCACGGCTTCGCGGGGAACCGGGAGTTCCGGTCTGGCCGGCCCGATCAGACTCGGCCTGATCGGCGACAACATCAAGAGCTCGCGCTCTCCGGATCTGCATCGTTTCGCCGGCCGGCTCTGCGGCCTGGACGTCACCTATGACCTGTTCGTCCCGCGCGACATGGCCAAGGACTTCGACGCCGTGTTCAACGCCTGTCGTGACGATGGCATCCACGGCGTAAACGTCACCTATCCCTACAAGGAGGCGGTGGTTTCCAGGCTGCGGATCGACGACGAGCTGACCAGACGCATCGGTTCGGTCAACACAGTGGTTTTTGGGCCGGATGGCGCATTGGGGTACAATACCGACCATACCGGCTTCATCGCCGCCTACCGAGCGACGTTCGGGGGGCAGCCGCCGGGAAACGTCGTTGTGATCGGAGCCGGTGGCGTCGGCAAGGCCGTAGCCTTCGGGCTGCTTGCGCTTGGCGCTGAAGCTCTGACCATCATCGACAGCGATGCCGGGAAGGCACGATCACTCGCCGTCGCGATCGCTGCAGTCTCCGGACGCAGTGTCAAAACAACATCCGGCGACGATATACGATTGGTTATGGACGGCGCGGAGGGTCTCGTCAATTGCACGCCGCTCGGCATGATCGGGTATCCGGGGTCTCCGGTGCCGCCGGAATTGCTCGGGCCGCAGCGATGGGCGTTCGATGCCGTCTACACGCCAGTCGATACGATGTTCAAACTGCAAGCGGAGGCTGCGGGCCTCAAGGTGCTCAGCGGCTACGAACTGTTCTTCCGCCAAGGTATCGACGCGTTCTGCATCTTCACCGGGCGAATGCCGGCCAACCTTGGCGCCCTGCGCCGAATGCTCCTCGAAACATCTCCCAACTGACCAAGGATATCCCGAGTGATCGACAGCCATTCCATGCGCAAGAAGATCGGCGTCAGCGCGGCGCTGACAACGCCGTTCGACGATATAGGCGCCATCGACTGGCCGCGCTTTGCCGCCCACGCCAAACATCTGCTTGGGCAAGGCATGCAGGTGGTGACTGCCTTCGGCACGACCGGCGAAGGCATTTCCATTTCGGCCTCGGCCCGCGCGCCGCTCTACGAACGCATGGCCGCCGCCGGGATCGGCGCCGGCAACTTGGTCGAATGCGTCTATGGGCCGTCATCACAGGACGCCGGCGACCATGCGCGGCGATCGCTTGAGGCGGGCTGCGGCGGCATCCTGCTGACGCCACCTTTTTATTTCAAGCAGCCGACGGAAGAAGGCGTCTATCGCTGGTTTGCGGAGGTGCTTGAGCGAACCGGCGCGGCCGGCCGCGATGTCATCCTCTATAACATTCCGGACCTCACCGGCGTGCGCGTCGGCCCGAAACTCGTCGCGCGCCTTCGCGTCGCGTTCCCGCACGCCATTGCCGGTGTCAAGGATTCCAGCGGAGATTGGCACCAGACGACGGCGCTGCTTGCTGAGCATGCCGACCTCGCGATTCTTGTCGGCCATGAAGGTCATCTGGCCAAAGCGGTCAGGCAGGGCGCCAGCGGCGCGATCAGCGGCGTGGCCAATTTCGCGCCGGCCCTGGTGGCGAAGTTGGTGGGCGGAGAAGACGATCCGTTGATCGATGCCTTGCTCGGCCGGCTGCTCAAGCTACCCGTCGTGCCGGCGGTCAAGGCGATACTGGCTGCGCAAACCGGCGATGCCGTCTGGGCGCGGGTCCGCGCTCCGCTGCAGGCGGTCGAAGAGGCAAGCGCCTTGAAGGCTTGCAAAGAGATTTCGGCGATGATTTCGGCCGGGGCGACGGATCGAGCCGCTACTGGGACATAAACTCCGATCGCGAGGATCTCTAGGGGCGGTGATTTCGCTGAAAAGCTCTCCGCCATCGCGGCGGCCGGGCTCGACTGGATTGAGATTTTCGAGAATGATTTCGTCGGTTTCGACGGGACGGCTGGCGATGTCGGCCGAATGGTTCGGGCCGGACTGGAAAACACCCTGTGCTCGGGCGATTGCCGAACGGGATTGATCGCTCAGCCAGCGTGGAGAACGAATATTGCTGCCTAAAACTCGCCGAGGCATCGGACTTCCGGCCATCCAATAGGGAGGGCGGCAACGCCCCATGCCGTTCGCAAGGGCCTATCGCGGACTGTAAAGGCTCTTGCCGACGAGAATGGGACGGGCCGCGTCGGCCTGCCCGGACTCCATTCGAGCGTCAAAAAACTAATGAAATCAAGTGGCTGGGGCGCCAGGATTCGAACCTGGGAATGTCGGTACCAAAAACCGATGCCTTACCACTTGGCGACGCCCCAGCAGGCGGGCATGCCCGCTTGCGCGCGGCCTTATAGGACGGGGCGAAGCAAAGCTCAATGCCGCAACATCAACTAAAAGCCGCTGCGCCGCGGCCTTGGTCGCGGCGTAGTCGTCGGTCGGGGCAAGCAGCGTGCTTTCGTCGAGCGGCCGCCGGTGATGCCGGTCATCAATGCTGTCTTTGTCATCGATGGTCTCGGTGATCGAGCAAGATGCGGGCGGGAGTCCCCATCGTTGCCGGATTGAGCGCTCCACGCCTGCGGCAATCGCCGGCACCGCTGTCATTATACGGCCTCCACCTTATCCGCCAGTGCGGCGTCCCGCGCCCGTTCCAGCGCCACTGCCACGATTTCGGTTGCCCTGTGATGGCTGGCAGCCTCGGCATAGCAGCGAAATTCCGGAGCGTTGCCGGAAGGCCGCAGATGGATGATCTCGCCGCTGGTCATGCGCGCCCTGAGACCGTCGGTCACGTCTACGTCCGCCACCGCGCCAAAGGGTGCCAGGAACCGCTGCAGTGCGTCGCGGTCGGCGAGCTTGTGCATCAAGCCGCGCGACGTCTCGACCGGCAAGTTCTCGAGCCGCTCGCTGGCGCAGACCGGAAGATTCCAGGTTTCACGCAGGCCGGACAGCGATTTGCCGGCCGATGCCGCAGTGCCCAGCACGGCAAGTATCGGCAAGAATGAATCCCGCGTCGGCAGCGCCGAAAGTATTCCGCCGTTCACCAGGCAGTCGGATCCCAGCAGAACCCCGCCATTGGCTTCGAAGCCGACGACGATGCCGCCTGCCTGCCGCGCGGCGTTCATTCCCTCCATGACGAAAGGGGAGCCGACCTTTGTTCTCCAGACGCTGAACCCGAAAGCCTCGGATATGCCCGAGTTGGAGGTGACCGGCGTCACCACGACGTCGGCCTTGAGGAAGAGCGCCGTGGCCAGCCCGATCAGGTCGCCGCGGAACAATTCGGCAGCTCAGCGACAGAAAGGGTGATCGCGGCCTCGTCCGCCTTGTCGATCTCGCCCTTAGGTCCGTAGAACTTGATGCCGTTGGGGTCGGCGGGGATATGCGAGCCGGTCACCATCAGCGCCGCAGCGTCGTGCCGGCGGGCAAAAAGGCAAGCGCGGGTGTGGGAATGGGGCCGCAATCGACCGGCTGGAAGCCGGACGCGGCCAGCGCCGCCAAGCAGTCCTGCGCGATTGCCGGGCTGCTGTCGCGCAAGTCCCGCCCCACGAAGACCTTGCCTTGCTGAAATCCAGTCGACCGCAGGCGCCGGGCGAAGCCCTCAGTGTAAAGTCCGCTTGGCCTTCCGGCCAACTCGGAAGCCAAACCCCGAACGCCGCTTGTTTCATCAACCTGCTTTTTGCCGTTGGAAGATCGCCGCTGTTTGTTGGAGTGACCCCGGCCTGGCTGTCAACAGCAAAAAAACTCGAAATCCGCATCTTTTCTAATGTCCCCACACCGCCAGTTCGTTGCCCGCCGGATCGCTGAAGTGGAACCGTCGGCCGCCAGGGAAGGAAAAGATCGGCTTGACGATGGTCCCCCCGGCGCTCTCGACCGCATCCAGCGTTTCCTCGAGGTTCTCGGAGTAGAGCACGGGCAGCGGTTTGGCCGGCGCTTCCCGGGCATCGGCCTGGAAACCGCCGTCGAGCCCTTCGGCGAAAGCGGAATAGGTTGGGCCGTAGTCGGTGAACGACCATGAAAACGCGGCGCTGTAGAAGGATTTGACGCTGTCCAGCGTGCCGCCCGTTGCCGGAAGTTCCAGGTAGTCGAGTTTTCCGTTGAGTTTCATCAGGCTACTCCACTATGTTCCTGTTATGTTCTATAATGCGCGATATCCTCCGGCAAGTCTTTTTGACGCAGCTTTTGCTTAATCGATTGTAGTGCCTACGAGCTCTGGTCGGTGCCTTGCCTTTCGCACTGCAGCACCCTATCGCTCGGACCGGGAAGGGCGGGGAACCGGGCCGTGGTCCGGCTGTTTCTATCTTCCATTACTGGAGGGCAAGCATGACCAAATGGGTTTACACCTTCGGCGACGGCGCCGCCGAAGGCCGTGCCGGCGACCGCAACCTTCTCGGTGGCAAGGGTGCCAATCTGGCCGAGATGTGCAGCCTCGGCCTGCCGGTGCCGCCGGGCTTCACCATCACCACGGAGGTCTGCAACGCCTACTACGCGAATGGCCGCGCCTATCCCGATGGGCTCGAGGCGGATGTCGTCTCCGCTCTCGACCATATCGGCCGGATCACCGGCCGCCGTTTCGGCGATCCGTCGAAGCTGCTTCTGGTCTCCGTGCGCTCCGGTGCAAGGGCCTCCATGCCCGGCATGATGGACACGGTGCTCAATCTCGGCCTCAACGACGAGACGGTCGAGGCTTTGGCCGCCGATTCCGGCGATGCGCGTTTTGCCTATGACAGCTACCGCCGCTTCATCCAGATGTATTCCGACGTAGTCATGGGCCTCGACCACGAAGTGTTCGAGGAAATCCTCGAGGACCAGAAGGCGAGCCTCGGCCACGAACTCGACACCGAGCTGACGGCCCCGGAATGGCAGGGCGTCATTTCGCTCTACAAGGCCAAGGTCGAGGAAGAGCTCGGCAAGCCGTTCCCGCAGGACCCGCACGAGCAGCTCTGGGGCGCGATCGGCGCCGTGTTCTCGAGTTGGATGAACAGCCGCGCCATCACCTATCGGCGCCTGCACGACATCCCGGAAAGCTGGGGCACGGCGGTCAATGTCCAGGCCATGGTGTTCGGCAATATGGGCGATACCTCCGCGACCGGCGTCGCCTTCACCCGCAATCCCTCGACCGGCGAAAGGCAGCTTTATGGCGAGTTCCTGGTCAATGCCCAGGGCGAGGACGTGGTGGCCGGCATCCGCACGCCGCAGAACATCACCGAGACGGCGCGTATCGCCGCCGGCTCCGACAAGCCGTCGCTTCAGAAGCTGATGCCCGACGCCTTCCAGGCCTTCGTCGACATTTCCGACCGGCTGGAAAAGCACTACCGCGATATGCAGGACCTCGAATTCACCATCGAGCGCGGCAAATTGTGGATGCTGCAGACCCGCTCCGGCAAGCGCACCGCCAAGGCGGCGCTGAAGATCGCCGTCGAGATGGCGAGGGACGGCCTGATCACCAAGGAGGAGGCTGTCGCCCGCATCGATCCGGCCTCGCTCGATCAGCTCCTGCACCCGACCATCGATCCGAAGGCGGCGCGTGATGTCATCGGCATGGGCCTGCCGGCCTCGCCCGGCGCCGCCACGGGGGAGATCGTCTTCTCGTCTACCGACGCGGAGGACGCCAAGGCTCAGGGACGCAAGGCGATCCTGGTGCGCATCGAGACCAGTCCCGAGGACATCCACGGCATGCATGCCGCCGAAGGCATCCTCACCACGCGTGGCGGCATGACCAGCCACGCCGCGGTGGTGGCGCGCGGCATGGGCAAGCCATGCGTGTCGGGCGCCGGCTCGCTGCGCGTCGATTACAAGGCCGGCACGTTGGTCTCGATGGGCCAGACCTTACGCAAGGGCGACATCATCACCATCGATGGCGGCAACGGCCAGGTGCTGAAGGGCGCCGTCGCCATGTTGCAGCCCGAGCTTTCCGGCGATTTCGCCGCCATCATGGAATGGGCCGACGCCGCGCGCCGCATGAAGGTGCGCACCAATGCCGAGACGCCGCTCGACGCGCGCATGGCGCGCTCCTTCGGCGCCGAGGGCATCGGGCTTTGCCGCACCGAGCACATGTTCTTCGACGGCGACCGCATCGTCGCGATGCGCGAGATGATCCTGGCCGACACCGAGAAGGACAGGCGCGGTGCGCTCGACAAGCTGCTGCCGATGCAGCGCTCGGACTTCCTCGAGCTGTTCGAGATCATGGCCGGCCTGCCGGTGACGATCCGACTGCTCGACCCGCCGCTGCATGAATTCCTGCCCAAGACCGAGGCCGAGCTTGCCGAGGTGGCGAGCGCCATGAATGTTTCGGCCGACAAGCTGAGGCAGCGCACCGAGGCATTGCATGAGTTCAACCCGATGCTCGGCCATCGTGGCTGCCGGCTCGCCGTCTCCTATCCGGAGATCGCCGAAATGCAGGCGCGCGCCATCTTCGAGGCCGCGGTCGAGGCCGGACGCAAGGCCGGGGCGCTGGTGGTGCCGGAAATCATGGTGCCGCTGGTCGGCCTGGTGAAGGAGCTGGAATACGTCAAGGCGCGCATCGACGCGGTGGCGCAAAGCGTCATGCAGGAGACCGGCACCAAGATCGACTACCTCACCGGCACGATGATCGAGCTGCCGCGCGCGGCGATTCGCGCCCATGTCATTGCCGAAGCCGCCGAATTCTTCTCCTTCGGCACCAACGACCTCACCCAGACGACCTTCGGCATATCGCGCGACGACGCGGCGTCCTTCCTTGAAACTTACCGGCAAAAGGGCATCATCGAGCAGGATCCGTTCGTGTCGCTCGATGTCGATGGCGTCGGCGAACTGGTGCGGATCGCGGCTGAAAAGGGCAAGGCGACGCGGCCCGGCATCAAGCTCGGCATCTGCGGCGAGCATGGCGGCGATCCGGCTTCGATCCGCTTCTGCGAGGAGGTCGGACTCGATTATGTATCATGCTCGCCCTACCGTGTGCCGATCGCCAGGCTCGCGGCCGCCCAGGCGGCGGTGGTGGCGGCGAAGGGCGCCGCTAAACGCGCCTGAGGCGGTCATTCCGGGGAGCGGCACCCCAAGTGACCTTACAGTTTTGTATGGAATGTCACGCGAACGTGCGCGTGACGGCCCTGAATATCGACACCGTTTCGAGGGAGTTTCCGACACCGAACTTTTTGGTGTCAGAAACCCATGTTGCAGATTACACCCACCGCCTTCCGGTCGATCCTTGTTCTGCAGACCAAATTCATCGGCGACATCGTGCTTGCCTCGGCGCTGGCGAACAATCTGCAGCTTGCATATCCGGGCGTCAGGATCGCGTTTCTTTGTGAAACGCATTTGGCCGGCTTCCTGACGGCCCACGGCATTGCCGCCGCGGCCATCCCCCTCAGCCGCGCCAGGATGCGTGGCTCGCCGTTCGAGCGGGGACGCGAGCTCTTGCGCGTGGTGCAGGAACTACGGCGGCATCGCTTCGACATGACCATCGACATCACCGATTCGAAAACCTCGCGTTTGATTTCCGGGCTGGTCAATGCTCCGGTCCGGATCGGCTATTCTCCGACGGAGCGGCCTCTGCGCTGGTACGAGCGCCAGCCCGCCAATGTCAGGATGAAGCCCTTCGGATTTGGCAAGAGACACTTTCTCTACCGCTATCTGTCTCCGTTGGAGGCGCTCGGCGTCGATCTGCGCATCAGGGCCCCGGCCATTCGACCGCTGCCATTCGAGACGACCCGCATCCTGGCTTTGCTGGCCCGGCACCATATCCTTCCAAACGCTTTTGTCGCGGTTCATGCGGGAGCAAGTTTCGCCGGACGCCGCTGGCAGCCTGAGCGCTTTGCAGAGGCAATCGACAGGATTGCCGGCGAGACAGGCTTGCGCGTGGTCCTGGTCGGCGGTCCGGACGAGAACGAAGGGGCAGACAGGATTGTGGCCGCGGCGAAGACGCCTGTCGTCAATCTGGCAGGAGCGCTGCGGCTGGAAACCCTGCTTGCGCTGCTCAAGGAGGCGCGGCTGTTTCTCGGCAACGAGAGCGGGCCGATGCATTTGGCGGCCGCAGCCGGTACGCCGGTTGTCGGCTTGTTCGGCCTGACCAATCCGGTCCGCTGGGCGCCGGTCGGCGTGCCCAGCATCTCGTTGCGGCCGTCCATGCCCTGTGACTGCGTCGGTGGCGACCTGTGCCGCCGGACCGATCCGAGCAAGGCCTGCTGCGTCTGGCGCGTGGAGGTCGATCCAGTGGTTGACGCGGTGCTGGAACTCCTGGCGCGCACCGAGATGGTTCTGGAAGCCGCGGTCTGACATTTGGGCAATTCAGCGTCGTCCAAGGTCGCGCGAGTTGGTCTGGTCCACGACCTTGTGGTCTTGTATATGAGACGCACGTGAAACATGCGTGTGACGGCTTTGGATGTCGACGTCTAAACCCAGCTTGGTGGACTCCGATCCTTCCGGGACCCGGATGTTCCAAGCTCGTCCTGGCCCCTTCCGCTCGATCCTGATCCTGCAAACCAAGCATATTGGCGATCTCGTTCTTGCCACCGCGCTGGCGAAGAACCTGCAGCTCGAATATCCGGGCGTCCGCATCGTCTTCCTCTGCGACGCCCGCTTCGCCAGTCTTCTCACGGCCAATGGCGCTGCCTCTGAGGTCGTGACCTTCCGCCGTTCCCATATGCGCGGCACGCCGCTGCGGCGCCTGCAGGAGCTCATTGTCACGCTGGTCAGATTGCGCCGCCACCATTTCGACATGACCATCGACATCACCGACACGCGCACGTCGCGGTTCATCTCAGGACTGGTCGGCGCGCGGGTTCGCGTCGGATATCATCCGTCCGAAAGGCCGCTGCGTTGGTTCGAGCGCCAGCCCGCCAACGTCAAGGCAAAGCCGTTCGGCTATGGCGGGCAGCACTTTCTCTATCGGTATCTGTCACCGCTGGAGGCGCTTGGCATAGAGTTGCGCGTGCGGTTTCCCGCCTTGCAGCCGCAGCCGTCCGAAATAGCGAAAGCCTTGGCGCTGCTCGACAAATTCCACCTTCGGCCGAACGCCTTCGTCGCGATCCATGCCGGGGCAAGCTTTCCCGGACGCCGCTGGCAGCCGGAGCGCTTTGCCGCCGCGATTGATCGGATTTGGGCCGAAACCGGTCTGGACGTGGTTCTGGTCGGCGGTCCGGATGAGAACGAGGCGGTCGAAAGTATTCTCGCGGCCGCGAAGACGCCGATCGTCAATCTGGCCGGATCGGTCCAGCTCGAAACCTTGCCGGCGCTGTTCAAGCAGGCGCGGCTGTTTCTCGGCAATGACAGCGGTCCCATGCACATGGCGGCGGCTGCCGGCATTCCCGTCGTCGGCCTATTCGGCCTGCAGAGCCCGGTCCGCTGGGGGCCGGTTGGCGCGCCGAGCATCCCGGTGCGCCCGTCCATGCCCTGCGACTGCGTCGGCGATGGCCTTTGCGAAAGGCCCGACCCCAATAAGGCCTGTTGCGTCTGGCGCCTGGAGGTCGCTCATGTGGTCGAGGCTGTGCTCGAACTCCTGGCGCGAACGAAGACTGCCCTGGAAGCCGAGATGTAAGGCGAAAGCATTTTGTCGCGATTTCTCTTTTTGCGCTGTCGGACGTCCCCATTTTCGCCTAGATGCCGGTCTGTTGGAACGAGCGGAGGCAAGTTTTCTTTGGCGCGATGCGGCGACTGACCGGGCGCGCCGGCTTGGAATGGATGATGGGTCTGCTTCGAAACTCTCTTTGTGCGATGGCGTTGGCGCTGTTCGCGGGCTCGCCCGGCAATGCAGCCACGCTGGTCGAGCCGACGCTGCATCTGAAGCCGCAAGCCGCGGAAGGGGGCGGGCGAGTCGCCCTGACGCTCGATGCCTGCGGTGGAAAGACCGACACTCGAATTCTTTCGGCGCTTGTCGACAACCGCATACCGGCGACCATCTTCGTCACCGGCATCTGGCTCAAGCGAAATGCCGAAGCCGTCGAGATCATGCGGGCGCATCCCGACCTGTTCGAATTGGAAAACCACGGTGGCCGCCACATTCCGGCGGTCGATACGCCGCAGAAGATCTACGGCATCCGCAGCGCCGGCAGCCCGGACGCCGTGCAGGCCGAGGTTGAATCCGGCGCCGCAGCGCTCGCCAGCGCGGGCGGGCCGGCGCCCAAATGGTTTCGCGGGGCCACCGCGGAATACAGCCCATCGGCGATCGCCATGATCCGCAAGCTGGGCTTCAAGATCGCCGGCTTCTCGGTCAATGGCGACGGCGGCTCGCTGCTCGGCGCCAAGCAAACGGCACGCCGCATCGGCGCCGCAAAGGACGGCGACGTCATCATCGCCCACATCAACCAGCCGACGCATGCGGCCGGCGAGGGCGTGGTTCAGGGGCTGCTCGCCTTGAAGCAGAAAGGCATGACCTTCGTGCGCCTGGACGATGCGGAAGGCGTCGGCAACAACGGCACGACGGATTGAGCGTGCAGTGTCGCGGCGGCTGAATTGCAGTCGCATTGCGCAGCGTCGCTTCGCCATTGGGTGACGATATTCCGGCTTGGTCTTAAGCGACCACCGGCAACGGCCACGTCGGACCTGGTGCTCAATCGGGCGTCGCTTCGACCGTCACTTTGCTCGTGTAGAACGCGCCGTGATTGCGGATTTCGGTCATCTCGTCGAACGGCTGCTCGTAAGCCCACATGGCATTTTTGCCGGCTTCGCCGGAGGATTGGACGCTCCAGTAGCTGGCATCGCCCTTGTAGGGGCAATGCGTCGAGTGTTCGCTGCCGGAGAGCTTGCTGAAATCGATGTCGTCGAAAGGGATGTAGAAGGCCGCAGGATATGGCGGTTCCGACAGAACCCTGGCCCGGCTCGATCTGGCGATGACGGTATCGCCGGCGCGCACGGTGACGCTGCCGCGATAAGGCTCGACGGTGATCGCCTTGTCGGGATTGCGCTGGAAGCCGGGGGCAGGGTTGGCGAACTTGTCCATGAATGGTCTCCAGGAGCAATTCCAGGGAAAGTGCGAAGCGATTTTCCGTCCGGAATTGCGTCAGAACAAAGAGAGCGGTTCGTCGTTTCGGTGAAACGTTCTCGGGGAGACTTACATGTGTTGAGCCAATGCGCCGCGCAAGCCGGCGCAGCGCGAGACGTCATCACCATTCATTGAATGTCTGTGGCCAGCCGTCAGGCGGCCGTCTTGAAGGCATCCATGAGCCCGGCATAGGCGGCGGCAATGCCAGCCACGGGATTGGTGCTTCTTGCCGCGGTTTCGACCTTGAGCGCGCCACCGCTGGTCGGCAGCGTCAGCAGCAGGAACTGGCGATTGCCCGCGTCGCCGATGCAGGCGGCGGCGACATGCTCACCGTTCTCGCCGTTTTCGACGCGCATCTTGAACAGCAGCGTTCCGCCGACGGCCTCCAGCGCCCCGCCGACGACCTCGGCAAATTCATCTTCGGAAACGGTTTTGATGTCCGGCGTCAGATCGTCCAGACTTTCGGCAAGCGTGCTTTCGAGGGCCTTTTCGTCGAGCTGCGCGTCCATGCGAACCACTCCATTCGCCAATCTCACCCAGCCCGTTAACGAAACTTAACGGCGAGGATGGCCGGATTATGGCGGTTTTCCCGGTTCTTCGATCCGTCCACGGCTTCGACTTATGGCGGCTGGACAATCCGCCAGTTCGTCCACAATGTGCGGAACAAACGACGCGAATGCGCAAAGGGGAGGAATAGATGCTCGGATTGATGCAGGAATGGCCGCTGCTTTGCCACAAGCTGATCGACCACGCCGAACGCCAGCACGGCAGCAGGGAGGTGGTGTCGCGCTCGATCGAAGGGCCGATCGTGCGCACGACCTTTGCCGAAATCCATCACCGGTCGCTCAAGGTGGCGCAGCGGCTGGAGCGTGACGGCTTCAGGCTCGGCGATCGCATCGCGACCCTTGCCTGGAACACGGCCCGCCATATCGAAGCCTGGTACGGCATCATGGGCATCGGCGCGATCTATCACACGCTCAATCCGAGGCTTTTTCCCGAGCAGATCGCCTGGATCATGAACAATGCCGAGGACAAGGCGATTTTCGTCGACATCACCTTCGTGCCGCTGCTGGAAAAGATCGCCGGTGCGGTTGGATCGCTGCGACGGGTGATCGTGCTGACGGACCGGGCGCATATGCCGCAAACGTCGCTGGCGAATGCCGTCGCTTACGAGGAATGGCTGGCGGAGGCCGACGGCGATTTCGCCTGGAAGACGTTCGACGAGAATACCGCCGCCGGCATGTGCTACACTTCGGGCACGACGGGCGACCCCAAAGGCGTGCTTTACAGTCACCGCTCCAATGTCCTTCACGCCATGATGGCCGCCATGCCCGACGCCATGGGCCTGTCGACGCGCGATGTGGCGCTGCCTGTGGTGCCGATGTTCCACGCCAATGCCTGGGGCCTCGGCCAGAGCGGACCGATGATCGGCGCCAAGCTGGTGATGCCGGGCTGCAAGATGGATGGCGCCTCAATCTACGAACTGCTCGACACCGAAAAGGTGACCTTCAGCGCCGCCGTGCCGACGGTCTGGATGATGCTGCTGCAATATCTGGAAGAGACCGGCAAGAAGCTGCCTTATCTAGAGAAGGTCGTGATCGGCGGGGCTGCCTGTCCGCGCGCCATCACCGCAAAATTCCAGGATGATTACGATGTGCAGGTGGTGCATGCCTGGGGCATGACCGAGATGTCGCCACTGGGCACGCTCTGCACGCTGAAGCCGCAATATGAGACGCTGACCGGCGAGGCGCGGCTCGATATCCAGGCCAAGCAGGGCTTTCCCCCCTTCGGCGTCGAAATGAAAGTAACCGACGACGAAAACAACGCGCTGCCCTGGGACGGCAAGACCTTCGGGCATCTCAAGGTACGTGGCCCGGCCGTGGCCCGCGCCTATTATGGCGGGGCAGGCGCCGAGCAGTTCGATACCGATGGCTGGTTCGACACCGGCGATGTCGCCCATATCGACGCCAGCGGCTACATGCAGATCACCGACCGCGCCAAGGATGTCATCAAGTCCGGCGGCGAATGGATATCGACCATCGACCTGGAGAATCTCGCCGTCGGCCACCCGGACGTGGCGGAGGCGGCGGCGATCGGCATCCCGCATTCCAAATGGGGCGAGCGGCCCTTGCTGGTCGTCGTCCCCAAGCCCGGCCGGGAGCCGAGCAAGGGCGATATCCTCACCTTCATGAGCGGCAAGGTGGCGAAATGGTGGATGCCCGACGACGTCGCATTCGTCGGCGAAATTCCGCACACCGCCACCGGCAAGATCCAGAAGACCAGTCTGCGCGCCCAGTTCAAGGATTATCGCCTGCCGACGGATTGACGAAAAATGTTCGATCTTTCGGCTTCAAGCCCGAGCCAAAAACCGCTAACTCTCGGCCCGGGTTGGGACGATACGGCAGAGAATGGCATCTATTCCTGAACGGCAGACGTCGAGGGCGGCCGGCTGGTCGAGGCGGATCGGGGCATTTTCCCTCGTCCTTCTGCTCACCGCCGTTGCTGGTTACCGGCTCGGATTCGTCGAGACGCCGCCTTTCCTGTGGGTGCTTGCGGTCGTTGCGCTGCTCGCGGCGCTCGCCCTGTTGCTGGCGGGTCTCGGCCTGTCGAGGGTCTGGAATTTCGGCGATCGCGGCGGCCGCGATCTCAGCGTCGGCGCGCTGCTGGCGCTGCTGGTGCTGGCGCCCTACGGCGTGGCCGTCTACTGGGCCACGATCTACCCGCCGCTGCGCGACATCTCGACCGATCTCGACGACCCGCCGGTTTTGGACACCAGCGACCGGACGAGCGACATGAACGAGCTCTCGCCGCCGACCCCGGGCGAGCAGAGCCTGCAGGCCGATGCCTATCCGCTGGTCAGCGGTCACAGCTACAATTTGCCTTTCGAAACCGTCGTCGACGCTGTCGAAACCGTGCTCGACCGCCGCGACTGGCAACTGACGGCGCCTTATCCCGATATCAACGGGCAGAGCGCAGCTACGATCAATGCGCTGGCCAGGGGCTTCGTGCTGGGACTGCCGGCCGACGTCGCAATCCGCGTCACCGACGATGGCGAGCAGGTGATCGTCGACATGCGCTCGGCCTCGCGCTACGGCCGCTACGATCTCGGCGACAACGCCGCCCGCATCACGGATTTCCTCGGCGAGCTCGACCAGGAAGTCGCCGGGCAGGTCGGCGCTGCGCCAGCCGAGTGATCAGCCGGCGGGACTGAAAATGCCGTCGATCGCGGGGTCGCCTTCGGTGGCGATCAGGCCGCGCGCGACCAGATCCTCGAGATGTGCGAGCACCGACAGTCCCGCGGCGCCATGCAGGCGGGGGTCGGTGTCGCGGTAGATCGCCGCGACCATCTCCCTGATCGTCCGGTCGCCGGCGCGGATGCGTTCCACGATCGCCCTTTCACGCATCTTGCGATGCGTCTTCAGGCCGCGCATGAACCTTTGGGGCGCTGTCACGGGTCCGCCATGGCCCGGCAGCAGCAGACGATCATCGCGCGCCAGCAACCTGTCGAGGGAGCCCATGTAGTCGGCCATGGCGCCGTCCGGGGGCGCGACGATCGACGTCGACCAGGCCATGACATGGTCGGCCGAAAACAGGATCCCGTTTCCCTCGAGGGCAAAGACGGCATGATTGGCGGTGTGGCCGGGCGTCAGCACGGTGCGGATCGCCCAGCCCTCGCCCTCAGTCAGCGCATTGTCGGCCAGCATGATATCGGGAGCGAAGGTCAAGTCGGCGCTGGCGTCGAGCGGATTGACCTCGCCGATGCGCAAGGGCCGCGCCGGCCGATGCGGGCCTTCGGCAAGTGTCGGCGCGCCGGTATGTTCCTTCAGTCGTGCCGCCAAAGGCGAATGGTCGCGATGGGTGTGGCTGACGAAGATGTGGCTGACCGGTCTGCCGGCGATCGCCGTGAGCAGCGTTTCGAGATGCGCGTCGTCTTCCGGCCCCGGATCGATCACCGCCAGAGTTTCGCGGCCGACAACATAGCTGTTGGTGCCCTGGAAGGTGAACGGGCTCGGATTTCCGGCGGTGATGCGCAGCACATCCGGCGCAACCATGACCGCCCGGCCGTAGGCCGGGTCGAAGCTGGTATCGAACTCAAGCGCCATGCCGGATTCCTTTGCGATGCGGCAAAATGATTGCCGCCCGATACAGAAGCCAATATAGGAAAATCAATGCATGTCGCCCAAAAGTGGGAGAACGACATGCATCAAGAAGATTCTTAAAGCCAGAAAATCAGCCACCCGATGAATCGGCCAGAATGAGGAAGACCATGGCAATTGCAACCACGATGCGTCCGCTTGTTTCTCTCACTCTGCCGGAGCGAGGCGCCGCGCGGCTCGCGACCCAGCTCTTCCTGGCGCTTGCCGGAACCCTGCTGCTCACGCTTTCGGCCAAGACCAAAGTGGTGCTCGGCCCGGTCGACATTTCGCTGCAGACGCTCGCCGTGCTGCTTATCGCCTCGGCCTTCGGCCTGCGGCTGGCCGTCGCGACGCTGCTTCTCTACCTCGCCGAGGGCGCTTTTGGCTTGCCGGTCTTCCAGGGCACGCCGGAAAAAGGCATCGGCATTGCCTATATGCTGGGCTCGACGGGCGGCTATCTCGCCGGCTTCGTGGTCATGGCGGCGATCGCCGGCTGGGCCGCGGATCGCGGCTGGGACCGCAGTCCTTTCAAGCTGTTCGGCGCCATGCTGATCGCCGAGGTCCTCATGATGGCCATGGGCTTTGCCTGGCTGGCGATGCTCATCGGGCCGGAAAAATCCTGGCAGTTCGGCGTCCTGCCTTTCATCGTCGGCGACCTGATCAAGGTGGCTCTGGCCGCCAGCCTGGTGCCGGCCGTGTGGGCATTGGTCAAGCGCGGCTGATCGCGATCGACGCAAGAAGGGCCCGGGGGGGGCCCGGCCCCCCCCCCCGGGGGGGGGGGGGCGGGGGGCGGGCGGGGTAAAACGGAAAAATAGAAAAAACACCCAATGGAGATATAAGAAAAAATAGGGG
>NZ_JARTVT010000006.1:200449-287441 GCF_029625685.1 Mesorhizobium sp. WSM4976
TTGGTGGCTGGGGCCGCCTGCGTGGGGCGGGCGGTGTGGGATTGGGTCACGCGGGGCTTAGCGCTATCGACTAAAGAGGGGCGGGGGGGCTACCGGCGCCCGCCGGCTTTTCTGTGTCCGGCTTTGCCCGTGCGTTCAATCGGCTATCTGGCCAACAGACCCCTTGTCGATATGACTGCAAGTGAGGGCATTAAATCCGATATTAGTACATGCTGGGGCATAAACGAACGAGTTGAATATGCGAAACTCGACCGTGGGCGCCGGGTATCCGGGCACGCCGCGGCAGCTCGATGGAGAGCATGTTGAAGGGAATAATCCTGGCCGGGGGGAGTGGAACACGCCTCTATCCGCTCACGATAGCGGTTTCCAAGCAAATCCTGCCGATTTACGATAAACCGATGATCTATTACCCCCTGAGCGTTCTGATGCTCGCAGGGATACGCCAGATCATGGTGATCTCGACGCCGCGTGACCTGCCGGTTTTCCAGGCTCTGCTCGGCGATGGTTCGGAATTCGGCGTTGAGCTGTGCTATGCCGAGCAACCGCAGCCCAACGGCCTTGCAGAAGCTTTCATCATCGGTCGCGATTTCATCGGCAAGGACAACGTTTCGATGATCCTCGGCGACAACATCTATTTCGGTGACGGCCTGTCAAAGCTCTGCCGGACAGCAGCCGCACGCGAAAGCGGGGCCTCGGTCTTTGCCTATCATGTCGAAGATCCTGAGCGCTATGGCGTGGTTTCTTTCGACAAGGCCACCGGCAAGGCGTTGACGATCGAGGAAAAGCCCCTCAAGCCGAAATCCAATTGGGCCGTCACTGGTCTTTATTTCTACGACAACAGGGTCGTCGACATCGCATCCACCATCCGGCCCTCGGCACGTGGTGAGCTTGAGATCACGGCGGTCAATAATGCTTATCTTGAGCGCGGGGAACTGCAAGTCCACCGGCTCGGCCGCGGCTATGCCTGGCTTGATACCGGCACGCATGACAGTCTGCACGAAGCGTCGTTCTTCGTTCGCACCATCGAACATCGCCAGGGCATAAAGGTCGCTTGCCCCGAGGAGATTGCCTTCGAACAGGGCTGGCTCGACGCCGACAAGGTCCTCGATCGCGCGGCGCGGCTCGGCAAGAATGAATATGCCGCCTATCTGCGGCGGCGGGTCGCCGATCTGATGGAGGATCAAGGTGCTTGAGGTCAGGACGCTCGGCCTCGACGGCGTGCTGGAAATCGTGCCGAAGCGGCATGGCGACGCGCGCGGTTTTTTCAGCGAGACCTGGAATGCCCAACGCTTCGCCGAGGCCGGCATCCATCTCGCCTTCGTGCAGGACAACCATTCCTATTCCGCCGCGGCCGGCGTGCTGCGCGGGCTGCATTACCAACTGCCGCCGCGCGCGCAAGCCAAACTGCTGCGCGTCGTCAGGGGCAGCGTGTTCGATGTCGCGGTCGACATCCGCCGCGCCTCGCCGACTTTCGGCAAATGGGTCGGGCTGGAGGTGTCGGCTGAGAAGGGCAACCAGATCCTCGTGCCGAAGGGCTTCGCGCACGGCTTCGTCACGCTCGTGCCGGATGCGGAGGTGATCTACAAGGTGACCGACACCTATTCGCCCGAGCATGACCGGTCGATCCGTTTCGACGACCCTGCGATCGGCATCGAGTGGCCGGCGCTAGCCGGCGGATTCCAGCTTTCGGACAAGGACCAAAAGGCGCCAACGCTTGCCATGGCTGAGGTGTTTGCGTCGGCGGAGGGGGTGGCATGAATTTCCTGGTCACCGGCGGCGCCGGCTTCATCGGCTCGGCCGTCTGCCGGCATCTGTGCGCCAATCCGGCCTACCGCGTCACCAATCTCGACAAGCTGACTTACGCCGGCAATCTCGCATCGCTGAGGCCGATCGAGAACGCGCACAATTACCGCTTCGAGCAGGCCGACATCTGCGACGAGCGCACTGTTCTGGAGATATTGCGCCGCGATGACATCGACATCGTCATGAACCTTGCGGCCGAAAGCCATGTCGATCGCTCGATCGACGGCCCCGGCGCGTTCATCGAGACCAACATCGTCGGCACCTACCGCATCCTCAATGCGGCGCTGGAATACTGGCGCGGGCTGCCGGAGGCTCGCCAAGGCCGCTTCCGCTTCCACCATATCTCGACCGACGAGGTCTTCGGCGACCTTCCTTTCGACGGCGGCATGTTCGTCGAGGAGACGCCTTATGCGCCGTCCTCGCCCTACTCGGCATCGAAGGCGGCATCCGACCATCTGGTGCGCGCCTGGCACGAGACCTACGGCCTGCCTGTGGTGCTTTCCAACTGCTCGAACAATTATGGCCCCTATCATTTCCCCGAAAAGCTGATCCCGCTGGTCATCCTCAACGCGCTCGACGAGAAGCCGCTGCCGGTCTACGGCGCCGGCGCCAATGTGCGCGACTGGCTGTTCGTCGAGGATCACGCCCGGGCCCTCGAGCTGGTGGCCACCAGGGGACGGCCGGGCGAGAGCTACAATGTCGGCGGCAATTCCGAGCGCACCAATCTCGGCGTCGTCGAGACGATCTGCGATCTGCTTGACGCCAGGCGCCCGCGCGCGGGAGGCGCGAGCCACCGCGACCTGATCACCTTCGTCACCGACCGTCCCGGTCATGACCGCCGCTATGCGATCGACGCCTCCAAGATCGCGCGCGATCTCGGCTGGGCGCCCAAGGAGAATTTCGACAGCGGGCTGGCCAGGACTGTCGACTGGTATCTCGCCAACAAATGGTGGTGGGGCCCGATCCGCGAGCAGCACTACGCCGGCGAGCGGCTGGGCCACGGTGCGGCCGCAAGCAGCCAAAACAGTCCGGTCGCAAGCAACTCAGCCGCGACCGCGGCCGAGAGCAGGAAGTTGATCACGTGAGGCTTGCCGTCACCGGACGCGAGGGCCAGGTCGCCGCAAGCCTGGTCGAGGCGGCGCGGGGCCGCGACGGCGTGGAAGTCGTCGCCGTCGGCCGCCCGGCGCTCGACCTGGCGCGGCCCGACACGGTGTTCGCGGCGCTGGAAGCGGCAAGGCCCGACATCGTCGTTTCCGCCGCCGCCTACACCGCGGTCGACCAGGCCGAGGACGAGAAGGACCTGGCCTTCGCGGTGAACGCAATCGGCGCCGGCAAGGTGGCCGAAGCCGCGGCAACGCTCGGCGTGCCGGTCATCCATCTGTCGACCGACTATGTCTTCGACGGCACCAAGGATGGCGCCTATGTCGAGACCGACGCCACCGCCCCGCTCGGTGTCTACGGCGCTTCCAAGCTCGCCGGCGAAGAGGCGGTGGCCGCCGCCAATCCGCGCCACATCATCTTGCGCACGGCCTGGGTCTACAGCCCCTTCGGCAAGAACTTCGTCAAGACGATGCTGAGGCTCGCGGCCGACCGCGACGAGATCGCGGTCGTCGCCGATCAATGGGGCAATCCGACCTCGGCGCTCGACATCGCCGACGCCATCCTGCATGCGGCGGCGAAGCTGGCGGACGACAGGAATTTCGCCGCCTTCAGCATCTATCATATGGCGGGCGAGGGCGACACCAACTGGAGCGGCTTTGCCCGTCACATCCTCGACACAAGCCGTGCGTTTGGTGGCCCGCACGCGACCGTGCGCGATATCGCGACGAGCGACTATCCAACCAAGGCCAGGCGGCCGCAAAATTCACGGTTGTCGAGCGCGAAGTTTGCGAACGTGTTCGGATGGCAGGCGCCGCATTGGCGGGCGTCGGTCGAGGTCGCCATAGGACATCTTCCGATGGGAAGGGCCTTTATTCCTGTGAAATAGGGGACGAGGCCGTGTATCGCTACCCTGGCCGGCTTTGTTTAGGGGCTGTGCGAAGGTTCAGGTAAAGATTGACAAGCCACGTCGCGAAACCTAAGCACGAGCAGCTTGCGGGGCCGGGGGGCTCGGCAACTCAAGGAGACCTTCTTGAAAGGCACTATCCTTGCTGAAAGCAGAGGAACATCTCTCTGCTCATTGGTATTAGAAGTATCTAATATTAAATCGAAATATACGGCAAGCCAGCTCAGCTGGCGTTGATCTATTGCGATGCGTTGTCCGATGCTCCGCAGTCGCCGTAGTGCTATCGCAGACCTCGCGAGATCGGCGTCAGTTTACCTAACTTGCACCGGGCCAGATTTCTTCGGAAAGGATGGCAAACGGTGGCTTTGAAGTTCGGTACCAGCGGGCTGCGCGGTCTCGTCAGCGAGCTTCGAGGGCCGCCGGCGTACACCTATACAGCCGCCTTCCTGCGCATGCTCCGCGACCGGGGCGCATTGAATGAAGGCTCGGAGGTCTATGTCGGACGTGACCTTCGCGCGTCCAGTCCAGACATCGCGCAGCTAGTTCACGCGGCGATCGCCAAGGCCGGGCAGGTGCCGGTCGATTGTGGAGCGTTGCCGACGCCAGCGCTCGCGCTTCACGCCAGCAGCAACAACGCTCCGGCTATAATGGTCACGGGCAGTCACATCCCCGACGACAGGAATGGCCTCAAATTTTACCGAGCCGACGGCGAGATCGACAAGCGCGACGAACGCGACATCGTCGAGATCCACGCGGCCATGGGCGACACCGTACCGTCACTGTTTGCAGTTGATCCCGTGCGGCTAAGCGCCGAGCCGTCCCAGGGCTACATGAACCGCTTTCTAGGTTTCTTCGAAAAAGGTAGCCTTTCTGGCCTGCGTATCGGCGTCTACCAGCATTCTTCCGTGGCAAGGGACATCATTGTCGATATTCTTCGCGGACTGGGCGCTGAGACAATAGCTCTGGGCAGAGCCGAATATTTCATTCCGGTCGACACCGAGGCGCTCAGGCAGGAGGATGTGGCGCTCCTCAAGCAATGGGCGGCGGCGGAACCGTTCGATGCAATCGTGTCCACCGATGGCGACGGCGACAGGCCGCTCGTGGCGGACGCCGGCGGTGTTTTCGTGCGCGGCGATCTTGTAGGTGCCATCACCGCGCATTTCTTAGGTGCCGATTGCGTCGTCACGCCGGTCAGCTCCAACTCTGGTCTGGAACGGTGCGGTTATTTTGTAAGGGTGGTCCGCACGCGCGTGGGTTCGCCCTACGTCATTGAAGGTATCGCGACCGCTCTCGCCGAGGGCGGAAAATGTGTCGTCGGGTTCGAGGCGAATGGCGGCGTTCTGCTCGGCTCGCCCGTCGAGAAAGGTGGGCGCACCCTTCCGGCTTTGCAGACGCGGGATTCGGTATTGCCAATCCTTTGCGTGCTTTCGGCGATTGCAAGGACCGGCCGTCCGCTCGCGAAGGTAGCGGCCGACTTTCGCTTTCTCGCCGGCGCAAGCGGTCGGCTTGAAGGCGTGCCGACCGAGAGTAGCGCGTCCTTTCTCGGCAAGGTGGCGGCTGACGCAACCTATGCCGACAAGATCTTCTCGGTTCTCGGCGGTATCGCGAACATTGACAACCATGACGGTGTGCGTATCACCGCCCGTAACGGAGAAGTTGTGCACTTCCGTGCGTCGGGCAACGCGCCTGAATTACGCTGCTATGTCGAGGCAAAGGCGGAATCGCGCGCAAACGAATTGCTCAGTTGGGGCCTCGCTCTCGGCCGGGCTCAAATCCTGGAAAGTTGAAGTTTGACCAATATCGTTCCTGTCATCATCAGTGGCGGCGTCGGCTCCCGGCTATGGCCGATTTCTCGCGCATTGCATCCAAAGCCCTTCATCCCGCTGCCGGAGGGCGGAACGCTCATTCGAAAGACTTACGCCCGCGCCGTGGAGCTCGAAGGCGTCGAGCAGGTTGTGACGGTCACAAACCGTGATCTGCTGTTTCTCACCGCCGACGAATATGCTGAAGTTGCGGCTCCACGCGTGAAGAACACATTCCTGCTGGAGCCGTTCGGCCGTGATACCGCGGCCGCAGTTGCGCTGGCGGGATTGCACGTCGCGCGGGAGAACCCGGACGCCATCCTGGTTGTGCTCCCCGCCGATCACCTGATCGTTGATCAGGCCGGCTTCCGCGCGAGCGTCGCGAGAGCGGCGGCGCTTGCGGCCTCCGGCCAGATCGTCACATTTGGCGTAAAGCCTGATCGCCCGGAAACGGGCTTTGGCTACATCGAGGCTGAGGGCGATAGAGTTCTTCGGTTCGTGGAAAAGCCGAATGCGGCCACGGCAGCCCAATTCATCGCCAGCGGCCGTTTCTTCTGGAACTCGGGGATGTTCTGTTTCTCCGCCCGCTCGATGCTCGAAGCCATGCAGGACCTGTGCCCGGACATCTTGTCCAATGCGCGCAGGGCTCTCGAGAAAGGCAGGACGGCGGACAGCACCGACAGACTTGCTGTCGAGGTGGATAGGGACAGCTTCGCGGCCGTTCCCGCCGTTTCCATCGACTATGCGGTGATGGAGAAGGCAAGTAATGTGGGTTTCGTGCCCTGCGGTTTCGATTGGTCGGACATCGGCTCATGGTCTGTGCTGTCGGAGCTTGTTCCGGCCGATGACAAGGGCAACCGCGCCACGGGCGAGGCAATCCTGCACGATGCAGCGAATTGCTATGTGCACGGCGAAGACCGGCTGGTCGGTCTTGTCGGCGTCTCGGACCTTCTGATCGTGGACACGCCGGACGCGCTTCTGGTCGCGCACAAGGACAAGGCACAGGAGGTGAAGGACCTCTATAGCCGTCTTAAAGGGGCGGGGCACGAGACGGCTACGCTGCATCGCACGGTGCATCGCCCATGGGGCACCTATACCGTGCTGGAGGAAGGACACCGCTTCAAGATCAAGCGGATTGAAGTGAAGCCAAATGCCCGCCTGAGCCTGCAAGCGCATCACCACCGCTCCGAGCACTGGGTGGTGGTGAGCGGAACCGCCAAGGTCGTTAACGGTGAAAGCGAAATCCTGCTGACGATCAACCAGTCCACGTACATCCCCTGCGGCCACAAGCATCGCCTGGAAAACCCGGGCATCCTTCCGCTCGTCATGATCGAGGTGCAAAGCGGGGAATATCTCGGCGAAGACGACATCGTGCGGTTCGATGACGTTTATGGCCGGTCCTGACCAAGGATTTTCTGAGCTCGGAAAAAGCAAATCGCCAAAGCCCATCGAGTGTTGATGATAAAGACTGCATTGATAACCGGCATCACCGGGCAAGACGGCGCCTATCTGGCGGAGCTTCTGCTTGCCAAGGGTTATGAGGTCTACGGGCTCGCACGGCGCTCAACCACGGCCGACGTCAACACGACACGCCTGAAATGGCTGGGCATCGAGAAAGAGGTCCGGATCGTTGATGGAAATCTGACGGATCTGTCCGGCCTGGCGCGAACCATGCGCGACGTAAGGCCGGACGAAGTCTACAACCTCGCCGCTCAATCCTTCGTCAAATCGTCTTGGCAGCAGCCGATCCTGACGGGCAACGTCACCGGGATGGCCGTGACCAATGTGCTCGAAGCGCTGCGCCTCGAAATTCCCGAAGCGCGCTTCTACCAAGCCTCGTCGTCGGAGATGTACGGCCTTATCCAGGAGCCGATGCAGTCGGAGGCCACGCCCTTCTACCCCCGCTCCCCTTATGCGGTCGCCAAGCTGTATGGCCACTGGATCACCGTCAATTATCGTGAAAGTTTCGGCATCCACGCCTCGAGCGGCATCCTGTTCAACCACGAATCGCCGCTTCGCGGCATCGAATTCGTGACCCGCAAGGTGACGGACGCGGTTGCGCGGATCAAGAAAGGCATGGCCAAGGAATTACGGCTCGGCAATATCGACGCCAAGCGCGACTGGGGCCATTCGAAGGACTATGTCCGCGCCATGTGGCTGATGCTGCAGCAGGATCAGCCCGACGATTATGTGGTTGCGACCGGCAGGACGACGACGGTGCGAGACATGTGCCGGATCGCGTTTGAGCATGTGGGGTTGAAGATGGACGACTATCTTGTCATCGATCCCGACCTTTTCAGGCCGGCGGATGTCCCAATACTGCTCGGCAATCCGGCCAAGGCAAAGGCGAAACTGGGTTGGGAAGCCACCATCTCTTTGGAACAAATGATCTGCGAGATGGTGGACGCTGATCTCGCAAGGGTCGGCAATTAACAAGATAAGGGCTCGGGGGAGCAATTAGCGGCACATATTGAGAGTGTTATGAAAAAGACAGCACTGATAACTGGCATTACCGGGCAAGACGGCGCCTATCTGGCGGAGTTTTTGCTGAACAAGGGATATGCTGTACACGGGATAAGGCGCCGTACCTCCCTGTTTAATACAGACCGCATCGATCATTTGTATCACGATCCACACGAAAAAGGTGTAGATCTAACATTGCACCATGGCGATCTTACAGATTCGTCAAGCCTGATGCGCATTATTCAAATCGTTAAGCCAGATGAGATTTACAATCTTGCGGCACAGAGCCACGTGGCGGTTTCATTTGAAGAGCCGGAATACACTGCGAATTCCGACGCGCTGGGTGCCTTGAGAATCCTAGAGGCCATACGTGTTATTGGCTTGGAAAATAAAGTTCGATTCTATCAAGCTTCGACATCGGAGCTTTATGGGCTCGTGCAAGAGACACCCCAAAGCGAAAAAACGCCCTTCTATCCGAGGTCTCCTTACGCAGTTGCTAAATTATACGCGTATTGGATTACAGTAAATTATCGTGAAGCGTATGGAATATACGCTTGCAACGGAATTTTATTCAATCACGAATCACCAAAAAGAGGCGAGAATTTCGTTACTCGTAAAATTACACGGGCGTTGTCTCGTGTTAAACTTGGAATGCAAGAAAAACTATATTTAGGAAACCTTGACTCACTGCGCGACTGGGGGCACGCCAAAGACTATGTCGAAATGCAGTGGCTTATGCTTCAGCAAAAGACTCCAGAAGATTTCGTCATCGCGACTGGCGAGCAACACTCAGTCCGCGAGTTCGTAACTCTCGCAGCCTCGGAGCTGGATATCGAGATACGGTGGGAGGGAAATGGCGTCGACGAAAAAGGATACCATGCCAACAATGGTAAATGCATCGTGGAGGTCGACCCCCGCTACTTCCGTCCAACAGAAGTCGAAACACTGCTTGGCGATGCCAGTAAGGCTCGTAATAAACTCGGTTGGCAGCCTAAGATTAAGTTTGTCGACTTGGTCAAAGAAATGGCCAGAGAGGACTTCAAGGGCGCCCAGCAAGAGCTACTTTTGGCAGAGCACGGCTATCAGCGCTTTGGTCGCGCGGAGTAAGCATGGCACGAATTCCAGTATATGAGCCATTCCTCGGCGGAAATGTGTCGGTCTATGTCAATGACTGCCTGACGACAGGATGGATTTCCTCGCGCGGAGCCTTCATAGCGAGGTTTGAAAATGCATTTGCCGAGTATGTCGGCGCGGAGCAAGCGACCAGCGTAGCAAACGGCACCGTAGCTCTTCACCTTGCGTTGGAAGCACTAGGCATCGGCCCCGGGGACGAAGTCATCGTCCCAAGTTTTACCTATGTGGCGTCGATCAACACCATTTTGCAAACCGGGGCGAGACCGGTTTATGTGGATTCGCTGCAGGACACGCTGCAGGTAGATCCGCACGCCATACGAAACGCCATCACGCCGAACACCCGCGCGGTAATGGCGGTGCATTTGTATGGCCACCCCTGCGACATGGATGCGATCTCGGCCCTTTGCCGCGATCACGATCTGTTGCTCATTGAGGATTGCGCGGAAGGTTTCGGAACCCGCTGGAAAGGCCAGCATGTCGGCACATTTGGTGATGCAGCCACCTTCAGTTTCTTTGGAAACAAGACAATCACGACTGGCGAAGGCGGAATGGTGCTGGCGCGATCGGCTGACGTGATGGACAAATGCCGGCGACTAAAAAGTCAGGGCGTATCTCCGGACCGTGAATACTGGCATGACATGCTCGCGTATAACTACCGGATGACGAATATTCAGGCGGCGATCGGACTGGCTCAGCTCGAGATTGCCGATAGCCTTCTTGCGAGCAAAAGGAGGATCGCGCAGAGCTATAAGCAAGCCCTTGCCGGATTGCCCTTGCGGACTCACGAGCCTATCGGACCGGTGGAGCATTCTTTCTGGATGTGTTCGCTGCTGGTCGATGATCCTGCTCAACGGGAGCTGCTGCGAAGACATCTGGCGGAAAATGAGATTGAGACCAGGCCGTTTTTTCCGCCTGCCCATCTCATGCCGCATTGCCGGGCAGATATCGCGTTGCCTGTGGCCGAGAACATCAGCGCTCGCGGGATCAATCTGCCGAGCTACCCGAGGTTAACCCCCGAACAGCTTGAGCGCATCTGCGGAACCATCGCGTCCTTTTTCCGATCGCACGAAGTATGAGCCTGCTTGATTACATGAAAGACGTATGGGCAGCGCGCTACTTCTGGTGGCACCTGTCAATGTCCGATCTTCGCGCACGATGGAGGCGATCTTTTTTTGGGGTCTTCTGGTCAATCCTACAGCCCCTTGGGTTGACCCTGCTTTTGTCGCTGGTCTTTAGCAACATTTTCGGAAGCACGCTCGGCGCCTACGCGCCATACATCCTCTCGGGTATGATTGTCTGGGAATATGTCACGACGACGGTGATTGGGGGAGCATCAGCTTTCGTTCAAGCCGCTCCCTACATCAAGCAGACCAAGCACCCGCTGGCGATCTATACGCTGCGCAACGTTTTGACGGGATTGTGCGTGCTAGGTATGGCCAGCACGGCGCTCATAATTTGGGTGCTTGTCGTGTTTCCGCAAAACCTGTCTTGGAGTTGGTTCGCAGCGGTTACGATCTTTCCTGTGCTGGCAATGATCGCCTGGCCATGGGCAACTCTGATGGCTTATATCGGTACCCGTTTCCGGGATCTGCCGCATGCGCTTGGCCTCGTCATGCAGGCAATGTGGTTTGTGTCGCCGATCTATTTCGAAACTTCCGTATTCCGTAAGGGCAATTTGCATGTCCTCCTGGACTACAACCCCATCTATCATCTGCTCCAAATTATTCGCGCCCCGCTTTTGAACGGCGAATGGCCCACTGCCGCCAACTATCTTTGGTGCTTTGGGACTATTGTCGCGCTATCGACGGCAGCTGTGCTGGTGGGCAGGTTCGCGGAAAAGAGGGCGATCTTTTACCTATGACAAATAGGATACGCCTCCAGTCTGTTAACCTTCACTACGCGTCCGTTGGCTTCAGGGAGCGCTCCCTGAAATCGATGCTATTGTCTTTCGCATCGCTGAAAAGAGAACGGGAGAAGATCGTCGACATACACGCCCTGAAAAATCTCAGTCTTGACGTTGGCCCCGGGGAGCGTGTCGGCTTGCTCGGGCATAATGGGGCCGGCAAAAGCACCTTTCTCAAGATGGTCGCGGGTTTATACCCGATTTCTTCCGGAAAGCGTGCGGTCGAAGGGACGGTTCGGTCATTATTCGATCTGAGCCTGGGTTTTGAACCAGACGCCACCGGTCGGGAGAACATCCTCTATCGAGGGCTTCTTCTGGGCCTCTCTCCAAAATTCATGCGTTCGATTGAGGATGAGGTTGTTGCTTTTACCGATATCGGGGAATTCATCGACTATCCAATCAAAACGTATTCCGCCGGGATGCAAGTGCGCCTCGCTTTCGCAATTTCCACTGCCGTGGGCGGCGATATCCTGCTTCTCGACGAGGTGATCGGCGCTGGCGATGCGAACTTCATGGGAAAAGCACGTAAACGCATTCTCGACCTTGTAGAGCATGCAGAAATTTTGCTTCTAGCCTCTCATGATTTTGTGACGCTGCAATCCATCTGCTCAAGGGGAATCGTGTTTCATCATGGGGCCATCATTTTTGACGGCAGCATCACTGAGGCCATAGACAGCTACAAAAAAGCCAACGGAATCGCTGTTCAGCAATGAAACCAGATCGCCCTCTTGACCGATCAGCCCTCGTTCGTTCGAAAAACAACGCTCGGGTAGATGGCATTCCACGTGTAATGTGGATCCTCAATCACACCGCAGCAAGAAAGTTTGAAATCCCTATGTTGCGGAAACTGGGGTATGAGGTTTTTACTCCGAAGATTTATCCCAACGACGCAAATTTCCGGACCGCTTCTGTCGACTTTTCGGAGGACGCCAACCTCACCATACCGACAAACGAGTTAGCAATTCTAAATGGTTCCGACTGGTATGCAGGCCCTCGTCGAGAGGTATGGGAAGTCGCCAACAAGTATTTCGATATGGCATTTTTCATCCTCTTTGATCCAAAGGGCGTAGAGACGATGTGTCGTCGCTTCCATGGCGAAATACTATGGCGCACATACGGGCTGGCAGGAGAAAGTACGTATAGCAAGGCTCTGGAAGTACTGCCACAGGGAGAGGCAGCTCTTGGCCGACTGGGTTCGCGCTTCTGGTTTGCTGAAGCCTATTCTAACCTCCACGAGGTGGAAAGCCCCTGGCTGCAGAGGCAATCCGTCTATCTCCCGCTGGGCATGGCTGGAGCTTCGACTCCAGAACAAAACGAATGGACTGGAGGTGATAACCGGGTGATGTTTGTTTGTCCGGATATCGGATTTAATCCAGCTTACGCAAAAATATACGATGAGTTCAAAGAGCAGTTCAAAGGCTTTCCCTACGCGATCGCGGGCGCCCAATCTATAGAACTCCGTGACCCCCATATTCTCGGCTATTTGCCCCTAGAAGAGCACAGAAGAAACATGCGCCAAATGCAGGTCATGTTTTATCACAGCAGGGAGCCTCGTCACATCCACTATCATCCGTTTGAGGCCGTGAAGGCCGGCATGCCGCTTGTCTTTATGGCAGGCGGCATGCTGGATCGAATGGGAGGGGTGACGCTTCCCGGACGGGCGAAGTCGTGGGAGGAAGCCAGACGAAAGGTTCGGCGGCTGCTGGATGGCGACAAAGCATTCATCGATAAGGTAAGATCGACACAATCGACATTACTTGACGCTATGAAGGCAGAAAACGCGCAGGCCTTGTGGTCGGAAGGTTTGCGCAGGATAGAAGCTGCATCATCCAGTCGAAAGCCAATCGAACAGGTAAAACCGCGACGCGTGGCAGTCCTCTGTTCAAAAAGGTATATTGGAGATGCACTAAACATCTCTCAGCAGCTTCTGAGCCAAGCTACACATGCGGATCAACAGCTTGACGTCGTTCTAGGCGTTGAGAGGCCGCGTTTCGAAAATGGAAAAGGTGTAAAAACGAGAAAATCCAGGGAAAAGGCTGCTGTGTTCACCCAAAAGCTAGAAGAAATTGAATTGCCAACACGAGTCTTTGAGTGGAAGCAAGTCTCTAAGGTAGCAGCAGATCGCGCAGCTACCTACGCCGGAATGGGAAGAGGATTTTATAGCGATATTTTCCTAGTTCCTGACGATCAGATTAACTTCTTTGGAGATTGTGACCTCTGGATTCTGGTTGAGGAATCAATGCCTACCCCTATTTTCCCTATGAAGCCGGTCGTCGTCATAGTCCAGAACGCGCATCCCACCTACTTGAAGCGGCCAGAGAAATTCCGAGTTCGGCAGGCGAGGCTTGGGGTAATACCGACACCAGCGGCAGTCCTCGCCAGTGATGAAGATGCCGTATTACGCCTTGTCAATATGGAAGGCCTAGACCCGAGGATCGTACAGGTAAGGAGAGACGGCAATTCTTCACAGGATTCCCTATTGGACACGGTGCTTGAATGCCTATGAAGACATTTGGAATATATCTGGCATATGGTCCCCATGTCGATTTGCGTAATGAGGGATTGGGCCGATTTCTTGCAGAATTTCTGGGAGCATCGACTCAATTCGAAGATGTAAGGTTCATAATTGCGGCACCGAGATGGATGAGATCGCCTCTTCAAGACCTTCTTGAAAGTTTCGGTCTGAACTTGGAATCTTTCGAGATAATTTCTCCTAGAAATGCATCCTTACTTGGCATGATATATGGGTTATCGAGGGTGGTCTCAGACAAGCAAGCTGGATTCAGAAGAAAGTTTGGGGAGAAAGGCCGTTTCGTGCGAGCTAAAGATGCTCTTCAAATGGCTCTTAAAACGTCTTTTTTGGCGATCGCGAAATCACGAAATCCATTTACGATTTTTTTGACGGCCGTCTTTAGTGTTGCAGCGATGCCGTTTCTCATGGCGATCGGGGTTTTGACTTTTGCAATAATGATACCTATCAGGTCCTTAGCAAAGTCTCGGCTTATTTTTCGCCTCTCAAGCCTTCGTCGCGTCGTCATTAAAAGTAATTTTTTTAATCGCGCCAAGCACAGTGGATATCGGCTTATGTGCGAGTCGGAAGCATCTGCAGTCGCTGACGAAGCCAACAAGCGCCATGACGTCAAAGCGTGGTATTCACCTACTGCATTCTGGCCGGAATTCAATCAGATTAAGGCCAGGCGTCTGATGTGTGTTCCCGACGTCGTACTTGTCCACTTTCCGGTGGGCTTTGCGATAGAAGAGCCTGGCGGCGATCGGCTGTTGCGAGATTTCAGACGTATTGAGGCGGCTATTGAAGGCGGCGATCGCTTCGTGACTTATAGCAATGACGTCAAGAATAGGACTTTGGTGGATCGGTTTCATGTTGAACCTGATCGCGTCAGCGTCATTCCGCACGGCGCAAATCGACTTGATCGACTTGTGAGGGTATCTGGGTTCGCGGACAACGAGGAAGCCACCGACGCCTTAAGTGCGCAGCAATTCTGGGGAGCGCTGTCGAAAACCGTTAACAACAATAATGCTGCTTGGTACGCGTCCAAGAACCTTGGTTTCTTATTTTACGCGAGTCAAATACGGCCAAATAAGAACGTCATCAACCTTCTGAGAGCATATCGCTATCTGCGGCGCACGCGAAATCTTCCATACAAGCTATTAATGACAGGGAATTGGCTGCAGTCTGACGCGGTGGTTCAGTTCATGAACGAGAATCAGCTTCACGACGACGTTTTGTTTGTGCGAGGCTTAAGCGAGAGAGAACTAGCAGCCTGTTATCGGTTAGCTACTCTTGCGGTGAATCCCTCGCTATCTGAAGGCGGCATGCCATTTACTTTTACTGAGGCGGTCTCCGTTGGAACGCCTGTGGTCATGGCGGATATACCCGTGTCACGAGAAATTATTACCGAGGCGAAGGTTGCTGAACGTACTTTCTTCGACGCACTCGATCACAAGGATATTGCTCGAGTTATCGCTAGAGCGTTAGCTGACCGCGATCAACTTTTTGCCCTTCAACAGGAATTTTACAATCGCTGCTTGGCTAACCGCTCTTGGAAAGAGGTAGTCGGCGAGTACATAACGGCACTTGAGAGTGCTGGAGGATTGGCATTGAAATGATGGGGCGAGCTAAGAACCCGTCACAGAATATGGCGACGCGGTGGTACCCACGTTGGTGGGCACCCATTGCCGATTGGCGGGCCACTTAATGAGGTGGGTGTCCTTCAAACGCAAACCAGGTCGACCGTTATCTGCTCCTGCAGATATTTCGGGTCTAAAGGCGCCCCTCGCTTTCGTTCATATTCCCAAGACAGCAGGGACATCTTTCGTCCGGTACTTGGAAGGCCACTTTGCGAAAGATCACATCGCGCCGCCCTTTCTCGGTGATTTCAACGCTATCCAGATTTCGGATCCCTCCAAGAAGCTATTTTGGGGACATTTTCGTATAGTGGATATCGCCCGCTATTTGCCGCATGCGCTGTTTCTCACGTTTTTGCGGCACCCGGTTTCGCGATCGTATTCTCAATACAAGTCATGGCACAATCCCCGGAACTTTCCAAAGGATGACCCGTGGCGGAAAGCGATGACCCCTGAGCAGATCGATGACATCGAGTTTGCGCAGAAAGTCAGTTTCGATGAGTTCGTCAACGGGCGGCGACCCCGATTTGAGACGGAGTTGCGCGACGTCCAAACCCTCATGTTGTCTAGCTACCAGCCAGGAACGCCGCAATTCCTCTCTTCAGCCAAGGAAAACCTTGCGAGAATGACGTTCTTTGGGATCGTCGAGGAATTCGAGATCTCTATCAAACAACTGCAATCGCAGATCTTGGGATTTAAAACCTACGATATAGCGACTGAGCTGGAGAATCGCAGCGACGCGAGTCCGTTGTCGCTCTCAAAAAAGGGCGCAGATCGTTTAGCCGACATGCTTCAAAATGATATGGAGCTCTATAAATATGCCGTCGAACTCTTTTCGGAACGGACAAAAGGGGCTTTCAAGCGCGATTGTTGAGCTTCTCCGAAGCCGGCGCAAGTTGTAGATGAATTTGCCGGCATTGTTCCGGTCGAGTGGGAAGGCATGACACCGCTATCATGACCAAGGGCCTTTTCATCCTAGGGTTTGGGGGACACGCTCGTAGTGTAGGCGATATAGCCTTGGCTGCGGGATTTGACGAACTGACATTTGTTGACGAGCAGGCAAGGGAAGGTGAAGACTTTGCCGGCTTCCCAGTGATTATGGTTCTGCCTAACAAGATCACCTCGCCCGACTGGTTCCTATTTCCAGGCTCGGGCGCTAACGAACGGCGACGGATGCAATGTAAGACTGCCCGTCTTCCTCTTGCGACGCTTGTGGCGCCAACCGCCTCCCTTGGGGCCCAATGCGAGATCGGGCAAGGCTCATTTGTGGGCCATCAGGCCCATCTGGGCCCGCTTACAAAAATCGGCCAAGGCGCCATCATCAATAGCGGCGCCATCGTTGATCACGAATGCGTTGTCGGCGATTTCTCGCATATTTCCATTAATTCAACGGTCGCCGGACGCTGCCAGATCGGCGAGCAAGTAATGGTCGGTGCCGGCGCCACGGTGATCGACGGGATTAGTATATGCTCCAACGTGACTGTCGGCGCGGGCGCAACAGTGGTCCGAGACATTGAAGTGCCTGGCGTGTATATCGGCACGCCCGCTCGCCTGGCCCGTAGCTGAACGAGATGTTTCTGATGCCGCACCCAAGCAGAGAAATACGATCTGGTTCATGAAAATCGCCATCGACGGCAGAAATCTCGCATCGGCCACCGATGGCATCGGCCGATTCGTCCACAATGCTATCAAGGCTCTGGCGGCACAGGGCGCCGATGTGGCGGTCTACGCGCCGGACGTGGTCAGCGAAAGCTATGACATTCCGCCTGGTGTTTCCGTTCGGTCTGCCGGCTTCAAGGGCCCTCTCGCCAGGACCTTGTGGGGGCAGTCGGTACTGCCCTCGCTAGCGCGGCGCGACCGGGTGGAAGTCCTCTGGGGGCCTTCCCATCGGCTGCCTTTCGTTCTCGATGGCCGCATTGCGCATGTTGTCACCATCCACGATCTCGTCTGGTTACACGCGCCTGAGACCATGCGAGCCCGGACTTTGATCGGCGAGCGCCTCCTGATGAAACCCGCCTTACGAAAGGCCGACATCGTGGTCGCGGATTCGACCGCTACGGCAAGCGCGTTGACGGCCGAGTTTCCCTGGCTGAAATCGCCGGTCCGGACGGTCTTTCCAGGTACGGCTATGCTGCCGGCTCCGGGAAATGTTTCAAGCCTCGAACCGCTCGGCATCACCAGGCCCTACGCGCTTTTTGTCGGCACGCTTGAGCCGAGGAAGAACCTCGCCAACCTGATAAGGGCCTATGGCCTCCTGCCGGCCGGCACCCGCGCGGGCTGCGATCTTGCCATCGTCGGCGGTAGGGGGTGGAAACAGACGGGCCTGGTCGATCTCGTGCGCACTGGTGGGCTCGAGGCGAATATCAAGTTTGCCGGCTTCGTCGACGATAGCGTGCTCGCCACGCTCTACGAGAATTGCCTGTTCCTGGCGATGCCGTCGCTCTATGAGGGATTCGGCTTTCCGATCGTCGAGGCGCAGTCGTTCGGCAAGCCGGTGCTGACGTCGAATACGTCGTCGATGCCGGAAGTCGCCGGAAACAATGCCGTTCTTGTCGACCCGAACGATTCGGCGGCGATTGCCGCTGCATTTGGCCGGCTCTGTACGGACGCCGAGTTCCGCAACCGGATCGCCGCCGGCGCGCGCGGCAATGCCAGGCGCTTCACCTGGGAAAATCACGCCAAGGGCATGCTGCAGATCTTTGAAGACGCCATACGGCAAAGACGAAGGACTGGCGCGTGAAAGTCCTGCATTTCTTCAAGACCTACTGGCCGGATACCTTCGGCGGGGTGGAGCGGACGATCCATGCCATCGCTCAAAGCACCGCTGCTTATGGCGTCGAAACCGAAGTGCTGTCACTGAGCCGGACACCAGAGGAAAACACTCGACGCCTTGACGGACATATGGCTGTGAAGGCCAGGCTCGATTTCGAGCTGGCGTCGACGGGATTCTCACGCGAAGCCTTTCGCAAGTTCCGTGTGCTCGCCGGAGGGGCAGACCTGGTCCACTACCATTTCCCATGGCCGTTCATGGACATAGTTCATTTCCAATCCGGCCACGGCAAGCCGGCTGTCGTCACCTATCATTCCGACATCGTCAAACAGCGGCTCATCCTGCCCTTCTACCGGCCCTTGATGACCCGCTTCCTCAGGGACATCGATGCGATCGTGGCGACATCTCCGAACTACCTCGAGTCGAGTACTGTTCTCAGGGCATTCAAGACCAAATCGAAGGTCATTCCCATCGGCATCGACGAGGGCGCCTATCCGGTGCCAAGCGAGGCCGATGACGCTTGGTGCCGATCGAAGGTCACAGAGCCCTTCGTGCTGTTCGTCGGCGTCCTGCGCTACTACAAGGGGCTGAATGTCTTGATCCACGCAGCCGGTAAGGCACGGTGCAAGATCGTCATAGCCGGCTCTGGCCCGGTCGAGCGCGACCTTAAACAACAGGCAGAGACGCTAGGCCGCGACAACGTGATTTTCCTTGGCGAGATAGGCGAGCCGCGCAAGATGGCGCTGCTCCGCAACTGCCTCGGCTTTGTCTTTCCTTCGAATCAGAGATCGGAGGCCTACGGTCTTTCGCTCGCCGAGGCGGCCATGTGCGGCAAACCGCTAATTTCCTGCGAAATCGGCACGGGCACAAGCTATGTCAACGAAGCCGGCCGGACCGGGCTGGTCGTTTCCCCATCGGACCCGGTACAGCTTGCCGAAGCGATCAACCGGCTGGTCGAGCAGCCGACCGAGGCGGCGAACTGGGGAAGAGCCGCGCGAGAGCGCTACGTTCGCCTGTTCACCGCCGACCGGATGGGGAAATCCTATGCCGAACTCTACCGCCAACTGGAGAGCCGCAAAGGTTGAACAGCAGACCGAGCGCCGTGCGCCCGGTTCAATGAAGAACCTGGCATTTTACTGTCGCACTATCGCCCGCTGAGCTCATGACATTTGGGGTATCGGTGCTCCCTCAAAAAACCTCTGGCTCTCCCGCCCGCTCCGCGCTAAGGCAAGAACCGGGTGACGGGGTTGGGATTTGCAATCCAGAGTGGCGGCGGACGATGTTTTGTCCTGCGCTATTCTGATAGCATGTCCCTGCGCCTGGAGTTCAGTGCCACCCAATGACCGCATACGTAGAAGCCGTATCGGAACTCCGACCGAGGATGCGGCAGGCCATCATCATGATCCAGGATCTCGTCATGGTCCTGGTGGCGGTGGCTCTCAGTCTCATCTTGTCGCAGTCGCGGCTTTCTTTCGACGCGTTCTCCTTTGCCGGGCTCGCCTGCTGGTCGCTCATCGTGCTCGCCGCCCATCTGTTGTTTCGCACCAGCGGCCTCTACAACACCGTCTGGCGCTTTGCCTCCACGCCCGACTTCTTCAATATCCTCAAGGGTTGCGGCAGCCTGACGGTGGTCCTTTATGTGACCTCGCTTGGCTTCCGCTTCTTCCATCCGGTCGCCGGCCTCAACGAACGCCAGTTCATCGTCTTCTTTCTGGTGTCCTTCACCATCATTTCGGCGCCCAGGCTGTACTACCGCTTTCTCCGCGACGGCGCGTCCTGGCGCATCTTGCGCCGCGCTCGGGGCGACGGGCCGGTCAAGCAGGCGCTGTTCATCGGCCGGCTGAGCGAGGCGGACGTGATCGTGCGCTTCACCCGCACGGCCCAGCCCGCCGAATACGCGATCGCCGGCATCATGGCCACCGAGAGCGACGCGCCGCTCGGCACGAAGATCCAGGGTGTTCCGGTCGTGGCGCTCAGGCCGCGCCTGCTCGAGGTGCTGGAGGACTATGTCAAGGGCACGGAAAACCTCGATCTCCTGATCTTCGGCAATGGCGCCGAGCGCGACATCGAGGACTATGCCGAACTGGTGCGCGTCGCCCGTCACAGCGGCATCGCGGTCGTCCAGTTCTCCGGCCTGTCGGAGCTGGGCCAGGGCGGCAAGCTGGTTCTCGACGCCGTCGAGATGGAAACCATCATGCGCCGTTCGGCGGTTGCCACCGACACGACGCGCATCAGCGCCTTCGTCGCCGGCAAGCGGGTGATGGTCACCGGCGGCGCCGGCTCTATTGGCCGCGTGCTTGTCAAGCGCGCACTGGAGCTGGGCGCCGAGGCGGTGTTGGTGGCCGACAATTCCGAATTTGGCATTTTCCAGCTCGATCAGCTGATCGACGACAAGGACCGTGACCGGCTGACCAGCCGCATCGTCGACGTCACCGACCGGCCTCACATGATGCGTCTCGTCAGCGAGTTCAAACCCTCGATCCTCTTTCATGCCGCGGCGCTGAAGCACGTGCCGCTGCTGGAAGAAAACTGGGAAGCGGCGATCGAGACGAATGTCTTCGGCACGCTCGCCTGCGCCGAGATCGCTGCCGAATGCGGGGTGCCGCAGTTCCTGCTGATTTCCAGCGACAAGGCCGTCGACCCGACCTCGGTGCTCGGCGTCACCAAGCGGGCGGCCGAGCAGATCGTCTCCTCGCTGCATGAAACCCAGGCCGCGCCATCGCCCTTGCATGCCGCCGTGGCGAACGGTCATCGGGCCGGCACCCCGACCGCGCATCGTTCCGGCACCAAGTTCATCGCCGTCCGCTTTGGCAATGTCTTCGGCTCCAATGGCTCGGTGGCGACCATCTTCCAGGCGCAGATCGAGGCCGGCGGGCCGGTCACCATCACCGACCGGCGCATGACCCGCTATTTCATGACCGTGGCCGAGGCGGTCGATCTGGTCATCATGTCGGCCGCCGATGCCGAGCGGCGCCAGGGGAAGGACGACTACGCCATCTACATGCTCGACATGGGCAAGCCCGTGCCGATCCTCGAAGTCGCCGAGACGATGATCCGCATGGCTGGCAAAAGCCCCTACACCGATATTCCGATCCGCTTCACCGGCATCAGGCCCGGCGAGAAGCTGCACGAGACGCTGCATGGCGAGAATGAAGAGGTGGTCAAGCTCGACATCGCCAAGATATTCGGCCTCAGGAGCGACGTCGTGCAATGGCGAAGGATCGAGGCCGCGCTGCCGGCGCTGCTGGCTGCGACGCACGATCACGACAAGGCCGCGGCGCTTGACGTCCTGGCCGGGTTTTACCGGGCGGAACAAGAGATTGGTGGCCTGCGCGAAGAGGCGACGCCCAAAGCGGCTGGACAGGTAGGTTAGTCCTGTGCCGCGCCCGCAATTGGCCGTTGAAGTTTGCTCGAACGCCCGCAATTGAATGGTCTGAGCTATGACCAGACAGATCAGCGCGTGGCCGTTCCTACGGGGCATCATGGACAGCGCGGCCTTTCGCGCAGGATCTGAACCGTGACGGCAAAGCGGGCCTTTGATCTGGCTGTTGGGGCGGTGATGCTTGCGGCGACGTCGCCGATCGTGCTGGTCGCGATGCTGACGATCCGGGCGACGTCGCCAGGCCCCGCCATCTTCTCGCAAATCCGCGTCGGGCGGGACGGTGCGCTCTTTTCCTGCCGCAAGCTGCGCACGATGCGTCGCGACACCCCCTCCTTGCCTACCCATGAGGCGCCGGCCAATTCGGTTACCGCGGTGGGCAAGGTGCTGCGCGCAACCAAGATCGATGAGTTGCCGCAGCTCTGGAACGTGCTCAGGGGCGAGATGAGCCTCGTGGGGCCGCGTCCGTGCCTGCCGACGCAGACGGAACTGATCGAACGGCGCAAGCGACTGGGCGTGCTTGCCGCGCCGCCGGGCATAACCGGTTTGGCGCAGATCAAGGGGATCGACATGTCGGATCCGAGAAGCTGCGCCGAGACCGACGCGGCCTACGTCCGGGCGGCCTCCATCGGCCTGGACCTCAGGATATTGCTGGGCACGCTTTACCGCGCATAAGGATTGCTCCCACCCGCCGCCTGCCGGGCTAGTTCCTCGAGCCGGCCGAGCGTGTCGGTCTCCGGCATCCAGCCTTCCGAAGCCAGCAGCGACGGATCGCAGATCTGCGTGGCCATCAAGGCTTGCCACGACGCCTGTCGGCCACTGAGCGTCGCCAGCGGCCGGAACGGCCAGGCCGGAATCGGCAGAAGCCGGGCTGGCCGGCCGTATCCACGCCGGAACGCGGCGATGATTTGAGACAGCGCGACCGGCGAGGCATCGGCCAGGACATAGGTCGGGCGCGGCAGCATCGGACGGGCCAGGAGATGCGTCACGGCGCCAGCCACCGCGTCATGGGAGACGAGCGAACGAACCGCGGTCAAAGCGGCTGCGGGCAGCGGCAGACCGGTCGCGGCGAGACGCATCAGCCCGCGCAGATTTCCCTTCATGCCTTCGCCATAGACCGGCGGCAGCCGCAGCGCCGTCGCGCCGACGTGTTTAAAAGCCTCCAGCATTGCGATTTCGCCTTCCCGCTTGGAGCGACCGTAGGCGCATTGCGGGGCAGGGGGCGTGGCCTCGTCGATCGTGCCGCTGAAATCGGCCCCGACGACGGCGCGGATCGAGGAGAGGTAGATGAACCGCCCTTCGGCACGCTTGGCGGCCGCCTGGGCGAGCCGTCCTGTCAGTGTCGCGTTGACGGCCCGCAAGTCGGCCTCGCCGGCGCCGCGATCATTGTTGAACGCCGCGCAGTGGACGACATGCGTCACATCCCGCATCAGCGCGAGAAAGGCTTCTTCCGGCGCATCGGCATCAGGCAAAGCGACGGCATCATCCGTGCCCGCTAGGCGTTGCGGCAGGCGGGAGGCGATCCGCAAGTCAAACCCGGCCTCGCGCAACCGGCTGACGATCCGTTGCCCAACGAAGCCTGTCGCGCCGGTGACCAGGACCTTCATGATTGCGGGCTGGCGCCCGGCGACATGGCAGGCGCGCTTTTCCCGATCGGCGCCACCGTCCGCCCGGATGCAAGGTAGGTTCCCGAAATCAGGAACACCATCAGTGTTGCGTCAAGGATATCGTGGCCGATGAGGATGCCTGTCATGCCGGCGACGAGATAGGTAATGACTGCGACAAGGATCACCGTAGCGCCGAATCGCTCCACCGGATCGGCGCTGAGACGCAGCGTCCTTGCCGCGTTCCAGGCCGCAACGATGAAGATCGACGCAAGGGCCAGCGCTCCGACGAGTCCAGCCTGGACCAGTGCCGTCAGGAAGCCATTGTGGAAATGGCTGAGGGTCTCCTGCAAGCCGAATTGATCCTGGAGACCCTGCTTCATCAGCGCCCGGCTGGCCGCGATGCCATGGCCGAAAATGGGCATCTCGCGGAACGCCTGAAAGCCGATCTCCCACATTGCAACGCGCAGGCCGAGCGCCGTCGAATGGTCGCCATTGGCGTTCAGCGCGTCCCAGTCGCTGACCAGGAAGTCGGCTCGATCCAGGATGACGCGAGAGCCGATGGCGGCGATGACAATGGCGGCCACCAGGCCGATCATCAGGAAGCGCGTCACGCTGGCGCCGGCGAACCGGCGGCGGTTGATGAGAAAGACCACGAAGCCGGCAATCGGCACGGCCACCCAGATCATGCGCGACCCCGAATAGACGATCGCCAGAGTTCCGGCGATCGCCGCCAGGACCAGCAGCTTCCAGCGCGTCTCGATGCCCGACAGGGCGCCGGCGAGGCATAGCATGACGGCAAGGCAGGTGACGGTTGCAAAGACGATCGCATTTCCGGCGCCGCCCTCGGCCCTCGTGCCCAGCCAGTGATACTGGACGATGGCGATCGCCAATGCGCCGAAACAGGCCGCGGCGCTTGCCATGATGGCGATGCGCGCCAGCGTGGTCTTCTCGGTGATGCTCCAGGTCGAGTAGGAAATGGGGAAGAGCAGGAAGGTGATCAGCGGCAGGAAGAGCCGCAGATCGGCTGGCAGTGTGCCATTGACGATCGAAGCAAGCACCATGGCCGAGCAATAGGCGTAGATCGCCACTGTCAAGGCGAGCATCGGCCGGTCAGTGTTGAAGCGGCGCCGCTTCGCGGCCAGCAGCATTACCGACCACACGCCACCGGCATTGAAGGCGATGCTGACCAGCGAGCCGAGCACCGGCGGCGAAAAAAAGCAGATGATCGAAAAATAGAAATTTATCTGTGCGGGCGTGAGGTGGCGCCGGAGCTTTGTAAACGGGTTCAAATGCTTGCTTCGCAATTTCCAGGTTGCGCCCGGATCCGTGATGCCAGCCGATGGCTGGACCGACTCCGTTTGCCGCGCCTTGCCCGTTCCCCGAGCCGGTATAGCCGCTGGCGCCGTTCCGCGATAGGCCGGTTGATGACGTTCCGACAGAAATCCCTGGTTCGGAACGGCTGACATCTTCGGAACTTACGGTCCCTTCACCCCTTCCGCGTTTCGAGCGCCCTGGCAGGATTTTCCGCTTTCCCGGTCTCGCTTGGAAAATTCGTTCTCTAATCGTCGTACGTCCGGCGTGTCCCGCATTGTTATGAACAGCGTCGATCTGTTAGAACGCCCGCACGAAACAGTTTGTCCAAGTGAAATTTGCGCCCGGGCGCCATGGGATAGCGCCCGCAAAGCAAGACTTCCGCTCGACGGCACGAGAGAACGCTCGACAGTCCATGAATATCGCGCTCACGCATCTGCAGCGGCTTGAGGCCGAATCCATCCACATCTTCCGTGAGGTCGCGGCTTCCTTCTCCAGGCCGGTGATGCTCTATTCGGTCGGCAAGGATTCCTCGGTGCTGATGCATCTGGCGATGAAGGCCTTCTATCCCGCCAAGCCGCCTTTTCCGTTCCTGCATGTCGACACCACCTGGAAGTTCCGCGAGATGATCGCCTTTCGCGACCAGATGGCGCAAAAGCTCGGCTTCGACCTCTTGGTGCATGTCAATGAGGATGGCGTGCGCGAGGGCATCAATCCTTTCGATCACGGCTCCAACACCCACACCCATGTGATGAAGACGGTGGCTCTGCGCCAGGCGCTCGACAAATACGGCTTCGACGCGGCGTTCGGCGGCGCCCGCCGCGACGAGGAGAAGTCGCGCGCCAAGGAGCGCATCTTTTCCTTCCGCAATGCCCAGCATTCCTGGGACCCGAAGAACCAGCGGCCGGAAATGTGGAAGATCTTCAACACCCGCATCGCGCCTGGCGAATCGATCCGCGTCTTTCCGCTGTCCAACTGGACCGAGCTCGACATCTGGCAATACATCCTGCAGGAGAACATCCCGATCGTGCCGCTCTATTTCGCCAAGGAGCGGCCGGTGGTCGAGCGCGACGGCATGCTGATCATGAAGGACGACGACCGCATGCAGTTGCGCCCCGGCGAGACGATCGAGAACCGGCTGGTGCGCTTCCGCACGCTCGGCTGCTACCCGCTGACCGGCGCCATCCAATCGGAAGCCGATACGCTGGAGGCGATCGTTGGCGAGATGCTCACCGCCCGTACCTCCGAGCGCCAGGGCCGCCTCATCGACCGCGACGAGGCGGGCTCGATGGAAAAGAAGAAGCGCGAGGGTTATTTCTGATAATGCGCCACATCATGGCCAAGAGCCTCGCCCCGACCGATTCCATCCGCGACTACATGGCCGCGCAGGAAAAGAAGTCGCTGCTGCGCTTCCTCACCTGCGGCTCCGTCGATGACGGCAAGTCGACGCTCATCGGCCGCCTGCTCTCCGACACCAAGCAGATCTTCGAGGACCAGCTTGCCACACTCGAGAAGGATTCGCGCAAGCACGGCACCACCGGCGACGACATCGACTTTGCGCTGCTGGTCGATGGGCTTGAGGCGGAGCGCGAGCAGGGCATTACCATCGACGTTGCCTACCGCTTCTTCGCCACGCCAAAGCGCAAGTTCATCGTCGCGGACACGCCCGGCCATGAGCAATACACGCGCAACATGGCGACCGGCGCCTCGACCGCGGATCTAGCCATCGTGCTGATCGACGCCCGCCAGGGGGTTCTGCGCCAGACCCGGCGCCATTCGATCATCGCCTCGCTGCTCGGCATCCGTCACATCGTGCTGGCGGTCAACAAGATCGACCTTACCGGCTTCGACGAGGCTGTATTCGACCGGATCGTCGCCGACTATGGCGAGTTCGCGAAAGACCTTGGCTTCGTCAGTGTCATGCCGATCCCGATGTCGGCGCGTTTCGGCGACAACGTCACCAGCCACTCGGAGCGCACCCCCTGGTATTCCGGGCCGTCGCTGATCGAGCATCTCGAAACCGTGTCGGTCGACGAGGCCGTCGTCGAGCTGCCATTCCGCTTCCCCGTGCAATATGTGAACCGCCCGAACCTCGATTTTCGCGGCTTCGCCGGCACCATCGCCTCGGGTACGGTTTCGCAGGGCGAGGAGGTCGTCGTCGCCAAGTCCGGCAAGGCCTCCCGGGTCAAGCGCATCGTCGCGCAAGGCGGCGACCTCGAGCAGGCGATCGCTGGCCAGGCGATCACGCTCGTCCTCGAGGATGAGGTCGAGGTGTCGCGCGGCAACATGCTGGTGTCGCCGGCCGCGCGCCCGCAGGTCGCCGACCAGTTCGCCGCCAACATCGTCTGGTTCGACGAGCAGGCTCTGCTGCCCGGCCGCTCTTATATACTGCGTACCGAAACCGACCAGGTGAGCGCCACCGTCACCGATCTCAAATACCGGGTCAACGTCAACGATTTCGCGCATGAGGCGGCAAAGTCGCTCGACATCAACGAGGTCGGCGTCTGCAACCTGTCGACGCGGGCGCCGATTGCTTTCGATCCGTTTGTCGAGAACCGCACCACCGGCGCGTTCATCCTGATCGACCGCATCACCAACGCCACCGTCGGCGCCGGCATGATCCTGCATTCGCTGCGCCGTGCCGAAAACATTCACTGGCAGTCGCTCGATGTCGGCAAGCGCGGCCGCTCCGACCTGAAGAACCAGCGCCCGGCGGTGTTCTGGTTCACCGGGCTCTCCGGCTCCGGCAAGTCGACCATCGCCAACCTTTTCGAGAAGAAGCTGTTCGCCTCCGGCCGCCACACCTACATCCTCGACGGCGACAATGTCCGTCACGGGCTGAACCGCGATCTCGGCTTCACCGACGCCGACCGCGTCGAAAACATCCGCCGCGTTGCCGAAGTGGCCAAGCTGATGGCCGATGCCGGGCTGATCGTCATCGTCTCCTTCATCTCGCCATTCAGCGCCGAGCGCCGGATGGCACGGGAACTGATGGCCGAGGGCGAGTTCGTCGAGGTGTTCGTCGACACCCCCTTCGAGGAATGCGCCCGGCGTGACCCAAAGGGCCTATATGCTCGTGCCCTGAGCGGCGAGATCAAGAACTTCACCGGTGTCGATTCTCCCTATGAGGCGCCAGAGAATCCGGAGATTCACCTCAAGACGCTCGGCAGGAGCCCGCAGGAGATGGCGGAAGCCCTCGAACACTGGCTGATAGAGCGTGACATTGCCGAAGAGCAGTACGACAATGGCGGCGGTATCTGACGACGAGGCTATGCTGGGCGTCTTCGAACGCCTGGCGCTGGACGCAGGCCGCGAAGTGATGCGCGTCTTCCATGCTGGCTGCGCCGTCGACAGCAAGGCGGACGCTTCGCCGGTGACGGAAGCCGACCGCGAAAGCGAGAAGATCATCCTTGCCGGCCTGCGCGCCACCTATCCGGATATCCCATGCGTGGCCGAGGAAGAGGTGGCGGCGGGCATCGCCACGCCCGACCTCGACGGCGCATTCTTCCTGATCGATCCGCTCGACGGCACCAAGGAATTCATCAACCGTCGCACTGATTTCACCGTCAACATCGCGCTGGTGCGCCATGGCGTGCCTGAGGTGGGCGTTGTCTACGCACCCTGCACCGGACGCTTCTTCAGTGGACGGCCTGGCAGGGCCGAGGCATTGGAGATCGATGCCGGGTACCGCATTGCCGGCCGGCGGCAGATCACGGTGCGGCAAGCCGCCAAGCCCCTCGCCGTCGTTGCCAGCCGCTCCCACAACACGCCAGAGACCGAGGCTTTCATCCGCGATCTTGGCGCGGCCGAGATCGTCTCCATCGGCTCATCGCTGAAATTCTGCCTGCTCGCAGCGGCGGAAGCCGACGTCTATCCGCGCTTCGGCCGCACTATGGAGTGGGACACGGCGGCCGGAGACGCGGTGCTGCGCGCCGCCGGCGGCATGACGCGCACACTGGATGGCGAACCGCTTACCTACGGCAAGCGCAATCAGGCGAGCGACAGCGATTTTGCGAACCCGCATTTCATCGCGACGGGGAAGCGCGCGTAGCGCAGCGTCGCGAATTACCGATGCTGGCCCGCCGACCTTTCGGCTTTAAGCAGCTGCCACATGCGCCGAGTTCGATCCGATATAATTGCGGATCGTCTCGATGATGCGGTCCTGGTCGGCTTCGCTGAGATAGGCGTGCATCGGCAGGCAGAGGATCTGCTTCGGCAGTTCTTCCGAGACAGCAAGGCCGGTCGGCGTACGCGGATAGTCCTTGTAGGCCACCTGCTCATGCAGCGGCTTCACATAATAGATCACGGAAGGAATGCCTTTTTCGCCGAGATGAGCCTTGAGCCCGTCGCGCTTCGGGGTCTCGATCGCATATTGCGCCCAGGCAGAGCGGCCGCCACCCAGATTGCGTGATGCCTTGACGATGTCGCCGAGGCCCTTGGCATAACGGTCGGCAACCATGTGCCGGGCCATCATCTCCTCTTCGAGGATGGCAAGCTTCTCGATCAGGATCGCCGCCTGCAGTGTGTCGAGACGCGAATTGATGCCGACGCGGACGTTGTCGTACTGCGTCTCTCCCTTGCCGTGAAAGGCGAAGGAACGGAGCTTGTCGGCCAGCGCGCCGTCATTGGTGAACATCGCGCCGCCGTCACCGTAACAGCCAAGGGGCTTCGCCGGATAAAAGCTGGTCGAGCCGACATGGCCGAAGGCGCCGCACATGGTGCCGTCGGCGGAACCGCCCATCGACTGCGCGGCGTCCTCGATCACCAGGAGGTTCTCGCGCTTGGCGATCGTCATGATCGCCTCATAGTCGGCTGCAAGGCCGAACAGATCGACCGGGATGATCGCCTTCGGCTTGAGGCGACCTTCCTTCTTGATCATCTCGATCGCCGCCTCGAGGCTGGCGATATCGATGTTGTAGGTATCGCGGTCGACGTCGACGAAGACCGGCTCGGCCTTGGCCAGCGCCACCACTTCGGCGGTCGCGGCGAAGGTGAAGCTCGGCACGAACACCGCGTCGCCCGGGCCGACGCCGGCGGCAAACAACGGCAGGAGCAGCGCATCGGTGCCGTTGGCACAGGCCACGACATGCTTGACCCCGATATAGGCCGCGAGCTTGTTCTCGAATTCGGTGACCTGCGGCCCGAGGATATAGCGGCCGTCCTCGACGACGTGGTCGATTGCGGCCTTCAGCCGGTCGCGGATTCGTTCGCGCTGCGCGCCAAGATCGATGAACTGCATGTCGGCCTCGAATGCCAATAAAATCGGCCCGCTGGTATCAGACTTGACGCGGTTGAGAAAGCCGACCACGGCGAGGGCGACTTGCCTGTGTGTCGCAGCCTGTTACCGCTTTTGCCGGCGCAATGCCCGAAAAAGCCGGAAATCCCTGCTTTGCGAGGCGCTTGCGGCCTCTCTTGTCGCGGCACCCCGTTGCCGGGAAACATAAAGTGATCGGCCGGGAAGGGCGATCCGGCAGGCGGATCAGGCGATTTCGTGCCGCCATGGCGGGTTGGCGCCGGCCCGCGACACCGTTACCGCCGCCGCCCTGGCGCCGAGTTCCAGCGCCTTGCGGATGGCGTCTTCGGACAGGCTGCCGATCGCCGCCTTGGTGAGCAGGCCCTGCTCATGCAGCGAGGCCAGGATGCCGGCATTGAACGTATCGCCGGCGCCGACCGTGTCGACCACCTTGACCTTCTGCGGCGTGACCGTGACCTTGTGCGCCTTGCTGTAGCCGACCGCGCCTTCGCTGCCATGGGTGACGACGATCAGCTTCGGCCCGCGATCCAGCCAATTGCGCACGACATCCTCATGCGAGCCAGCCTCGTCGAACCATTTCAGGTCCTCATCCGAGAGTTTCACGATGTCGGCCATCGCCATCATCTCGCGGATGCGCCGCAGATGCTTGGCCTTGTCCGGGATGAAATTCGGCCGGATGTTCGGGTCGAGCATCATCACGCGGCTTTCGTGCTCGCGCCGCATGAACTCCTCATAGGCCGATCCCGCCGGCTCCGAGATCAGGCTGATGGCGCCGAACAGCATCGCCTCGATCTCCGCGCCGAGCTTCGGCAGGTCCTCGATGGTCAGCATGCGCCCGGCGGTGTTCTCGTCATAGAAGGTGTAGGTCGCCTGGCCGTTGGTGAGGCGCACGAAGGCGAGCGTAGTCGGACGCGGCGAGGTGTGGGCATAGGTGGAGCTCACCTTGCTGGCGCCGAGCGCGTCGCGCAACTGGCCGCCGAACAGGTCGGAGGAGAGGCCGGAGAAGAAGCCCGCCGGTGCGCCGAGCCGGCCGAGCGCGACCGCCGAATTGAACACCGCGCCGCCGACATAGGGTGCGAAGGCGGCTTCGCCTTCCGTCGTGATGCGCGGCAGCATGTCGATCAGGGCTTCGCCACAGCAAAGGATCATGTCGTCTTGGTCTCCGGCGGATGGATCACGCCCTTGCGGATGATGATGTTGGCAAAGAGCCTGGGTTCGCTGGTCGCTACGATCGCATGCGCGGCCTTGACGCGTGCATAGAAGTCAGGTCCGGCCAGCGCAACCACCTTGTGGCCCGGCGCGCGTTTGGCGCAAACCGCTTCCATCTCGCGATGCACAGGGTCGGCCAGCGCCGGGTCGCCCTTCACCGAGGCGCGGAACAGCGCCTCCGGCACCGCCTGATCCACCGGCAGCACGCTGAGCACGGCGTCAAGCACCGGTATGATATGGTGGCCATCCACGCGGATCAGCCGGCGCGCCTGTTCCTCGGCCGGATAATTGCCGTCGACGATGGCGATCTCGTCGCCATGGCCCATTGCCCTGAGCGTCGCCAGGAACTGCGGCCCAAGCAGCGAAGGGATGCCGATCAGCATGGTCAGGCGCCTCCGGACGTGTTCGGTCCGATCAGGAATCGCTCGGAAAGCGGCAGGCTGGCGCCACCCAGCGCCCGCGCATGGATGCCCACAGTGCCCTCGCGCACGAAGGGCAGCTTCAGTCCCTCGGCGTCGATGTCGGAAATGGCTTGCCGGATTGCCTCGACAAGACGGCGCCGCACGTCGAGCGGCATCCAGCCGTCGATCACCGCCGCTTCGAAATCGATGACGGACGAGGCCGCGACGATGGCGTAGGCAAGCGCGCGCGAGGCGTTGGCGATCCATTCGTCGAGCTCGGCGCCGATGTCGCCCCATTCCTGCGGCGAGGTCCAAAGATAGGAGCCGTCGATGCCCTTGGCGGAAAGCGCCTTCTCGAGCATCGCAATCGAGGCGACGTCGATGAGCTGCGTCGGCTTCCCATCCGGCCCTGGCACCGGCATCGACCCGAGCGCGCCGGCGTTTCCCTTCGGCCCGCTGTAAAGACGGCCGTTCAGAACGATGCCGCCGCCGGCAAAGGCGCCGATATAGAAATAGACGAAGTCGCGCGCCGCGCCCGCTTGGCCGAAGACAAGCTCGGCGCCACAGGCCGAGGTCGCGTCATTCTGCAGGTAGACGGGGAACTCGCACTGCGCCTGGATGTCGGCGCGGATGTCGCGATGGCGCCATTCCTCCATGACGTCGCGTGGCGCGCCGGCCGTGTCGGCCCAGTTCCACAGTTCGAACGGCATGGCGATGCCGAGCCCGGCGATGCGTTTGTCCTGCGCCGGCGTCAGTTCGCCGCGCATTTTCTTGATGCCCTCAGTGACGAATTCCACGGTCTCGCGCGGCGCGGGATAGCGGTAGGAATGCTGCAGCATCGCGCGCACATTGCCGAGAAAGTCGATCAGCACCAGCTCGGCGCTGCGCCGGCCGATCTTGAGGCCAATGAAGAAGGCGCCTTCCGGGTTGAGCGCCATTGGAATCGAGGGCTGGCCGATCTTGCCGCGCAGGGGCGCCTGGCGCACGAGCAGCTTGTCTTGCTCGAGCTCGCGCATGATCACCGACACCGTCTGCGCTGACAGCCCGGTCATGCGCGCGATATCGGATTTGGCCAGACTGCCATGCTGGCGCACCAGGGACAGCACCAACCGCTCGTTGTGGTCGCGCATACCGCTTTGGTTGGTGCCGCGATGCAGCCGGCTCTCCAAAGCCTCGGGCGAACCGTGCCTCGCAATGCCGGTCTCCACCCTCTTCCTCCCGTTGTTTCCCCGCGATGCTTTTCGTTCAGAATGAGTGAACGACGCAAGAGTGTCAATAATAAATAAGAGTGATTTAATTATTGACAGCCGATCTGTCCTGGTGTTTTTTGAGGTGTGTCCACGCTGGGAAAAAGGTGGATGCGCTTGAGACGCCGGGTGGCCGGCGTCCGCAACAGTTCCATTGGGAGGAAATCGTGACCAAGAAATCACTGCTGAAGTCTACCGTGTTTGCGGCTGCAGGCTTGGGCCTGATGGCGTTCGCTTCGTCGGCATCGGCCGCCGGCGTCGGCGCCTGCCTGATCACCAAGACTGACACCAACCCCTTCTTCGTCAAGATGAAGGAAGGCGCGACCGCCAAGGCCAAGGAACTCGGCGTCGACCTCAAGACCTATGCCGGCAAGATCGACGGTGACAGCGAAAGCCAGGTGGCGGCGATCGAGAGCTGCATCGCAGACGGCGCCAAGGGCATCCTGATCACGGCGTCCGACACCAAGGGCATCGTGCCGACGGTGAAGAAGGCGCGTGACGCCGGCCTGCTGGTGATCGCGCTCGACACGCCGCTCGATCCCATCGACGCGGCCGACGCCACCTTCGCCACTGACAACCTCGAAGCCGGCAAGCTGATCGGCGCCTGGGCCGCAGCAACGCTCGGCGACAAAGCCAAGGACGCCAAGATCGGCTTCCTCGATCTCACCCCCTCGCAGCCGACCGTCGACGTTCTGCGCGACCAGGGCTTTATGATGGGCTACGGCATTGACGTGAAGGATCCCAACAAGATCGGCGACGAGACCGATCCGCGCATCGTCGGCCACGACGTGACCAACGGCAACGAGGAAGGCGGCCGCAAGGCGATGGAGAACCTTCTCCAGAAGGACAACACCATCAACGTCATCCACACCATCAACGAGCCTGCCGCCGTCGGCGCCTATCAGGCGCTCAAAGCCGTCGGCCTCGAAAAGCAGGTGCTGATCGTCTCGGTGGACGGCGGCTGCCCGGGCGTGAAGTCGGTTGCCGAAGGCGTGATCGGCGCCACCTCGCAGCAATATCCGTTGCAGATGGCGGCGCTCGGCATCGAGGCCATCGCCAAATATGCCAAGGACGGCACCAAGCCGAAGCCGACCGAGGGCAAGAACTTCTTCGACACCGGCGTCAACCTCGTGACCGACAAGCCGGCCAAAGGCGTGAAGTCAATCGATACCAAGGAAGGCCTGGCCAAGTGCTGGGGCTGATGCCCACCTGAGCGAACGAACCTTGCGGCTGGGGGCTTGATCCCCAGCCGCATCGGGTGGACGATGCATTTTCGTAAGCGCTGACAAGCCCGGCGACAGACCGGAATGCGTAAACGCGGCACGGAGCCATGACGAAGTTCCGTGAGACGGGAGGAGATATGTCTCAAATCCAGGAATTCGAGAAGGTTCTCTCGGGCAGCGATACCAGCGTCGCCGCCTTCGAGGAGCACGGCAAATCCTTTGTGAAGCGCGCCCAGCATTTCCTGCATTCCACGCCGGCGGCGGTGCCGCTGATCGTGCTGGTGCTGTCGATCATAATCTTCGGCATCGCTATCGGCGGGCGCTTCTTTTCGTCCTACACGCTGACGCTGATCCTGCAGCAGATCGCCATCGTCGGCATCCTGGGCGCTGCCCAGACGCTGGTCATCCTGACCGCCGGCATCGACCTTTCGATCGGCGTGATCATGGTGATCTCGGCCGTGATCATGGGCAACTGCGCCATCACCTACGGCATGCCGACCATCCTGGCCGTGCTGCTCGGGCTTGCCGCCGGCGCGGCCTGCGGCCTGCTCAACGGCCTGCTCGTCGCCTACATGAAGCTGCCGCCTTTCATTGTCACGCTCGGCACCTGGAACATCGTCATGGCGACGAATTTCATCTATTCGGCCAACGAGACGATCCGCGACGCCGATGTCGACGCCCAGGCGCCGCTGCTGCATTTCTTCGCCCTGAGCTTCAGGGTCGGTTCGGCCGTGCTGACGGCCGGCGTCATCGCCATGGTGCTGCTGGTGATGCTGCTCTGGTATGTGCTGAACCACACCGCCTGGGGCCGCCATGTCTATGCCGTTGGCGACGATCCCGAGGCGGCCAAGCTTTCCGGTATCCAGACCAAGAAGGTGCTGATGGCCGTCTACACGCTTGCCGGCCTGATCGCCGCCTTCGCGGCCTGGGTCTCGATCGGCCGCAACGGCTCGATCTCGCCGTCCGCCGCCGTCACCGACTACAATCTGCAAGCCATCACCGCAACGGTGATCGGCGGCATCTCGCTCTTTGGCGGCCGCGGCTCGATCCTCGGCACGTTGTTCGGCGCCATGATCGTCGGCGTCGTCTCGATGGGTCTCAACATGCTGGGCGCCGATCCGCAATGGAAAGTCCTGCTTACCGGCGTGCTGATCATCGGCGCCGTGGCGATCGACCAGTGGATCAGAAAGGTTTCGGTGTAGTCATGACCCAGCAGCCTGTTCTTACCGCGCGCGGTCTCACCAAGCGCTACGGCCGCGTGACGGCGCTCAACAACTGCGACTTCGATCTCTATCCGGGTGAGATACTGGCGGTGATCGGCGACAACGGCGCCGGCAAGTCGACGCTGATCAAGGCGATCTCCGGCGCGGTGATCCCCGACGAGGGGACCATCGAGCTCGACGGCAAGCAGGTGCTGTTCCGCTCGCCCATCGAGGCGCGCGAAGCGGGCATCGAGACCGTCTATCAGAACCTCGCTCTGTCGCCGGCGCTGTCGATTGCCGACAACATGTTCCTTGGCCGCGAGATCCGCAAGCCGGGCCCGCTCGGCAGCTGGTTTCGCATGCTCGACCGCCCGGCGATGGAAAAGCGCGCCCGCGACAAGCTCACAGAGCTCGGCCTGATGACCATCCAGAACATCAGCCAAGCGGTGGAGACGCTGTCGGGCGGCCAGCGTCAGGGCGTGGCGGTGGCGCGCGCCGCTGCCTTCGGCTCGAAAGTGGTGATCATGGACGAACCGACCGCGGCGCTCGGCGTCAAGGAAAGCCGCCGCGTGCTGGAACTGATCCTCGACGTCAAGAAGCGAGGCCTGCCGATCGTGCTCATCTCGCACAACATGCCGCATGTCTTCGAGGTGGCCGATCGCATCCACATCCACCGGCTCGGGCGCCGGCTCTGTGTCGTCGATCCCAAGCAGATTTCGATGTCGGATGCCGTCGCGCTCATGACTGGCGCCAAGAAGCCGCCGGAGGATGCGCTGGCGGCTTGATCTCCAGGAACAATCAATTGCGGAAGGCGGGCCGTCGTCTCGATCGCTAAATCGATTGAACGCATGCTGCAATGCGATAGGATGGGCTGGGAGGAACGACGAAAGCCGCCATGATCAGGCCAAATGAACGAGAGGCGAAATGACATCCGCCATGACGATCGAAGTTCCTGTCCTCGACAATCCCGACCCCAAGACGCTTGCCGAAGAAGTCTTGATGTCGCTCAAATACCGGATCGGCAAGGACACCACGGTCGCGACCCCCTATGACTGGCTGACGGCCTCGATCAAGGTGGTGCGCGATCGCATCGTCGATCACTGGATCCAGGGAACCAAGGAGGCATACGACCAGCAGGAAAAGCGGGTCTATTACCTTTCGCTCGAATTCCTGATCGGCCGCCTGATGCGCGATGCCTTCTCCAATCTCGGTCTGATGGAGAACATGCGCCAGGCGCTATCCTCGCTCGGCGTCGATCTCGACCTTATCGCCGGCCTCGAGCCGGACGCCGCGCTCGGCAACGGCGGCCTCGGCCGGCTCGCCGCCTGCTTCATGGAAAGCATGGCGACCGTCGACATCCCTGCCCATGGCTACGGCATCCGCTACGCCAACGGTATGTTCCGCCAGGAAATCCAGGGTGGTTGGCAGGTCGAATTGCCGGAGACCTGGCTCGACCACGGCAATCCCTGGGAGTTCGAGCGGCGCGAGCGGTCCTTCGAGGTCGGCTTCGGCGGCTCGGTGGAATCGATTACCTCAAAGGATGGCCGGTTGGAGCGCCACGTCTGGAAGCCGACCGAGCATGTGCTGGCCGTCGCCTACGACACGCCGGTGGCCGGTTGGCGCGCCAACCGGGTCAACACGCTGCGGCTCTGGTCCGGCATGCCGATCGACCCGATCCTGCTCGACAAGTTCAACGCCGGCGATCACATCGGCGCGCTGGCCGAAAGCAACAAGGCCGACGCGCTGTCGCGTGTGCTTTATCCGGCTGACTCCCACATGGCCGGCCAGGAGCTGAGGCTCAGGCAGGAATATTTCTTCTCGACCGCTTCGCTGCAGGATATCGTCCAGCGCCACCTCAGCCAGTATGGCGACCTGAAGTCCTTGCCAGACAAGGCGGCCATCCACCTCAACGACACGCATCCCGCTGTCGCGGTGCCGGAACTGATGCGGCTCCTGATGGACGTTCATGGCATGGATTTCGACCTTGCCTGGGACATCACCAAGCGCACCTTCGGCTACACCAACCACACGCTACTGCCGGAGGCGCTGGAAAGCTGGCCGGTGCCGCTGTTCGAGCGGCTTTTGCCCCGCCACATGCAGATCGTCTACGCCATCAACGCGCAGGTGCTGCTGGAGGCGCGGGCCACCGGAAAATTCTCGGGCGACCAGATTGCCCGCATCTCGCTGATCCAGGAAAATGGCGACCGCCGGGTGCGCATGGGCAACCTGGCCTTTGTCGGCTCGCATTCGATCAACGGCGTCTCGGCGCTGCACACCGAACTGATGAAGGAGACGGTATTCGCTGATCTCCACAAGCTCTATCCCGACCGCATTAACAACAAGACCAACGGCATCACGCCGAGACGCTGGCTGATCCAGTGCAATCCTGGTCTCACCGCGCTTGCGCGCGAGGCCATCGGCGAGCGCTTCATGGACGATATCGAGAGGATCAAGGATCTCGATCCGCTCGCCGACGACGCGGCCTTCCGCGAAAAGTTCGCCGGCGTGAAGCGCCAGAACAAGGCGCGGCTGGCCAATCTCGTCGCCGACCGGCTCGGTATCAGGCTCGACCCGTCGGCGCTGTTCGACATCCAGGTCAAGCGCATCCACGAATACAAGCGCCAGCTGCTCAACATCCTGGAAGCGATCGCGCTCTATGACCAGATCCGCTCGCATCCTGAGCGGGACTGGATGCCGCGCGTGAAATTCTTCGGCGGCAAGGCGGCGCCGAGCTACCATAACGCCAAGCTGATCATCAAACTGGCAAACGACGTCGCGAAGGTCATCAACGGCGATCCGTCGGTGCGCGGCCTGCTGAAGGTCGTGTTCGTGCCGAACTACAATGTCAGCCTGGCCGAGGTGATGATGCCGGCCGCCGACCTCTCCGAGCAGATCTCGACCGCCGGCATGGAGGCGTCGGGCACCGGCAACATGAAGTTCGCGCTGAATGGTGCGCTCACCATCGGCACGCTTGATGGCGCAAATGTCGAGATCAAGGAACATGTCGGCGACGACAACATCTTCATCTTCGGCCTGACAACGGCGGAGGTCGCCGAGCGACGCAACAATGGCTACAATCCGCGCGGCGTGATCGAGGCTTCGCCCGAGCTGTCGCAGGCGGTGTCCGCCATTTCTTCCGGCGTCTTCTCGCCCGACGATCCCGGCCGCTATCGCGACCTGATGAACGGCCTCTACCAGAGCGACTGGTTCATGGTGGCGGCCGACTTCGATTCCTACGCCGCCTGCCAGCGCGAGGTCGACGCCGTCTGGCGCAACAGCCCCGACTGGTACGCACGCGCCATCCGCAACGTTGCCCGGGTCGGCTGGTTCTCGTCCGATCGCACGATCCGCCAATATGCGAAAGACATCTGGAACGTGCCCGTCTGATATGATTGCATGAGCCACTAGAAATGTGGCCGGTGCATGCCGCCCAAAAGTGCGTAGCGATTTTGGGATCACGGCATGGACCAAAACAAAGACTAGTGCATGCCGCCCAAAAGTGCGTAGCGGTTTTGGGATCACGGCATGCGCCAAAACAAAGATTAGTGCATGCCGCCCAAAAGCGCGTAGCGTTTTTTGGGTCTCGACATGCACCAAGACAAAGAACGGCGCATGCCGGATCAAGGCATGCGCCAGAACAAGATGCCCGGGGAGGGCGACCGCTTGATGAGGAAGCCGCGCGCGACCGCTGCGACAAGCGGGCCGGACGGACTGGCGCCAGCCGGTGATGTTGCAGCGATTGTCGCCGGAACGCATGGCGATCCTTTCGCGGTTCTGGGCGTGCAGGAGGCCGGCAAGGGTTTCGTCGCGCGCTGCTTCGTGCCCAATGCCGAATTCGTCACCGCCTATACGCTGACGGGCAAGGAGATCGGCCAGCTTTCCCGGCGCGACGATGCGGGCTTCTTCGAGGGCAAGGTCTCGATCCGCAAGCGCCAGCCGCTGCGATATCACGCCAGGAACGCCGGCGGCGACTGGTGGCTGACCGACCCCTATTCCTTCGGCCCCGTGCTCGGCCCGATGGACGATTACTATATGGCCGAGGGCTCGCATTTGCGGCTCTTCGACAAGCTCGGTGCCCACATCATCGACCATGAGGGCGCCACCGGCGTGCATTTCGCAGTCTGGGCGCCCAATGCCAGGCGGGTCTCCGTGGTCGGCGGCTTCAACGACTGGGACGGCCGCCGCCACACCATGCGCGACCGCAAGGACACCGGCATCTGGGAATTGTTCATTCCCGATCTCGGCGCGGGCAAGCCGTACAAATTCGAGATCATCGGCCCGGACGGCGTACGCCTGCCGCTCAAGGCTGACCCGTTCGCCTTCGAATCGGAACTGCGCCCGGCGACCGCTTCGGTGACGGCTCCGCCGATGGCGCATCGATGGGGCGACGAGGCGCATCGCAACTATTGGCAGAAAGCCGATCCCCGGCGCGAGGCGATCTCGATCTACGAGGTCCATGCCGGCTCCTGGCAGCGCCGCGACGACGGCACGTTCCTCTCCTGGGACGAGCTCGCCGCGCAGCTGATCCCTTATGCGGTCGACACCGGCTTCACTCATATCGAGTTCCTGCCGATCTCGGAGCATCCTTACGACCCGTCCTGGGGTTACCAGACCACCGGCCTTTATGCGCCGACGGCCCGCTTCGGCGACCCTGACGGCTTCGCCCGCTTCGTCGACGGCGCGCATCGCGCCGGCATCGGCGTCATCCTCGATTGGGTGCCGGCGCATTTCCCGGTCGATGAGCATGGGCTGGTGAAATTCGACGGCACCGCGCTCTACGAGCATGCCGACCCGCGCCAGGGTTTTCACCCGGATTGGAACACCGCGATCTACAATTTCGGCCGCCGCGAGGTGGTGTCGTTCCTCGTCAACAACGCGCTGTTCTGGGCCGAGAAATACCACGTCGACGGACTGCGCGTCGACGCGGTCGCCTCGATGCTCTACCTCGATTATTCGCGCAAGGCGGGCGAGTGGATTCCAAACGAAAAGGGCGGGCGCGAGAACCTGCAGGCCGTCAGCTTCCTGCAGAAGATGAACAAGGAGCTTTACGGCCACCACCCCGGCGTGATGACGATCGCCGAGGAATCGACCTCATGGCCGAAAGTGTCGCGTCCCGTGCATGAGGGAGGCCTCGGCTTCGGCTTCAAATGGAACATGGGTTTCATGCACGACACGTTGGAGTATCTCTCCAAGGAGCCGATCTACCGCAAGCACCATCACAACGAGATCACCTTCGGCCTGATCTACGCCTTTTCCGAGAATTTCGTGCTGCCGCTGTCGCATGACGAGGTCGTGCATGGCAAAGGCACGTTGCTCCACAAGATGGCCGGCGACGATTGGCAGAAGTTCGCCACGCTGCGCGCCTATTACGCCTTCATGTGGGGCTATCCCGGCAAGAAGCTTTTGTTCATGGGCCAGGAGTTCGCCCAGCGCCGCGAATGGAGCGAGGAGCGCGCGCTCGATTGGAACCTGCTCGAATTCGCCCCGCATCGCGGCGTCTGGCAGACCGTGCGGGACTTGAACTACCTCTACCGTTCGCGTCCGGCGCTGCACGCGCGCGACTGCGAGCCGGAGGGGTTCTCCTGGCTGATCGTCGACGACCGCGACAATTCGGTCTTCGCCTGGCTGCGCAGCGCTCCGGACGGAAACCCGATCGCCGTCATTTCCAATTTCACCCCGGTGCCGCGCGAGAACTATCGCGTGCCGCTGCCGAAAGCGGGAAAGTGGCGCGAAATCATCAATACGGACGCCGCCGACTATGGCGGCTCCGGCATGGGCAATGGCGGCGCGGTCGAGGCGAGCGGGGAAGGGAGCGGGTTATCGGCGACGATGCTTCTGCCGCCGCTGTCGACGATCATGCTGGAATTCGTCGCGGACTGGAGCAGATGATATCTCATCCTGCTCTTGCAACGGTCCGGGCAGCTTATTTGGGAGGGTAACAAAATGGCAGAACTCAAAAGAACCCAGCCGCTGGCGCGCGACGCCATGGCCTATGTGCTGGCCGGCGGCCGCGGCAGCCGCCTCAAGGAGCTGACCGACCGGCGCGCCAAGCCCGCCGTCTATTTCGGCGGCAAGACGCGCATCATCGATTTCGCGCTCTCCAACGCGTTGAACTCCGGCATCCGCCGCCTCGGCGTAGCCACCCAGTACAAGGCGCATTCGCTGATCCGCCACCTGCAGCGCGGCTGGAACTTCCTGCGGCCCGAGCGCAACGAAAGCTTCGACATCCTGCCGGCATCGCAGCGCGTCTCGGAAACGCAGTGGTACGAAGGCACGGCCGATGCCGTCTACCAGAACATCGACATCATCGAGGCCTATGGCCCCGAATACATGGTCATCCTCGCCGGCGACCACATCTACAAGATGGACTACGAGCTGATGCTGCGCCAGCATGTCGATGGCGGCGCCGACGTCACGGTCGGTTGCCTGGAAGTGCCGCGCATGGAGGCGACCGGCTTCGGCGTCATGCATGTCGATGCCAAGGACAACATCATCGCTTTCGTCGAAAAGCCGGCCGACCCGCCTGGCATCCCGGACAAGCCGGAATTCGCGCTCGCCTCGATGGGCATATATGTCTTCAAGACCAAGTTCCTCATGGAACAGCTGCGCCGCGACGCGGCCGAGGCCGGCTCCAGCCGCGACTTCGGCAAGGACATCATCCCCTATATCGTCCAGCACGGTAAGGCGATCGCCCATCGCTTCGCCAAATCCTGCGTGCGCTCCTCGCATGAGTCCGAGCCCTACTGGCGCGACGTCGGAACCGTGGACGCCTATTGGGAAGCCAATATCGACCTGACCGACGTCACGCCCGAGCTCGATCTCTACGACCGCGACTGGCCGATCTGGACCTATGCCGAATTGAAGCCGCCGGCAAAATTCGTGCATGACGAGGATGGCCGCCGCGGCGAGGCGATCTCCTCGCTGGTGTCGGGCGACTGCATCGTCTCGGGCGCCTCGCTGCGCCGCAGCCTGATCTTCACCGGCGCCCGAATCAATTCCTATTCCAAGCTCGAGGAGGTGGTGATGCTGCCCGACGTGACTGTCGGCCGCAACGCGCGCCTCACGCGCGTCGTCATCGATCATGGCGTGCAAATCCCCGAGGGGCTGGTGGTCGGCGAGGATCCGGCGCTCGACGCCAAGCGTTTTCGCGTATCGGAAAAGGGCGTCTGCCTGATCACGCAGGACATGATCAACAAGTTGTCGAATCGGTAGGGGTCGATAAACAAGCTGCCGACCCAATCGGGTCGATCAGCGAGCTGACGACCTGATCAACAGATTGTCACTTTGACCTGTCACGTTGAGATCGGAATGTGGAGCGCATGCAGGTTCTGTCGGTCACGCCCGAAATCTTTCCCCTGATCAAGACCGGCGGGCTAGCCGATGTGACCGGCGCCTTGCCGATCGCGCTGGCCGGGAAGGGTGTGGCGATGCGCACGCTCATTCCCGGCTATCCCGTGGTGATGGGCGCCTTTGCCAAGAAGAAGGCCGTCTACCAGTATCCGCTGCTGCAGGGCGGCAAGGCTTCGATCCACGCCGTCAAGATCGGTGACCTCGATCTTTTCGTGCTCGACGCGCCACATCTCTTCGACCGCCAAGGCGGCCCATACGGGACGGTGTCGGGCGCCGACTGGCCGGACAACTGGCGGCGCTTCGCGGCGCTCAGCCAGGCCGGCAGCGACATCGCCGCCGGCGCGATCTCCGGTTATCAGCCCGACATCGTGCATGCCCATGACTGGCAGTCGGCAATGACGCTTGCCTATATGCGTTACGGCAAGGCGGTCGGCGTCCCGTCGCTCATCACTGTGCACAACCTTGCCTTCCAGGGCCAGTTCGGCGCCGGCATCTTCAGCGAGCTCGGCCTGCCGGCCGTGGCTATGCAGCTCGACGGCGTCGAATATTATGGCGGCGTCGGTTTCCTGAAGGCCGGTCTGCAGGCTGCCTGGGCGATCACCACGGTGAGCCCGACCTATGCGCAGGAAATCCGCTCGCCGGAATTCGGCATGGGCCTCGACGGCCTGATCAACATGCGGGCCACCGACCTCTACGGCATCGTCAACGGCATCGATGTCGACATCTGGAATCCCGCGACGGACAAGCATCTGGTCGCTAATTATTCGGCCGAAACGCTTGCAGCCCGCGCCAAGAACCGCAAGGCGGTCGAAGAACGTTTCGGCCTGGAGGCGGATGGCAGCCCGATCGTCTGCGTCGTCAGTCGGCTGACCTGGCAGAAGGGCATGGACATACTGGCCGCGGTCGTCGACGGCATCGTCGCCGCCGGCGCGCGCCTCGCCATCCTTGGCTCGGGCGACGCAGGCCTGGAAGGCACACTGCTTGCAGCGGCTGCGCGCCATCGCGGCCGCGTCGGCGTCGTCGTCGGTTACGACGAAGGCCTTTCGCATGTCATGCAGGGCGGTTGCGACGCCATCATCATCCCGTCGCGCTTCGAGCCCTGCGGGCTTACCCAACTCTACGGCCTGCGCTATGGCTGCGTGCCAGTCGTCGCCCGCACCGGCGGCCTCGCCGACACCATAATCGACGCCAATGAGGCCGCCTTGTCGGCCGGCGTCGCCACCGGTTTCCAGTTCGCGCCCAACGATGGCGCCGCGATGCTCCATGCCATCCGGCGGCTGGTCGAGCAGCATGCGCGGCCGGCGACCTGGGCCTCGATCCAGCGCCAGGGCATGAAGGCCGATGTCTCCTGGGACAAGAGCGCCGAAAAATACGTCGAACTCTATCGCTTGCTGCTTTCGAAAAGGGCTGCCTGAGGCATGATAAAGACCGTCCCCACCAAACCCTATAGCGACCAGAAGCCAGGCACCTCCGGCCTGCGCAAGAAGGTGCCGGTGTTCCAGCAGGAGCACTATGCCGAGAACTTCATCCAGTCGATCTTCGACGCGCTGGACGGTTTTGAGGGCAAGACGCTGGTGATCGGCGGCGACGGCCGCTTCTACAACCGCGAGGTCATCCAGAAGGCGATTGCCATTGCCGCCGGCAACGGCTTCGGCAAGGTGATGGTCGGCCAGGGCGGGATTCTCTCGACACCCGCCGCCTCCAACATCATCCGCAAATACAAGACCTTCGGCGGCATCATCCTGTCGGCCAGCCACAACCCCGGCGGCCCGCATGAGGATTTCGGCATCAAGTACAATGCCGGCAATGGCGGCCCGGCGCCGGAGAAGATCACCGACGCGATCTTCGCCAAGTCGAAGGAGATCAAGAGCTTCAAGATTGCCGATGTCGGCGAGATCGACATCGACACGATCGGCACCGTCAAGGCCGGCGACATGACGGTCGAGGTCTTCGACCCGGTCAAGGACTACGCCGAGTTGATGGAAAGCCTGTTCGACTTCGAGGCGCTGAGGAAGCTCTTCAAATCGGGCTTCAGCATGCGCTTCGATGCCATGCATGCAGTCACCGGCCCCTATGCCAAGGAGATCCTCGAACGCCGGCTCGGCGCGCCGGATGGCACCTGCCGCAATTTCAAGCCGCTGCCGGATTTCGGCGGCCATCACCCTGACCCGAATCTTGTGCATGCGAAGCATCTCTATGACGAGATGATGGGGCCCGACGCGCCAGACTTCGGCGCGGCCTCGGACGGCGACGGCGACCGTAACCTGATCATCGGCAAAGGCATTTTCGTCACGCCCTCGGATTCGGTCGCGATGCTCGCCGCCAATGCCAAGCTGGCGCCGGGCTACAAGGATGGCCTGAAAGGCATTGCCCGCTCGATGCCGACCAGCGGCGCCGCCGACCGTGTCGCCGAAAAGCTCGGCATCGGCATCTACGAGACGCCGACCGGCTGGAAGTTCTTCGGCAACCTGCTCGACGCCGGCATGGCGACCATCTGCGGCGAGGAAAGCGCCGGCACCGGCTCCAACCATGTGCGCGAGAAGGACGGGCTGTGGGCCGTGCTTCTATGGCTCAACATCCTCGCCGCGCGTGGCGAGAGCTGCAAGCAGATCGTCACCGAGCATTGGGCGACCTACGGCCGCAACTACTATTCGCGCCACGACTATGAGGAGGTCGAGAGCGACCGCGCCAACGCGCTGGTCGACGAGCTGCGCGCCAAGCTCGGCTCGCTGCCGGGCACGAGCGTGCGCGGCCTGAAGATCGCCAAGGCCGATGATTTCGCCTATCACGATCCGGCCGATGGCTCGGTGAGCGAGCACCAGGGCATCAGGATCCTGTTCGAAGGCGGCTCGCGCGTGGTGCTGCGTCTCTCCGGCACCGGCACCTCTGGTGCGACGCTGCGCGTCTATATCGAGCGCTACGAACCGGACAAGGCAAGGCACGATCTCGACACCCAGGAAGCGCTGGCCGACCTCATCGCCGCCGCCGACGACATCGCCGGCATCAAGAGCCACACCGGCCGCAACAAGCCGAGCGTGATTACTTGAGGGTGATGGTGCGCGCCTTTCCTTCCCCCCTTGTGGGGGAAGGTAAATCGGCGCCTAGCGCCGAGACGGATGAGGGGTGCTGGCCGGATTGCCGTCGTCGCCAAGCTGGAGCACCCCTCATCCGTCGCCTTCGGCGACACCTTCACCCACAAGGGGAGAAGGGGGAGCCTAGATGACCCTCGGCGCCACCGTCAGCCCCGAAGGCATCCGCTTCGCCGCTTGGTCCTCGTCGGCGCGGCGCCTCTGGGTCTCGCTTTTCGACGCCAGCGGCAACCGCGAACTCGATCGACTGGAGCTGAAGCCGGAAGGCGAGGGCGTGCATACGCTCCTTGTCCCCGGCCTCGGCGACGGCGCCCGCTACGGCTTCCGTGCCGACGGCGACTATGAGCCGGACCGCGGCCTGTGGTTCGACCCGGACAAGCTTCTTACTGATCCTTACGCCGTCGAGATCGATCGTCCATACCAATATCATTGGCGGCTTGCCGCCAAGCGCAATGAAGGCGCCGACACGGGCTCGCTGATGCCGAAGGCGGTGGCTCGGTCCCTGCCCAGGCCAGTGGTACCTCTGCCAACCCTCTTCCAGCGCGGTGGCCTGATCTACGAGCTGAACGTCCGCTCCTTCACCAGGCTCCATCCCGACATCCCGGAAGCACAGCGCGGCACCATCGCGGCGCTCGCCCATCCGGCTGTCGTCGAGCACCTGAAGTGTCTCGGCGTCTCCGCTGTCGAGCTGATGCCGATCACCGCGTCGATCGACGAACGGCACCTGCCGCCATTGGGACTCAGCAACGCCTGGGGCTACAATCCCGTCACCTTCATGGCGCTCGATCCGCGCTTGGCGCCCGGCGGCCTCAAGGAGTTGCGCGACACGGTCGCCGCGCTGCGCAAGGCGGGGATCGGCACCATTCTTGACCTCGTCTTCAACCACACCGGCGAGAGCGACCGGCTCGGGCCGACGCTGTCGCTGCGCGGGCTCGATGCGATGGCCTATTACCGGCACCAGCCGGACGGCCGGCTGGTCAACGACACCGGCACCGGCAACACCGTCGCCTGCGACCATCCGGTGGTGCGCGAGATGGTGCTCGACACGCTTCGCCATTTTGTCCGCTTCGCCGGCGTCGACGGCTTCCGCTTCGATCTGGCGCCGGTGCTCGGGCGCGTCGATGGCGCTTTCGATCCGGACGCGCCGCTGCTTCAAGCCATCGCCGACGATCCCGTGCTCGCCGACCGTGTGCTCATCGCCGAGCCCTGGGATATCGGTCCGAACGGCTATCAGCTCGGCAATTTCCGGCCGCCCTATCTGGAATGGAACGATCGTTGCCGCGACGATATCAGGCGCTTCTGGCGCGGCGATGCCGGCGCGATTGGCGCGCTGGCGACACGGCTTGCCGGCTCCTCCGACGTCTTTGCCACGGAAAGCCAGCCGACAAGCCGGACTATCAACTTCATCGCCGCGCACGATGGCATGACGCTGGCCGATATCGTCGCTTATGAGCGCAAGCACAACGGGGCCAATGGCGAGCAGAACCGCGATGGCCATAACGGCAATCTGTCCTGGAACAACGGGGTCGAGGGGGAAACGGACGACGAGGCGATCAGCCTGGCCCGCTCCAACGACCGGCGCGCCTTGCTCGCCACGCTTTTTGCCTCGCGTGGCACCATCATGCTGACCGCCGGCGACGAGTTCGGCCGCACGCAGAAGGGCAACAACAACGCCTATGCGCAGGACAACGCCATCACCTGGCTGGACTGGGCCGGCCGCGATCAGGCGTTGGAGCAATACACAGCATCGCTGTCGGCGCTGCGCAGGGCTTTTCCCGCGCTGGCGGGCACATGCTTCCTGACCGGCGCGCCCGGCGACGGATCGGAAATCCCTGATGTGTCCTGGCTCACCGAGACCGGCGCGCCGCTCGGCGAGGCCGACTGGAACGATGCCGGCAGACATCGCCTCGTCATGCTGCTCGGCGATAGCGAAGGCGGCCGCCTTGCCGTGATGATCAATGGCGATCGCCGGCAATGTGTCTTCACCTTGCCGGCGCGGCATGGATTTGAATGGCGCCAGGCGATCAAGGCGCAACCGGTCGATCTGGCGCGGCCGCTGCCTGGCCGCAGTGTGAGTTTCTTGATTGAGCGACGGGCGGTGAAGCCCCGCGCCAGGAAGGGGCTGTGATGACCGATGGCAATGCTGGACAGGGTGCACAATGGTGGCGCGGCTGCGTCATCTACCAGGTCTATCCGCGCTCCTTCCAGGATACGACCGGCGACGGCAGCGGGGACCTCAAGGGCATTACCGCGCGGCTCGCCCATATCGCTTCGCTCGGCGCCGACGCGATCTGGCTGTCGCCCTTCTTCAAGTCGCCGATGGCCGATATGGGCTACGACGTTTCGGACTACCGCGAGGTCGATCCGATGTTCGGCACGCTGGAGGATTTCGACGCGCTCATCGCCGAGGCGCATCGGCTCGGGCTGAGGCTCATCATCGACCAGGTGATCTCCCATTCTTCCGACAAGCACGAATGGTTCGTCGAAAGCCGCGCCAGCCGCGACAACGCCAAGGCCGACTGGTACGTCTGGGCCGATGCGAAGCCGGACGGCAGCGCGCCCAACAATTGGCAATCGCTGTTCGGCGGCCCCGCCTGGGAGTGGGACGCCACCCGCCGGCAGTACTACATGCACAATTTCCTGGCCGCGCAGCCGGATTTCAACTTTCACAGTCCGGAGGTCCAGGATGCGCTGCTCGACACCGTGCGCTTCTGGCTGGAGCGCGGCGTGGACGGCTTCCGGCTGGATACCGTCAACTACTATGTCCACGACCGCTGGCTGCGCGACAACCCGCCTTTGGCCGAGAGTGTTGCCGGCACCAATGGCTCGACCAGCACCTACGGGTTCCAGGAGCATCTCTTCGACAAGACGCGGCCCGAGAATCTCGAATTCCTGAAGCGCTTCCGCGCGCTGCTCAATGAATATCCCGACCGCGCTGCGGTCGGCGAGGTGGGCGACGAGGAGCGTTCCTTGCAGACACTCGCCGCCTATGTCTCCGGCGGCGACAAATTGCAGATGTGCTACACCTTCGACCTGCTCAGCCCGCAATTTTCCGCCGCCCATGTGCGCGGCTGCGTCGAGGCGTTCGAGACGACCGCTCCGGACGGCTGGGTCTGCTGGGCCTTCTCAAACCATGACGTCGTGCGCCATGTCAGCCGCTGGACACGGCCCGGCGAGAGCCCGGACGCGGTGGCGAAGTTCTCGATCGCGCTGCTGTCATGCCTGCGCGGCTCGATCTGCCTCTATCAGGGCGAGGAACTGGGGCTGGAGGAAGCCGAGCTCGCCTATGAGGATCTGCGCGATCCCGTCGGCATCCGCTTCTGGCCGGGCGTGAAGGGCAGGGACGGCTGCCGCACGCCGATGGTCTGGGAAGCGGGGGCCGAGAATGCCGGTTTTTCGACGGCCAAGCCGTGGCTGCCGGTGCCGCCGGCGCATCGCGGCCGCGCGGTCGGCATTCAGGATGGCGAGGGCGGGTCCGTGCTCGCCGCCTATCGTTCGATCCTTGCGCTGCGCAGGCGTCATCCGGCGCTGATCCAAGGCTCGATCCGCTTTCTCGATGCCGAGGGCGATGTGCTCGCCTTCCTCCGCCAGCAGGAGGACGAGAGATTGCTCTGCGTCTTCAACTTCGCCGCGGAGCCGGCGAACTGGGCGCTGCTGGCCGAGATCGGGGATGTCGAGATAACGCCTCTTGCCGTTGATGTTGCCGGCGTTCTTGGCGGAGTTGTCGAGGAGAGCGCGCTGGCTCTGCCGCCCTTGGGCAGTTTTGTCGGAAGGATTGGCTGATAGCGGCCTACTGGACGAGGACCGAGCGGCCGCATGTCGCGCCGGTCACGCGCACATCGGCTTCGCCGACACGGACGCCAAGCGCCCCAAGCACGTTGTAGACCAGGCTGTCGACCGGCGCGGTCACGCCGTTGAGCAGCGTCGTCACCGCGGGCTTCACCGCGCCGAGCAGGGCGGTCACGTCGAGGCCGAGTCCCATCGCATTGACCGAAAGCGACAGATTGTTGACCAGCGATGTCGTCAGCGATTGCGTCAGGTTCTTTGTCGACACTGTCTTGATCGCCTTGTTGGCGATGTCGGTGGCCCTGTAGGTCAGCGTGGTCGGCACCATGTTGGTGATCGAAAAGGCCGACGATCCTTTGATCTGCAGCAGGTTGAGGTTGATCAGCAACAGCTTGAGGCTGACATCCGCGATCTCGGCGTCGGAGAAGGATAGCGGCTTGGTGAAGTCCGCGAAACCGCTGGCGTTGCTGTCGGCCAGATGAGCCTCGACGACGCCCGGTTGCGCCGCGATCGAAACCTTGATGCTGGAGGGGCCGGTCGGACAGGTGATGTCAGTCAGCTTGGCCTCGGCATAGGCGACCTCGATATTAAGCGGCAGGTTGACGGCAAGCAGGTTGATGCCGCCGCCGAGATTGGAATTGCCGACGGTGACGCTGGCATTGAGCTTGATGCGCGTCTGCGCCGTGCGCACCACGGTGCCTGCTTCCCCCACCGCAAGCCAGGGCGAGTTCTGCATGGGCTCGCCGATGGCGATGGCAAGCGTCGTCGATGCCAGCCCCGGTATTGTGGCGCCGAGATTGACCGCGACCTGGTTCGTGCCGTTGGCGAGTGCCGCCGCGGCCGTCAGCATGCTGAGCGCGCTGGCATCGACCGACAGCCCGGCCGGCTTTTGTCCAAGCCCCAGGCTGCCCACCGAGCCAAGGTCAACGAGAGTGCTGAGAGGAATCTTGGCCGTATTGGTGGCGCTGGAAGCCACGGTCTGCAATGCGATCTTGGCCGTACGGTCCAGCCCCGGCACGTTGGCCATCGCGGTGGCGATCTGCCCGACCGTTGCCTTCGAGGCGAGCACGTCCGAATAGGAAACGCCGGTCAGCCTGAGCTGCACGGCAAGTTGGTCGACGAAGGAGAGCACGTCGACATCGGCTGAGATCAGTGAATTGTAATCCATCACGCTGAGCGAGATGTTGCCGCCGAGAAGGCCGCCGATGAGCGCGTTGAGAATGCCGCCATTGAGACTGGCGAGGCGTGAGCCGACCGAGAAAGCCGCTTGCGGCTGCGCGCTGGCGATGGCCGCCGTGCCGAGTGTGGGCGGCGCCATGATCGAGCCGGCGAAATACAGCGTGCCTTGCTTCTTCAACGACACCTGCACTGCATTGTAGGGCAGCTTGCCCGCCTCGAACCGGCTGCCGGCGGCAATGGTGCTGACGCCCGTGTAGCGTCCCGGCACGATCTGGACGACCGCCTTGCTGGCGGTTGGCGCCACGTTGGTGCCTTGTTGCTGCACGGCGACCGAGGTGATGCCGTTGTCGGCAAGCGTCGTCAGGACCGCTTGCTGGGCATTGGTGATGTTTGAGGCCGCGGTGATGGCGGCAAGGTCGACGATCGACTGCGCCGCGCGGCGTTCATTGTAAAGTGAGCCCTCGTCGATCGCGAATGCGGTCAGGGCCAGTGCCACCGGCGTGCACAGCGCCGTCATGACTGCGAAATTCGCACTACGGTCGGCGACGAGCCTTCTCGTCGCCGCCATCAATCCCCCCTTGATGGGCATCATATGCCTCCGACACGGATGGTGGACTGGCGCTCGATCGTCGTGCCCGGCAGAGGCAGCGTCTTGAACAGATTCCAGATCGGCAGGTCACGCGCATCGTAGGTGACGGAGACGACGAACTGGCTGCCATCGGCGACACTGTCCTTCGCGTTGACGGTCAGCTTGTCGGGATCGACGAACGGATAGCCCGAGACGTCGTGCGCCATGAAATCGGTGACCAGTGCCTGCCGTTCGGTCTGGTTGAGGCCGGCGATCGCCGTTCGCGCCGCATCGGCGGCGATCTGCTGCACTGAGTGGCTGGCGCCGAAATAGATTCCATATGCAACCATGCCGAGCAGAAGCAGGATGAAGATCGGTGCAAGCATGGCGAATTCGACCGCCGACGTGCCCGCGGCGTCCGCCCGGAAACAAGACCAAGAGACACGGAATTTTCGGTTTTTCAGCATGATGCGGAGAATGCCAAACCCCGCCTGCAAAAACAGAAAACGCGCCGAACAACCGGCGGGTGTGTCAAGTTGAAGTAAGGTTTAGAACATTAGTTTTCGCTGTTTTAGCGTGATGATGCTCACTTTGCGTCAAGCAGGCAGTGGTTGAAATAAGATTTCGCTCTGTCTAGTCTCCTGCCACCAGCAGCCGGAAGGGACCGGCGGCACGCCTCAAAGGGGGCCGTTTCAACGGTTCCGGGCGTCAACACTTAAGAAAGGCGCGGCTGAGGGGCCGCGCCGACAGGGAGAACTTCATGCTGAAAAACATGCTGAAGGCGACGGCGTTCGCCACCACCTTGGCTCTGGCTACGGGCTCCTTCTACACGCAAGCTTTCGCCGAAACCGTCTACAACCGCGGCGCCGCCGCCGAGGCGGAGACGGTCGATCCACACAAGACGTCGACGACCTACGAAGCCGATATCATACGCGACCTGTTCCAGGGCCTCGTCATGCATGACCAGAAGACGAACCTCATTCCGGGCGCCGCCGAAAGCTGGACGGTGTCCGACGACGGCACCGTCTACACCTTCAAACTACGCAAGGACGGGCTCTGGTCGGATGGCAGTCCGGTGACGGCGGACGACTTCGTCTATTCCTTCCATCGGCTGGAAGATCCGGCCACCGCTGCGGAATACGCCTCAATGCTCTATCCGGTGAAGGGCGCTGAGGATTTCAACACCAAGAAAGGCAAGGCCGAGGACATGGGCGTGAAGGCGATCGACGCCAACACCCTTCAAGTCACGCTGAAGGCTCCGACGCCCTACTTCCTCGAGATGCTGACCCACCAGGCGACCTATCCGGTCAACAAGGCTTCCATGGACAAACTCGGCGCCGACTGGATCAAGCCGGGCAAGCTGGTCTCGAACGGCGCCTACACGCTGGCGGAGTGGGTTCCCAACGACCATATGAAATTGGTCAAGAACCCGAAGTTCTGGGACGCCGCGAGTGTCAAGCTCGACGTGGTCAACTACATCCCGACTGAAGACCGTTCGTCGGCGATGAAGCGCTTCGAGGCCGGTGAACTCGACAGCTATGGTGACCTGCCGACCGAACAGCTTGCCGACCTCAAGACCAAATTCGGTGATCAGGTCCGTGTCGGGCCATATCTCGGCACCTATTATTTTGCGATCAAGACCGACAAGGCGCCTTGGGACAATGTCGAGCTGCGCAACGCCATCTCGATGGCGATCGACCGCGACTTCCTGGCCGAGAAGGTGTGGCAGAACTCCATGCTGCCCGGCTATTCGATGGTGCCTCCGGGCATTGAAGGCTACACGCCGGCACTGGCCAAATACGCCGACACGCCGCAGATCGACCGCGAGGACGAGGCCAAGAAGATCCTGGAGAAGCTCGGCTATACGCCTGAGCATCCGCTGAAGATGGAGATCCGCTACAACACCTCGGAGAACCATAAGAACACGGCGGTCGCCATCCAGGAACAGCTGAAGCCGCTCGGCGTCGAGGTGACGCTGCTCAACACCGACACCAAGACCCACTATGCCTTCCTCGAGCAGAAGGGCAATTACGACGTGGCCCGCGCCGCCTGGATCGCCGACTACAAGGATCCGGAGACCTTCCTTGGCATCTCGCGCAAGGCGAGCGGCAACAACTACTCGAGCTACAACAGCCCGGCTTACGAAGCCGCGATGGACAAGGCGGCTGCCGCCGGCGGCAAGCCCGAGGAGCGCATGAAGGACCTCGCCGCAGCCGAGCGCATCCTGGTCGACGACGTCGGCGCGATTCCGTTGCTCTACTACAGCTACCACGACATCGTTTCCTCGAAGCTGCATGGCTTCGAGGACAATGTGATGGACATTCATCCGTCCCGCTTCATCTCCAAGGACTGACAAATAACCTTGGCCGTGTCGCCGCTCTCTTTTTGAGAGCGGCGCTCGCGGTCTGTCGTCGTGCCGGGCCGAAAGTCGGATTGGATTTTCGAGTGCCCCGGTGCGAAGATCAGAGATGCCAGCGCGCCACGGATCTTCGACTGGAGAGCCTGTCGCCCTGGCTGAAGCGGGGCGCCGATGCTGCGTTATGTCTTCCGGCGGCTGTTGACCGCCATTCCGACGCTGTTCGTCATCGTGACGGTGGCGTTCTTCCTGATCCGCGTCGCACCGGGCGGCCCGTTCAACCAGGAAAGGGGCCTGAGCCCCGAGATCAGGGCCAATCTTGAAGCCCAGTTCGGCCTCAACGATCCGCTCTGGCTGCAATATGTCCACTATATCGGCAATCTTTTGCGCGGCAGTTTCGGCCCGAGCTACAACCTGCCGGATTTCACCGTCACGGAACTGTTCGCCAAGGGCCTGCCGATCTCGGTGCAGATCGGCACGTCGGCGCTGGTTCTGGCGCTGCTGTTGGGCTCCGTCCTCGGCACTATCGCGGCGCTCAATCAGAACAAGCTTGCCGACTATTCGGTGATCGCCTTGGCCACCGCCGGCAGCACCATCCCGACCTTCGTCATCGCGCCGGTGATCCAACTGGTCTTCGGGCTGTCCTGGAAGCTTTTGCCGATCGGCGGCTGGGGGGACGGCGCCTTGATCAACAAGGTCGGGCCCGTGCTGACGCTGGCATTGCCGCAGATCGCCATCGTCGCGCGCCTGATGCGCGGCTCGATGATCGAGAGCCTGCGCTCGCACCATATTCGCACCGCCCGCGCGTTGGGCCTCTCCGACTGGTCGGTGGTGGTCAAGCACGCGCTGCGCGGCGCCGTGCTGCCGATCGTCTCCTTCACCGGCCCGGCGGCGGCGGCGCTGCTCACCGGCTCGATCATCGTCGAGACCATCTTCTCCATTCCGGGCGTCGGCCGCTATTTCGTCGATGCCGCGCTCAACCGCGACTACACGCTGGTCATGGGAACCGTGGTGGTGATCGCGCTCTTCACAATCGTCTTCAACCTGATCGTCGACCTGCTCTATGCGGTCGTCGATCCGAGGGTGCGCTATGACTGACCTCGCCGTCGCCGTGCCCGAGCCTATCGCCGGCCGTTCGCTCTGGGGCAATGCCTGGGCGCGGCTGAAGCGCAACCGCGCCGCGATGTTCAGCCTCTATTACCTGGCGTTCATTGCCGTCATCAGCGTGTTCGGCCCCTGGGTCGCGCCGCATGAATACACAACCATCTATGGCGACTATGTGCGCATGCCGCCAAGCCTGTCGGCCTATCCGAAGCCCGACATGATTCAGGGCGCGCTCACCGATGCCATCAAGCGCATGCGCGCCGATATCAAGGAATGGCATCAGGACGGCAATCGGGTCATGGTCACCGTCACCTCGACCAAGCCGATCGACGACCGTAACATCCGCTATCTCGACCGTTCCGACGCCTTTGACGACACCAGGATTGAGAACAAGTCGCCGGACGGCCGCGAAGTGACGATGAGCTCGACCGTCAAGCGGCAATATTTCTACTTCGGCACCGACAACACCGGCCGCGACCTGCTTTCGCGCACGCTGATGGCCGGGCGCATTTCGCTCGCCATCGGCCTGCTTGCCGGCGTCGTCGCCGGCGTCATCGGCGTCATCTATGGCGCGACGGCCGGCTTTGCCGGCGGCAGGGTGGACGAGGTGATGATGCGCATCGTTGACGTGCTTTATTCGCTGCCTTTCATCTTCTTCGTCATCATGCTGGTTGTCTTCTTCGGCCGCAACTTCGTGCTGATGTTCCTGGCGGTGGGCGCGGTGCTGTGGCTCGACATGGCGCGCATCGTGCGTGGCCAGGCGCTGTCGATCCGCAGGCAGGAATATGTCCAGGCGGCCGAAGCCATGGGCGTTGGCCAGCGCGGCATCCTGCTGCGCCATGTCATCCCCAACCTGCTTGGCCCTGTGGTGATCTATATGACGCTGCTGGTGCCACAGGTCATCATCCTGGAGAGTTTCCTTTCCTTCCTGGGCCTCGGCGTGCAGGAGCCGATGACCAGCTGGGGCGTGCTGATCTCGGTCGGCGCCAAGAACATCGGCTACGCCAACTGGCTGCTCCTGTTCCCGGCCTTCTTCCTCGTCTCGACGCTGTTTGCCCTGAACTTCGTCGGCGACGGCCTGCGCGACGCGCTTGATCCGAAGGACCGCTGACATGGCCGCCGAAACGATCCTCAGCGTCAAGGACCTGTGCGTCCGCTTCCAGACCCTCGACGGCACGGTGGAGGCGGTCAAGGGCATCAACATCAAGGTCAATGCCGGCGAGACCGTCGCCGTCGTCGGCGAATCCGGCTCCGGCAAGAGCCAGACGATGATGGCGGCAATGAACCTTTTGTCCTCCAATGGCGAGGCGACTGGTCATGTCGACTATCGCGGCCAGAACCTTCTGACCCTCCCGAAGAGCGAGCTCAACAAGGTGCGCGGCCGCAAGATCAGCATGATCTTCCAGGAGCCGATGACCTCGCTTGACCCCCTCTACACCATCGGCAACCAGCTGATGGAGCCGATCCGCCGGCACCGCGGGCTTTCCGGGCCGGCGGCGCGGGAAGAAGCGCTGAAGCTGCTCAAGCTGGTGCATATCCCGGATCCCGAGCGGCGCATGAAAGCCTATCCGTATGAGATGTCGGGCGGCCAGCGCCAGCGCGTCATGATCGCCATGGCCTTGGCCAACGATCCCGACATCCTTATCGCCGACGAGCCGACGACGGCGCTCGACGTCACCATCCAGGCGCAGATCCTGATGCTGCTGGCCGAGCTGCAGCGCAAGCTGGGCATGGCGATCGTCTTCATCACCCATGACCTCGGCATCGTGCGCCGCTTCGCCGATCGCGTCTACGTCATGCGCCAGGGCGAGGTGGTGGAGGAGGGCGACGCCGAGGCACTCTTCGCCAATCCGCAGCACGCCTACACCAAGATGCTGCTCGCGGCCGAGCCGACAGGCACCAAGGCGGCGCCGCCGGCCAATTCGCCGGTGCTGCTCGAGGGCCGCAATGTCGAAGTGGTCTTCAAGATCGGCGGCGGCTTTCTCGGTGGCGAGCCACTGATGCTGCACGCGGTGGACAAGATCTCGGTCCGGCTGAAGCGCAACCAGACGATCGGCATCGTCGGCGAGTCGGGTTCCGGCAAGTCGACGCTGGGCCGCGCGCTGCTCAGGCTCTTGCCCAGCGACGGCGTCATCCGCTTCGGCGACCGCGACATTTCGGACGCCGATCGCCAGGCGATGCGGCCGCTCAGGCGCGAATTGCAGCTTGTTTTCCAGGATCCGTTCGGCTCGCTGTCGCCGCGCATGACGGTCGGCCAGGTGATCACCGAGGGCCTCTTGGTGCACGAGCCTGCGCTGACCGGCAAGCAGCGCGACCAGCGTGCCGTCGAGGCGTTGCGCGAGGTCGGCCTCGATCCCAACGCCCGCAACCGCTATCCGCACGAATTCTCCGGCGGCCAGCGCCAGCGCATCGCGATTGCCCGCGCCATGATTCTAAAGCCAAAGGTGGTGGTGCTGGACGAGCCGACCTCGGCCCTCGACCGCTCGGTGCAGAAGCAGATCGTCGAGCTCCTGCGCAAGCTGCAGGCCGATCACCAACTGTCCTATCTCTTCATCAGTCACGACCTCGCGGTGGTGCGCGCTATGGCTGACTACATCATCGTCATGAAGCAGGGAAAGATCGTCGAGCAAGGGCAGACGGAAGAAATCTTCGGCAATCCGCGCGAGGCCTATACCCAGACGCTGATGAACGCGGCGATCGATACGACCAGGTTCCGGATCAGCGCTTGAGGCCGGCTGACCGGGCGGCGCGCCGGCTCACTGCGCGGAGGGGCACCGTTTGTTTCTGGCCGCGATGATCGTCTGCTGCTGTTGCTGCAGCTTCTCGATCCTGGCCGTGTCGCGATTGGCCACGACCCTCTTCACGCGCTCGCCGCCGAGCAGCCAGCTCGGCACGCTGGTGTTGGCGACCTTGCCGCGGCTGATTGCAGTCCGTGAAATATCGGTGGCGGTGTCGCCGACCGCATTGTTGAGCTCGGCGCAATTCATCTTGTCGTCTTTCGCCGGATCGAGAGATGCGGCGGTCGATGAGCAACCCGCGGCGAAGAGTAGCGCCGCGATTACAGGCAAAATGGCTGTCAGTGTGAACTTCATTCTCTCACCTGGTCTCGCCGTCCCCGATCGTTTCAGCTAGGTCGCCATTAGGCCAAGATAAGGGCTCCCCGTCGAGCACAATGATCGGCAACAGCGCTTCAAGCTTATTGTTCAGTACTCGACGTTGACGAAAGGCGGGAGCGACAAGCGCCCAAGTGCTTGTTTTTTCTGGTCGCAGTGACCCCTATCAGACGTCAGGTTCTTGATGGCGGCCGGTGGCTATCCTGGATCGTCATTCTGAAGCAACGCCGCGGGCGCCTGGCGCGCGCCAGAACCTAGATTCCGGCCGGGGACGGCATTCCCTTGTCGCCAACTGGATCGATATCCTCCGATATCTCCTGCCGCAGTTTCGGTCCCTTGGCCAAACGCCTGCCCAAGGCAGAGACGAAAGCCTCATAGCGTTCGGCCGCCTTGGCACGAGCCGCCTGGGCCGCAGGTTCCGGCAAGGCGGGAGTGGTCGCCAGCCAAAAGCGGACAAACACCGCAAGCGTCTCGACCGCGATGCCTGTGTCGCGCTCCTGCCGGCCCAGCCGCCGATCGACTTGGTCGAGGCGTTTGACGATCGCCGCCTCGCGACGCTCATCCGCGTCCGGCGACAAGAACGACGCGATCGCGGCCTCCGCGATCATGGACTGGGATTGTCCGCGCCGCGTCGCGCAATCCTGAAGCATCTTCATGACTGCCGGATCGAGATAGACAGAGATCTGCACTTTTTTCTTTCGATTGGTCATGGCACCTACAATCCCATGCCGTCATCGGGGTCGAGCGAGACCTGCCGCGCTGTGCCCTTCATGAGGCGCGCCAGGCGGCGGTTTGTGACAGCTTCGCCATCGTCAGTATCGTCGGCCGCGTCGATACCGAACTCGTTCTCGATAGGGCCCGCTTTCTCGATCGGGCTCACGCGGTTCAGTTCGGGTTGTTGGCGCTGCTCGGACTCGGTCGGATCCTCATCTCGCTCCTGGAGCGTGCCGGCAGCTTCGTCGACCTCGGGCTGTTTCAGGATCGGCAGGCTACTCCAATCGTTAGGGCGAGCTTTTTCGGGACGCGCCAGCTCGGGCGGCGACAGGACGCGTTCGCGCAAGCGGATATCCTCGTAATAGCGCGCCTTATCAGCCCTGATCGGTGATGTGCCCGCCACCATGACGATCTCGTCGGTCGGCGGAAGCTGCATGATCTCGCCAGGTGTCATCAACTGGCGGGCGGTCTCTTGCCGCGACACCATCAAATGTCCGAGCCAGGGTGAAAGCCGGTGGCCGGCATAGTTCTTCATCGCCCGCATCTCGGTTGCAGTGCCGAGCGCGTCAGACACACGTTTGGCGGTCCTTTCATCATTCGTTGCAAAGCTCACGCGCACATGACAGTTGTCGAGGATGGAATTGTACTCGCCGAACAGAGCAAAGCAGATCGAGTTTGTCACGCAGCACCTTAAGGAAGGAGGTATCTTCGTCTTCGTCGAAAAATTCCGGGCCGTTGACGAAAACGACTACGCGCGCCGGGAGTGGCAGAAGGATTTCGGTTTCAAGGCTCGATATTTTCCACAAGAGGAGATCGAGAAAAAGAAGACCGATGTTCTCAAGACGATGTTCAACAACGAGGTGACGCTGGAAGAGATGTTCCACGCAACTGGCATGCACTTCAACCACTGCGTCATGACGTGGAATAGCGGAAATTTCTGCAGCCTTGCTGCGAGCAATAATAGAGAAAATCTCAACCTGTACCTTTCGCAAATGGCAGCCCCCGCCATTCCAAATGAGTATGTTTACGAGGCCAGCTTATATCGGGCCAACACAGATTATGCTGCCGCTTTGCAAGAAAAGTGATGCTCAAGCGGTACCCCTCCAGACCGACCGAGCAATGCGGCAAATGCACACTCATTGGCGCGATGCGTGCGGAGCACCCCGAACACGTTTGGCCGAAACAGATATGATCGTGACGACATCTGCAGAGCGCCCTCATGACAAAAACGGCAACGCCCTTCGGTTGCTGGCCTGCGCCTTGGCGGCAGCGGATTGCGGCAGTCTGCGGCAGGCTGCAACGGCGCTGAGAGTCCGTGAATCCAGCGTAAGTCGCAGCGTCGTTAAACTCGAACAGCTTTTGGAGATGCAACTGTTCGAGCGCGACGTTCGCGGCGTCCGTTTGACCGAGGAAGGCCGAGCCTGGACCGAGGTCGCTCGGATGCATTACGAAGGTTTGCAGGCAGTTTTTCGGGACGCCCGCAACAGTCGGAACGCAAAGACACTCAGGATTGGCCTGTGCGCTGTGGGCGGTGGACAATTCCTGAAGCGCCTGATCGATCGCTTCCGCAAATCATATCCACATGTCAGTTTGGCCATTGAGGATATTTTGCGTGAACAATGCCTGACAGCCGTACGCCGTCGGCGCTTCGACATCATCTTTGCGCCTGGGTTCGGCGAAGTCACCTCTTGCCGCGCCGAGATGTTCTGGCAGGAGCGTATCTTTGTTCTCGTGCCCACCGGTCATTCCCTTGCCGAAAAGCGGGTGGTCACGTGGGCAGATCTTGCGGGGATGCAAATGCTCGTGCCGGCCGGAACCAGCGGACCGCTGCTGGATTGGCCTACCCTGGAAGGCATCGTTACCGACGCATGCCGCCCAACTGTCAACATGTGCCAAGGTGGCCAAGCGAGTGTCATCTTCAATGTGCAGCTAGGTCAAGGCGTTACACTAGCCGGTGAGAGCTTCGCGCGAAATGTAGCCTTTGATGCGACGGTATGGAAACCTATTGATGGCCGTAACGGTCTCTGTTCAATCAAAGCTTTCTGGCTTGAAACGAATCCGAAACGTGCCGTTTTGCGGCTGATTGGCCTTGCCAGAAACATGGCGAATACGGGGCCGGGTCCGCCACACTCGCACAGTGCAAGCCGTTAGTAGCCATGTCCCGATCACTTCCGCGGCGGGGATTTTCCGAGCAGGGCCGGATCGGCCAGGTAGACGGCAAGCTGCCATTCGACGTCGGATCCCGCAACGAGCGGAAATGCGCATTCTTGGCCTCCGAATTCTCGACGACCTCGACAAGATGGTTGTCAGATCGCGCCAGAAGATCAAGTTGCGCGACGACGAGCGTGCCGGCGGCGTCTATCGCACGGAGCAGCTTGGAGAGGGCAAGTCGGAGCCGTGCTTCTGGATAATTGTCTCCCAGCCGCCCGAACGCAGTTCCGTCTCCTGTGTTGCTGTTCGTCAGTGGGACGCGTGCATAGCCGATCCACTGGACTAACCGTGGTTGAAAATTGAGCTTTCATGTAATACCTATTTGGAGTACGGTATTACCAAGGAGCAGATATGACCACCACCGTCACAGCCAAGGGACAGGTGACCATCCCGAAGCCGGTTCGTGATCTTCTTGGCATCGTTCCCGGGAGCAAAGTCGATTTCCGCCGCGCCGCCGATGGCAGCGTGGTGCTTGCGCGCGCCGACAAGAAGCAGCCGCCGAGCCGCTTCGCCAAATTGCGTGGCCATGCCGGCAAGGGGCTCGATACGGATGCGATCATGGCGCTAACGCGTGGTGAAACGTGACGCTTGTCGACACCAACGTCCTCCTCGATCTTGTCACCGATGATCCCAAGTGGGCGGATTGGTCACTTTATCAGCTTGAAGCAGCGAGCCTTGATGGCCCCTTGCTGATCAATGATGCGGTTTATGCTGAGCTTGCTGTTCGCTATGAACGCATCGAGCATCTCGAGGCATTTGTCGATGGGGCTGGGCTCGAAATGACTTCCATGCCGCGAGCCGCCCTGTTTCTGGCGGGCAAGGTCTTCACACACTATCGGCGGGCCGGTGGATCAAGGACCGGCGTGCTACCTGACTTCTTCATTGGTGCGCATGCGGCTGTCGCACAGCTCCCGCTGTTGACGCGCGATGTGAGGCGCTACCGGACGTACTTTCCGTCATTGAAGCTGATTGCGCCGAATGTATGAGTCGCCGCGGATCGCATCCCCTCCAGAGGAGACCGTAAGAAACAGTTTCATCCACTGTCTGAAGCTTTTCGCCAACGAGTCCAGCCGCACTTGGAACAATATCTAATCTAAGGCGATTGTCGGAGGACCATTGATCAGGCAGGGCGGTAAGGGTCAGCAGGACAAGGCACTGGGCAATCGGTCAGAAGTGGAGCTGCACGATGGGCTTTCTCGCATTGACGAAGTCAGTGTAGTGATGAATCGAGCCAGGCTGCTTAGTCTATAGTGTCTGCCAGGTCACAGTAGCAGGACTTCAACCTGCGACCCCCATCGTCCCGATGGGCAGCCGGCAAAAGCCCGGCATTTCTTGTCATGCCTGGCGGCTTGTGTTCAGCTTTGTTTCCAACTTGACCGTGGAGGCTTCTGTGGCGAGTGGCGGGAGCGTTCGCCTTCTGTCCATGCCGCCATTCTCACGACGTTTTTAGGCAGGTTTCGCGAGCGAGACTTGGAGACGATCGCGCGGATGGCATCTGCCTGAAAATCGGGGTGATGGTGGCCATAGGTCTCAATCAGCACCTCGACCGTCATCCCGAGAAAGCCGGCGGCCGCCCAGGGATCGGAACCCTGTTGCATCAGCCAGGTCGCAGCTGTGTGGCGGAAGACATGCGGCGTGATGTCGGTGCGGAACACGCGCCGACTGCCACCTTCAGGTGTTGCCAAATCGTCATACCAGCCGAGCCCGGCCGCCTCGACCACCGAGCGGAAAGCCTTCTTGATCGATTGTACGGGCTTGCCGTTCCACTCCACGACGTAGTCGTGGGCGATCATGCGGCCGATGTTTGCGCTTTTGCCGCGCCTCCTGGTCTTGATCTCCAGCGGCGTGAGCGCCCATCGCCGCAGATGGGCAACCAAACGATCGGGCAGGCGCATCGGCGGCTGGCGTTTCTTCGTCTCGAGGCGACCAACTGCACGACGATAGAAAATGCCGCGTTCGAGATCGACATGGCCCGCTCCGTCGGTCGGTCGGATGGCGGCGCCGCAGATCGCGGCCGAACGCGTGCCGGTATATAGGGCAACCAGGATAAAGCGCGCGACGTGGCGTCCCGTGCGACGGTCGCTGGGCCGCCCTTTCCAGGACTGGCGCATGCGCCAAGCAGCGCGAAGCAATGCTGCGGCCTCATCACGTAAGCCAGCGGTCCCTAGGCGCGGACTTCGGTGGCAGCAAGATCGGCGGGGTCGAGGTTACATAGCCTTCTCGATGATAGTGGTTCAGCGCTGCTCGCAAGTCCTCCAGCTGCCGCCTGGCGGCGGCACCATCGCCGTGCGCTTTGCCATAGTCACGGCAGGTTTTACCGTCGACGTCGCCAATCATCATGTCGCCGAACCAGTTCAGCACCGCGGCCATACGACTAGCGGTTTCTTTCGGCTTGGCGTGGCCGCACGCCACGTCTGTCAAGTAGACGCTGACGGCGTCAGCTATCGGGACGGTGGTCGGATCACGGCCGCGCCCGCGGACCGGCCGGTACTTTTCGATGATGTATTGAGCGAGCCGTTTGTCAGCGCGTTCGCGCTCGCCAGTGCTACCGCAAGCGCTGATGAAGGTTGCGCCATCGCGGATGAACCAGCCCGCCCGGCTTCGCAAGGTTCCGTCCTGCTTTCTACTTTCTTCACGCCAGACAAGGCGTGCCCCTTTCGACGTCCTCGACATTATTTTCTCTTGCCGTGAGTTCCAATTATGATTTTAGTGAAAGCGAATATGTGTCTTGTCCAGTAGAAATATACTTAATAAGATAGATACTTAAGCGAATGTATCAATAGGTAGATGTGGATTTTCTTTGGAAAGATACATTTTTTGATTTAAATACGAAGGCGAATAGCACAGTGGATCGAACGAGATTTTTGGCAGAAAATATTCGGATGGCGGAGGCCGGGGCGCGGCTGGCCAGCGGGCTCCTCAAGACCAAGCCGAAGCTGCACAACCTGAGCCATGCCGATCTAGCCGATAGCTGGCCGCCATCGGGGCCGAGGCAACGACATCAGCAGCAAGCTTTCACGCGGCCGCCGTATTCTTCGTCCAGCGCCTCAAGCCGATAGAGTCATAAAGAGCGAATCGCGCCTGCGCCACCTCCTCGCGGCGACGCTGAAGAAGAGCTCGACACCACGAGCACCCTTCCGATCCGGTTCTGCCTCAGGCTCAGGGGCTGGCGGGTAGGCAACTGCCGCAAAGGCGCTGGCCACTTACGCGCCTACGCCCGGCTAAAAAACGTCGTGGCTCCCGTTTTCTTTCAGCTACTGGTTTAGGGTCCGGCGAGTCAGTTGGTCGGGGTGACCGCGTGCGTGACATCATCGGACGATTCTCCCGATTGTTGCATGGCCGAAGAAGGGAGGAGCAGAAAAACGCCCGCCCCATCGGCGGGCCTTGTCGCGAACGCCGGATCGATGGTGCTGATCGGCTTGGCTGTTTTTTCCCCTCTGCCCTTCGAAATCCAGGAGCTTGCGAAGCGCAAGATAGGTCTGGCCGCCGAACTGGTAGGACTGCAGGGCCTCAATCGGGAAATGTCGGGGCCGGCTTTGGTCTTAAGTTTGCCCGGCGGCAAGTGGTTGTCCCACTCATACCGTTTGGGTCCTGTCTGCAGACCGGGCGCCTGACTGCTTGTCTATTTCTGTGGGGATATCTGTGGGGTAGCGAAGTACGGTGTTGCTAACCCATTGTTTCTTCTGGTCGGAGTGGCAGGATTTGAACCTGCGACCCCCTCGTCCCGAACGAGGTGCGCTACCAGACTGCGCTACACTCCGTGACCAGACGGCGGGCTTATAGCCGCCGCCTTTCGATACTGCAAGCGGCAATGGCAGCACTTCTGTCGCATTTCGTCGGCTTTCGTAGCGCCGGTTGGGGCGGCAGCGGATTGAGGTAGTTCGTGAAAGGCGAGTTCCAGCCTTGTGTGATCAACCATGACCCCGCTAGAACGGTCCCCTGGCCGCCTGGAGTCCCGAATCTTGCCTCAGCGCATCGTCAGTTTCGTCATGAGTGGCGGCGTCGGGTCGCGGCTGTGGCCGTTGTCGCGCGAGGACAACCCCAAGCAGTTCCACGACTTTTCCGGCGCCGGCTCGATGCTGGCCAGGACGCTGCGCCGGCTGGCGGCGCGGCCGCAAGGCGAGACGCCGATCTTCCTGATCGCCGCGGAGCGTCACGCCGAGCGCGTCCATGCCGACCTTGCCGGTGTTGATCTCAAGGGTGGCGGACCGCTGTTCGAGCCGACGGGCCGCAACACGGCCGCCGCGGTCGCGCTGGCAAGCCTGCGCACGCTCTCCGAATATGGCGACGAGCTTGTGCTGGTGGTGCCGTCGGATCACGAGATATCGACGCCTCGCCAGTTCTGGCAAAGCATCGAGGCGGGCGGGGCCGCGGCAAATGCCGGCCGGCTCGTTGTGTTTGGCCTCAAGCCGACTCAGCCCGAGACTGGTTACGGCTATATCGAGGTCGGGGCGGACAGGGGCGGCGTGTTCGACGTCACGCGCTTCGTCGAGAAGCCTGATGTTGCCACCGCGCAGACCTATCTCGATGCCGGCACCTTCTACTGGAACACCGGCATCTTCCTGTTCCGCGCGGGCGCCATGCGCGATGCCTTCGCGGTCTACGAACCGAAAATCTGGCAGGCGACGGAGGCCGCCTACAAGGCGGCGACCAGCGACCTTTCGGGCCTCTACATGCCGCTGGAACTCTATTCCGCGATTCCGTCGACCTCGATCGACTATGCCGTCATGGAGCGCGCCAAGGACATCGCCATGGTGCCGGCCGGCTTCCGCTGGAACGACTTGGGCTCCTGGCAGTCGCTGCTCGATGTCGGACCGTCCGACAAGCACGGCAACGTCATCATCGGCGATGTCGTCGCCATCGATTGCGAAAACTCCTATATCCGCGGCGACAGCCGCCTGCTTTCGGCGATCGGCATGAAGGACGTGGCCATCGTCTCCACCGCCGACGCCACCTTCGTCGCGCCGGTCAGCCACAGCCAGCACGTCAAGAAGATCGTTGAGCAGCTGGAGAAATCCGGCCGGCTGGAGACGCGGTTCACGCCGGCGCATGATCGCGTCATCGAGAGCGGCGCCTGGCGGCGGCGCGTGCGCCATTGGCTGTTCGAGGAGACGCTGCCGCTGTGGTCGACGGTCGGGGTCGATGAGCGCCATGGCGGCTTTCACGAGGCGCTCGGCTTCGACGCCGCGCCGTTGATGAAACCCAAGCGCATGCGCACCCAGGCGCGCCAGGTCTACGCCTTCGCGGTGGCCAAGGAGCGCGGCTGGGACGGTCCAGCGGACAGGCTGATCGCCCACGGCATCGACTTCATGACTGGTCAGGGCCGCACCGACCGCGGAGGCTGGGTCCGCACGTTCAACATTGATGGCTCGGTCGCCGATCCTGTTGAGGATGCCTATGATCATTCCTGCGTGCTTCTGGCGCTGGCGCACGCCCATATTTCGGGCCATCCAGACGCGTTGCGGCTCGGCGAGGAAACGTTTGCCTTCCTCGACGCGCATCTGGAAGACGCGCGCATGACCGGCTTTCTGGAAACCTCCGACGGGGCAGAGGAGCGGCGCTCCAACCCGCATATGCATATGCTCGAGGCCTTCCTCGCCTGGCACACGGCGACGGGCGAGCGCGCCTATCTGCGCCGCGCCGCGCGCATCATCGACCTCTTCCGCAGTCATTTCTTCGATGCCGAAAGCTGGACGGTTGGCGAGTATTTCGACAAGGGCTGGAAGCCGGCCGCGGGTGAGAAGGGGACCTGGACCGAGCCTGGCCATCATTTCGAATGGGCCTCGCTGCTGGTCGATTTCGCCGCCCGCAGCGGCCAGAACGAACTCGCCGCCTTTGCCCGCAAGCTCTACGCCTCGGCGATTGCCAACGGCCTCAACCGCTCCACCGGCCTCGCCTATGGCGCGGTCTCGCGCCAGGGTCTGCCGCTGGATACGATCTCGCGCGGCTGGCCGCAGGCCGAGGCGATCAAGGCGGCGATCGCGCTGAACGGCTCGGGCGGCCCGGACCTCAAGCCCGAGATCGAGGCGCGCGTCGGCCGCCTGTTCCGCTGGCACATCGACCCCGCGCCGCTCGGTCTCTGGATCGATCGCATCGACGAGCGCGGTCGCTCACTGGCGACCGAGGTGCCGGCCAGCATCTTCTACCATCTGGTCTGTGCGCTGACGCAGTATCTGGACGGGACGGTGGAGAAGTCTCAGTAGGGCGCCGCCACGTCCCCCGTCTCGACATAAACCGCCTTGAGCTGCGAATACTGCGCCAGCGCGGCCAGCGAATTCTCGCGGCCGATGCCGGACTGCTTGACACCGCCGAAGGGCATTTCCACGGGCGTGAGATTGTAGGCGTTGATCCAGCAGGTGCCGGCCTGCAGTTCGGCGATCACCCGATGCGCGCGCGGCAGGTCGCGGGTGAACACGCCGGCCGCCAGCCCGAATTCGGTATCGTTGGCGCGCTCGATCACCTCGTCCTCGCTGTCGAATTTCAAGACGCTCATCACCGGTCCGAAGATCTCCTCGCGCGCAATGCGCATGGTATCAGTGACGCCGGTGAACACGGTCGGCTCGATGAAGAAACCGCCCTCGAAACCCTGCAGCGACGGCACGTTGCCGCCGCAGGAGAGGCGCGCGCCTTCCTGCTTGCCGGCTTCGATATACGAGACGACCTTCTCCTGCTGCAGGCGGTTGACCAGCGGTCCCATCTGCGTTTCCGGGTCGAGCGGATCGCCGATGCGGATCTTCTTGGTGCGCTCGATCAGCCGCTTGACAAAACGGTCATGCAGGCCTTTCTGCACGAAGACGCGCGTGCCGTTGGAGCAGATCTGCCCGGTGGAGTAAAAATTGCCGAGCATGGCGCCGCCAATGGCATTCTCGAGGTCGGCGTCGTCGAAGACAATGAGCGGCGACTTGCCGCCGAGCTCCATGGTCGCGTGCTTCATCTTGGAGCCAGCAAGCGACATCACCTTGCGGCCGGTCGGCACCGAGCCGGTCACTGAGACCTTCGCCACAATGTCATGCCCGACGAGGCCGGCGCCGACATCGCCATAGCCTTGCACGACATTGAACAGCCCATCCGGCAGGCCGGCCTCCGAGTAGATCTCTGCCAGCGCCAGCGCCGACAGCGGCGTGTTCTCCGAAGGCTTGAACACCATGGCGTTGCCCATGGCCAGCGCCGGCGCCGACTTCCAGCCGGCGATCTGGATCGGATAGTTCCAAGCGCCGATGCCGACGCAAACGCCGAGCGGCTCGCGCCGCGTATAGGCGAAGGGTCCGCCGAGATCGATCATCTCGCCATTGAAGGCGGCGACCGCGCCGGCGAAATATTCGAGGCAATCGGCAGCCGAAGGGGCGTCCGCGACCAGCGTCTCCTGGATCGCCTTGCCGGTGTCCAGCGTCTCGATCCGCGCCAGATCGGCGTTACGTGCGCGCAAAATGTCCGCGGCGCGGCGCAGGATGCGGCCGCGCTCGACGGGTTTCAGCCGCGCCCATGCCGGCTGCGCGGCGCGCGCGGCCTCGATCGCCAGCTCCAGCACGTTCGGCGTTGCCGAATGCAGCGTTGCGATGGTCTCGCCGGTTGCCGGATAGATCACCGGCAGCGGCGTGCCGCCCTCATCCTCGATATAGCGGCCGTTGACATAGTGCGATGCGGTTGGCTGGGCGCGCATGGCGTTCTCCAAGTCGGTTCGCCGGGAGGGCGGTCAGCCCGACAATGCCCTATCGGTCCGCCACCTGCCAGCGCGGATTGATCCAGGGTTCCTGGTTGGACGGCGCCAGCGGCGTGCGGCCGAGGATGTGGTCGGACGCTTTTTCGCCGGTCATGATCGACGGCGCGTTGAGATTGCCGTTGGTCACACGTGGGAAGATCGACGAGTCGGCGACGCGCAGGCCCTCGACGCCGATGACCCGGCACTCCGGATCGACGACGGCGGTCAGGTCGTCGGCCCGTCCCATCCGGCAGGTGCCGCAGGGATGGTAGGCGCTTTCGGCATGGTCGCGGATGAAGGCGTCGAGCTCGTCGTCGGTCTGCACATGGCTGCCTGGTGAAATCTCCTTGCCGCGAAAACCGTCGAACGCCTTCTGGCCAAAGATCTCGCGGGTCAGGCGGATGCAGTGGCGGAACTCGCTCCAGTCGTCCGGATGCGACATGTAGTTGAAGCGGATCACCGGCTTGGCCTTCGGATCTGGCGTGCGCAGCGTCACCGAGCCGCGCGACTTCGAGCGCATCGGCCCGACATGCGCCTGGAAGCCATGCGACTTCGCCGCCGACTTGCCGTCATAGCGCACCGCCGCAGGGATGAAGTGATACTGGATATCGGGGTAATCGACGCCGGCCTGTGAACGCACGAAGGCAGCCGCCTCGAAATGGTTGGTCGCGCCAAGCCCGCTCTTGAAGAACAGCCACTGTGCCCCGATCAATGCCTTGGAGAAAGGATTGAGCACTGAGTTCAGCGTGATCGGCCTTGTCGATTCCTGCTGGATGTAGAGCTCCAGATGGTCCTGCAAATTGGCGCCGACGCCCGGCCGGTCCGCCACAACCTTTATGCCATTTTCTCGGAGGTGCGCGCCGGGGCCGATGCCGGAAAGCATCAGGATCTTCGGCGAATTGATCGATGACGCCGCGACGATCACTTCACGCCGCGCCTTAACGACCTGAATCTTTTTGTTAGCTTCGATCTCGACGCCGATCGCGCGTTGATTCTCGATCACCACGCGCCGGGCGAAGCCTTTGACCAGACTCACATTCTTGCGTTTGAGAGCCGGCTTCAGATAGGCATTCGCCGCCGACCAGCGGCGGCCGCCGAGAATGGTCTGCTCCATCGGCCCGAAACCTTCCTGCTTCGAGCCGTTATAATCATCGGTGAGTTCGAAGCCCGCCTGGCGGCCCGCTTCCAGGAACGCACCGTAGAGCGGGTTCTTGCGTGTGCCGCGCTGCACATGCAGCGGACCGCCTTTGCCTCGCCAGCCATCCTCGCCGCCGTCGGAATCCTCCATGCGCTTGAAATAGGGGAGCACGTCGGCGAAGCCCCAGCCGGTCGCACCCTGTTCGGCCCAGTGATCGAAGTCATGCGCATGGCCGCGCACATAGACCATGCCGTTGATCGAGGACGAACCGCCGATCACCTTACCGCGCGGCGTCGCCAGCACGCGACCGCCGAGATGCGGCTCCGGCTCGCTGGCGAAACCCCAGTCGTAGAGGCTCATGTTGAGCGGGATCGACAGCGCCGACGGCATCTGGATCAGCGGCCCCATATCACTGCCGCCGAACTCGATGACGATCACCGAGTGCTTGCCGTCTTCCGACAGGCGATAGGCCATGGCCGAGCCGGCAGAGCCGGAGCCGATGATGACGAAATCCGCTTCAAGCATTGTTCATATGCGCCATGAAATCGGCGAGCGAGACATTGCCGCCGGTTGCAATTACAAGGACGGTCTTGTCCTTCACATCCACCTTGCCGCCGAGAAGGGCGGCAAGCGATGCCGCGCCCGAGGGCTCCAGCACCAGCTTCATCCGCTCGAAGGCGATCTTCATCGCCCGCCGGACCGAGGCGTCGTCGACGGTGACGCCGCGCACGCCGGCGGCGCTCACCGCCGCGAAGGGCGCATCGCCGGGCTTGCGCGCCATCAGCCCGTCACAGATCGATATCGGCCCGATCGGCATGGTCTCGATCGCGCCTTGCGCCAGCGACGAGCCCATGCCGTTGAAACCCTCCGGTTCGACGGCGATGATCTCGGTCTTCGGCGACAGATAGTGGAAGGCTAGCGAGACGCCGCCGATCAGCCCGCCGCCGCCGACCGAGCAGAACACGAAATCGGCATGCGCCTTCTTCGCCGCCAACTGGTCGAGCGCTTCCAACCCGGCGCCGGCCTGGCCCGCGACGATTTCCGGATCGTCGAAGGGATGGAGCAAGGTGAGGTGCTCTGTCTCGGCGATCTCGCGCGCCTTGGCGGCCGCGACCTCCTCGCGGGCGCGGTCGCCATGGTCGGTCAGCACCACGCGCGCGCCATAGCCTGCGGTCGCGTCACGTTTTGAGGCCGGCGCGTCGATCGGCATGACGATGGTGACCGGGATGCCCAGCGCCTCGCCGGCAGCCGCCAGCCCCTGCGCGAAATTGCCGGAGGAATAGGCCACGACGCCCTTTTTCGCTTCACCCGGCGAAAGCCGGCTCAGCCGCCAATAGGCGCCGCGCACCTTGAAGGAGCCGGCCCACTGCAGCGACTCCGGCTTGACGAAAACGCGTGCCGCACCGGTTTCCCTGGCTAAAGCAGCCGACTCCAAGAGAGGCGTCACCTGCGTGGCCGCCGAGGTGACGGCATAGGCCTGCTTCAGATGATCGAGCGTAGGGACGAGAATGTCTGCCATCATTCGCCTCTCGGATACCGTTTGCTCTCTTCGAGATTGTCGAGGTTCATGTGGTTGCGCATGTAGCGTTCCGACGCCTTCTGCAGCGGCTGGAACTCCCATGGGTAGTAGGCGCCGTTGCGTAGCGCAGGGTAGACGACCCAGCGGCGCGCCTGGCTTTCGCGCACGGCGGCATCGAAGGTCGCCATGTTCCAGCGCGCGCGAACCTTTTCCATGAAGGCCGAGACCAGATCGGCGTAAGTCGGGTTGGCCGCGAGATTGTCGAGCTCGCGCGGATCGGCGTCGAGGTCGAAGAGCTGCGGCGGATCGAGCTCGCAATGGACGAATTTGTATTTGCCCTCGCGGATCGCCACCATCGGCGCGTAGGAGCCTTCGGCCGCATACTCCATCAGTACCGGCGCCAAGCGCTCTTTGCCGCCGGCAAGCGGCAGCAGGGACTGGCCGTCCGTCCATGGCGCGATGCCGCTCATGTCGATGGCGGCGAGGTCGCAGAGCGTCGGCGCCACGTCGAGATTGGAGACAGGCGTCCCGATCAGTCCGGCCTTGATGCCCTTGCCGGCGATCATCAAAGGCACCCGCGCCGCGCCCTCGTAGAAGCACATCTTGAACCACAGGCCGCGCTCGCCCAGCATGTCGCCATGGTCTGAGCAGAACAGCACGATCGTGTCGTCCAGCATGCGCGTGCGCTCCAGCACCGACAGCAGCTCGCCGACCTTGTCGTCGAGATAGGAGATGTTGGCGAAATAGCCGCGCCGCGAGCGGCGGATCTGTTCCGGCGTGATGTCGAAACTGTCGTAGTCGGATGCCTTGTAGAGCCGCTTCGAATGCGGATCCTGGCTGTCGTAGGGAATGAAGCCAACCTCCGGCTCCAGCGCCGGGCTGTCCTCATAGAGGTCCCAGTATTTGCGCCGAGCGACATAGGGATCGTGCGGATGGGTGAAGGAGACGGTCAGGCACCATGGCCGGCTCGCCGGATCGTCCGACACGCGCGCAAACTCATAGAGCTTCTGCGACGCGTGGAAGGCGACCTCGTCGTCATATTCCATCTGGTTGGTGATCTCGGCGACGCCGGCGCCCGTCACCGAACCCAGATTGTGATACCACCAGTCGATGCGCTCGCCGGGCTTGCGGTAGTCGGGCGTCCAGCCGAAATCGGCCGGATAGATGTCGGTGGTCAGCCGCTCCTCGAAGCCGTGCAACTGGTCGGGGCCGACGAAATGCATCTTGCCGGACAGCACCGTGTGATAGCCGGCGTTGCGCAGATGATGAGCGTAGGTTGGTATCGAGGAGGCGAACTCGGCGGCGTTGTCATAGACCTGGGTGCGCGACGGCAATTGCCCGCTCATGAACGAGGCTCGTCCCGGCGCGCAGAGCGGCGAGGCGGTGTAGTTGTTGGCGAAGCGCGCCGAGCGCGTGGCCAGCCCCTTCAGATTGGGGGCATGCAGGAACTCGGCCGGGCCGTCTGGGAACAACGTGCCGTTGAGCTGATCGACCATGACGATCAGGAAATTGGGTCGCCGGGTTGTCAAGGCAGGCTCCGTCCGTTGAGCTTGGTTTCGAGATAGTCTTCCACAAGCGCGATCGCAGTCTGCGCATCGGGCACGCCGTCCTTCAGCGCACGGCGGATATAGAGCCCGTCGATCAGCGCCGCGGTCGCTTCCGCCACGCGATCGGCCTCATTTCGCAGCAGGATTCCGGTCAGCCCGCTCATCAGGTTCGAATGCAGCCGCCGCGCATAGATGCGCAGCAGCCGCCGCAGCTCGGTCGATTTCTGCGCCTCGACATAGAAGGCAAGCCAGGCGGCGATGATCTCGGGCTGGAACTGGTCATCGGAGAAGCTGACCGCGACCACGGACGAGACGCGCTCACGCGCTGTGCCGGCCGAGTGAAGCGCGCGCCTGGTGTCGACGTTGAGTTCGGTCAGGATGTGCCGCATCGTCGCGAACAGCAGTTCGTCCTTGGCGCCGAAATAGTGATGCGCCAGCGCCGACGACACGCCAGCCCGGCCGGCGATCTCCGACATCGTCACGTCCAGCGATCCCCGCTCGCCGATCGCAGAGATCGTCGCGTCGATCAACGCCTTGCGGCGCACGGGTTCCATTCCGATTTTCGGCATTTTGGGGGTCCGGTTCGAGCGAAGATTATTTTTTATTGATGCGTCAATCAACAAAAAACGAACCGGGATCAACCGATCGTGCGTTTCTGGCCCATGCCTTGGGCTGGAAAACGGTTCATTGTTGAACAATATTGAGTCATGTGCCGCGAAGGATCGTGCTAGGCTGCGGCGCAAACGGAGGTTGCCATGACCGCATGCATCGTCGGCTGGGCGCATTCGCGCTTCGGCAAGCTCGAAGGCGAGACGCTGGAGAGCCTGATCACCAAGGTTGCCGTCGAGGCGCTCGACCACGCGGGAATCGGCCCCGACGATGTCGACGAGATCGTGCTCGGCCATTTCAACGCCGGCTTCTCGCCGCAGGATTTTACTGCGAGCCTCGTGCTGCAGGCCGACGACAGGCTCCGCTTCAAGCCGGCGACGCGGGTCGAGAATGCCTGCGCCACCGGCTCTGCTGCCGTCCGGCAAGGCATCCGCGCCATCGACGCCAACGCCGCCCGCATCGTGCTGGTGGTCGGTGCCGAGCAGATGACCACCACGCCCGGTCCCGAGATCGGCAAGAACCTGCTCAAGGCGTCGTACCTGCCGGAAGACGGCGATACGCCAGCCGGGTTTGCCGGCGTCTTCGGCAAGATCGCGCAGGCCTATTTCCAGCGCTACGGCGACCAGTCCGACGCGCTGGCCATGATCGCCGCCAAGAACCACAAGAACGGCGTCGACAATCCATATGCGCAGATGCGCAAGGATTTCGGCTACGAGTTCTGCCGCCAGGAAAGCGAGAAGAACCCGTTCGTCGCCGGTCCGCTGAAGCGCACCGATTGCTCGCTGGTCTCGGACGGCGCGGCCGCTCTTGTGCTCACGGATACCGCGACAGCGCTGAGGATGCGCCGTGCCGTGACCTTCCGCGCCAACGAGCATGTCCAGGATTTCCTGCCGATGTCGAAGCGCGACATCCTGGCCTTCGAGGGTTGCGAGCACGCCTGGAACCAGGCGCTGAATAAGGCCGGCATCACGCTCGACGACCTTTCGTTCGTCGAGACGCATGACTGCTTCACCATCGCTGAATTGATCGAATATGAAGCGATGGGTCTTGCTAAGCCAGGCGAAGGCGCCAGGCTGGCGCTGGACGGCACGACGGCCAGGGACGGCCGCCTTCCGGTCAATCCGTCCGGCGGCCTTAAGGCCAAAGGCCATCCGATCGGCGCCACTGGCGTTTCGATGCATGTGCTGACCGCCATGCAGTTGACCGGCGAAGCCGGCGGCATCCAGGTGCCGGGCGCGAAGCTCGGCGGCATCTTCAACATGGGTGGTGCTGCGGTCGCCAATTACGTTTCCATCCTCGACCGGATCAGGTAGAAGCGGCCCGCATTGAAAGCGCCCCAGAGCGCGTGCGGGAGGCAGCATGTCCAATCCGGTTCTGGTCGAGGTCACCCGCGGTTCCGTGGTCGAAAGCAGGCACCGCGGCGCGGTTTCAGTCTTCGACGCCGACGGCAAGCCCGTCTGGGAGATCGGCGACACGGACCGTCCGGTTTTCCCGCGCTCCGCGGTGAAGGCGATTCAGGCGCTGCCCCTGGTCGAGTCGGGTGCTGCCGACGCCTATGGCTTCGGCAACCGCGAACTGGCGCTGGCCTGCGCCTCGCATTCCGGCGAGCCCGCCCATGTCGAATTGGCACAGGCGATGCTCGCCAAGGCCGGTCTCGACAAGACCGCGCTCGAATGCGGCGCGCATTGGCCGAACCATGAAGCGACTATTGCGCTCGCCCGCGCCGGCGATCTGCCGAGCGCGTTGCACAACAACTGCTCCGGCAAGCATGCCGGCTTCCTTTGCACCTGCGTGCATTCGGGCATCGCCCATCAGGGCTATGTCAAGGAGGGACACGCGCAGCAGGAAATGGTGCGCGACGCCATGCAATCCGTCACCCGCGCCGCCCACAACACCGACAATAGCGCCATCGACGGCTGCTCGATCCCGACCTATGCCGTGCCGTTGAAGAGTTTTGCGCAGGGCTTTGCCCGTATGGCGACCGGCAGGGGCTTTTCGCCCGAGCGCGCCAAGGCAGCGAAGCGTCTGCTTTCGGCCTGCATGGCCGAGCCGTTCCTCGTAGCCGGCACCGGCAAGGCGGATGTCGCGCTGATGCAGGCCGCGCCCGGCCGCATCTTCGTCAAGACCGGCGCCGAGGGCGTCTATTGCGCGGCACTGCCCGAACTCGGCTTCGGCATCGCGCTCAAATGCGATGACGGCGCCGGCAGAGGGGCGGAGGTGATGATCGCCGCGGTGCTGGCAAAGTTGCTGCGCGACGATGAAGCGGTAGCGGCCAGGCTCACCGGGCTCGCCCATCCCGTAGTCGAAAGCCGCATCGGCGCCAAGGTCGGCTTGCTGCGGCCGACGACGGCGCTCAATTAGCGCGCGGACTTTGCGGACGCGCATCCGCCGTGCGGGTGGGCCCAAGACAGAGAATTATGTGCTAGTCTCGGTAGCCATGAAAACGAGCGCCGGGTGCTGACCATGCTGGAAGCGGACAAGGTGTTTGCCGGGTCCATCCCGGAAAATTACGATCGCCATATGGTGCCGCTGATTTTCGAGGCCTATGCGGCGGAGACCGCAAGGCGGGCGGCTTCCTTCTCGCCAACTGCCGTACTGGAGACCGCCGCGGGCACCGGAGCAGTCACCCGCGCCCTGGCGCCAAAACTGGATCCCGGCAGCACCTACGTTGTAACCGACCTCAACCAGCCGATGCTCGATTACGCCGCTTCGCGCCAGGGCCCCGACTGCCGCATCACCTGGCGCCAGGCGGATGCCTTGAATCTGCCTTTCGACGATGGGTCCTTCGATCTCGTCTGCTGTCAGTTCGGCGCCATGTTCTTTCCCGACCGCTCCGCGGCCTATCGCGAGGCAAAGCGGGTCCTGAAGCCAGGCGGGCACTTCCTGTTCAGCGTCTGGGATCGCATCGATGAGAACATATTCGCGGACGACGTGACAAATGCTCTGGCCAGGATCTTTCCGCACGATCCGCCGCGTTTCCTGGCGCGTACGCCGCATGGCTATCACGACAAGGAAATGATCCGTAGCGATCTGGCCGCCGCAGGATTTTCCGACGTGGCGATCGACACCATAGCCGAGCAGAGCCGTGCATCTTCGCCGCGCGTTCCGGCTGTGGCCTATTGCCAGGGAACCCTGCTTCGCAACGAGATAGAGGCCAGGGAGGCCGGGAGCTTGGCATCCGCGACCGACTATGCGGAAGCCGCGATCGCGGACAGACATGGCCGTGGCGCGGTCGCGGCCAAGATCCAGGCGCACATTATTGTGGCCGTGGCCTAGCTCACCCTGTTGCGCTCGACAGTGAGATGCGCATAGCCGGTATCGGCTGACTGGGTCAGGTCCCCGGTCACCGGATCGGCCCAGCGCTGGCCGATGATGGCGCCGTTTTTCGCATGGTCGATGACGTTGTCCGAGATGACAGTCGTGCCGGAGCCTTCGACGACCGAAACGACGATGCCGGTGCCCGCCTTGCGGATGACATTGCCGGTCGCCACGACATTGCGCAGATAGGGACCCCAGCCGAGCTGCATGCCGTAGAGCGGCGCGTTCTCGACGACGTTGCCCGAAACGGTCGTGTCGGCCTCGGCGCTGATGCCGACGCCGAAGCCGGGCGGGTCGGCGGTGTGGGGGCCGACCGTCGTCAGGTTGCGCACGATGTTGTTCGAGCAGACCGCCATGCGGCCGCCTTCGTTGAAATTGGCGATCGAGATGCCGTTGGCGGCGCCGTCGACCAGATTGTTGCTGAGGATCGCGCCTTCGAACGAGAATTCCGAATAGATCCCGGTCTCGCCTGAGCGCGAGCAGGTGTTGCCGGTGATCTGCAGGTTGCTAGCGCTGTTGGCGCGGACCGCGGTGAAGGCGCAGTCGGAGACGACATTGCCGGAGATGATCACATTGTCGGCGCGGAAGGCATTGATGCCGTTGCCGTTCTGGCCGGTGCCGCCGCTTCGCGCGCCGATCCGCTGCACGCGATTGCCGCTGACGATGGTGCCGTCCTCCGCCGCCTGCCAGCGATGTACGAGGATGCCGCCATTGGCGCAATCGGACACGGTGTTGCCGGAAATCTCCAGCCCACCCGCCTCGACCGAATAGATGCCGGCGTCCGCCGCGCCGGAAATGTCGGAACGGCCGACGCGACCGGCGACATGTTCGAGCGCCAGCCCGTTCTTGCCGCTGCCGGTCACCTGGCAATTGTCGATTGTCAGATGGGCGACCCGGCGCAGGTCGAGCAGCCCGTGCGTATAGTCGGCCAGCCAGCGGTTGGCACCGTCGAGCACCAGCCCGGTGAACTCGATATGCTCTGCCTGTTCGGCCATCATCAGATGGCCGTTGCCGCCATAGACGATCCGCGTCGCGCCGGGCACGCCCGACAGGCGCACACGCGCAGGCAGCTTCAAGTTCGAGACGAGATACGTGCCGGGGGGCAGGAACACCGGCTGGTTGCGGTCGCTGGCCTCGGCCAGCATCTTGGCGAAAGCCTTGCTCTGGTCGTCGACCGCGCGTGGCTGCACGCCGACCTCCGTGGCGTCGATCGAGCCGCGCATTGCGGCCATCTCGATGCCGGGCAGCGACTTCGCCGATGCCTTGCCGGAAAAGACGCCGGCGACGGCGAAGCCGGCGGCTTGGGCAAGCAGCGTTCGTCTGTTCAACATCGGCACAGGTCCTGGCGTCTCGCCCTGTCTGTCGCAGGAATCGTGCCAGAACGGCCTCATCTGCAAACCGCTTGTGCAGTCGCCTCGCTAAGCCTAAGTTCACGTCATGAGCAGAGCTTTTACGCGCGAAGAAGACAGCGAAAACGCCATTGCCGGCGTCGGCGAACGTCCAGTCAGCACGCATCGCAATCTGGTGACGGAGCGCGGCCTGGCGATGATAGAGGACAATCTCGCCGACCTGCGTGATGTGCTCGCCAAGGCCGAACGCAGGGGTGACCGCGAGCGCATCGCGGTGGTTTCCCGCGACCTGCGCTACTGGACCGCGCGTCGCGAGAGCGCGGAGCTTTCCGTGCCTGAGCCGGGCAGCGATGTGGTACGCTTCGGCATGGGCGTGACGCTGGAAGGCGACGACGGCAAGAAGGTGCATTGGCGCATCGTCGGCGAGGACGAGGCCGACCCGTCGAAGGGCAGCATTTCCCATGTCTCCCCGATGGCCCTGGCGCTGTTCGGCAAGAAGGTCGGCGATGTGGCCGCCGTGAACGGCAAGGAATGGGAAATCGTCAAGCTCTCGGACAAGGCCGAGAATTAGTCTTCCAGCTTGACGGTATGGTCGCGGAAAAATGCCGCGGCGCCAGCCTCATCGATTTCGCCAGCGGCAACACCCATGACGAATTCATAGATCGTACCGTTGTCGGCTGTGAGCCCGTAGCCATTGACGACCAGGAATGCACCGGCGGCAACCATGGCCGTGCGCTTGTTACCGTCGACGAATGCATGGTTCCTCGCGATGCCGAAGATGTAGGCTGCTGCCAGATCTTCGATAGACGGATCACCGTAGTTGGCCTTGTTCTCAGCACGGGCGAGGGCAGATTCGAGAGCGTTCTCATCTCTCAAACCCTGTGCACCGCCATGCCTGCGCAACTGCTCGGCATGCATTGCTTCGACAGCGCGGCGCGACAGAAACTGCCAGCTCATTCAGCGAGCTTCTGAAGCGCGACTTTGTACTTGTCCATGACCTTACGGGCAGCTTCCATCTGCCGCTCGAAACTGTCATCGACCGGCTCAAGGGCGATGCCCTTGTCGGTCTCGACGATTTGAAGCTGGTCACCCGCCTTCATGTTCATGCGGTCGAGGAGTTCCTTAGGCAGGATCACGCCTTCGGAATTGCCGATCTTGCGAATGGTGGTGTTCATGACGGAGTTATCCTGTTGTAACGCTAATTATAACGACCAGCGCGAAATGTTGCAACAGCGATTATAACGGCGCTAACCCCCCGCCAGCAATCGATCCATCAGACGGTTTGCCGCTTCCGGGATCACCGTCCCCGGTGGGAAAATCTCCGCGGCACCCGCCGCCAGCACCGCGTCATAATCCTGCGGTGGGATGACGCCGCCGGCGACGATCAGCATGTCGCCATGGCCGAGCTTCTTCAGCGCTTCCTTGAGCTCGGGGATCAGCGTCAGGTGTCCGGCGGCCAAGGAGGACGCGCCGATGATGTCGACGTCGTGCTGCACCGCCAGCTTCGCGATCTCGTCCGGCGTCTGGAACATCGGTCCCACGGTAACGTCGAAGCCGAGATCGGCAAAGGCGCTGGCGATCACCTTCTGGCCGCGGTCATGGCCGTCCTGGCCCATCTTGGCGACCAGGATGCGCGGCTTGCCGCCGGACTTTTTCTCGAACGCCTCGATTTTCTCCTGCAGCCGGTCGAGCGCCGGGTTGTCGCCAAGCGCGTCGCGATATACGCCGGAGATTGTCTGCACTGCCGCCGTATGCCTGCCGAACACTTTTTCCAGCGCCAGCGAAATCTCCCCGACCGTGGCGTTTGCGCGTGCTGCGCGGATCGCGAATTCGAGCAGGTTCTCGCCGCTCTCGGCCGCGCGGGTAAGCGCCGCCAGGGCGTTTTCCAGGGCCGCCACATCCCGTGTGCCCTTCAGCCGCTGCAGCTTCGCCAACTGCCTGGCCTTCACCTCGGCATTGTCGATCTTCAGCACATCGACTTCGATATCTGTCTGCGGCCGGTGCGCGTTGACGCCGACCAGGATTTGCTCGCCCGAATCGATGCGCGCCTGAGTCCGTGCCGCGGCTTCCTCGATGCGCAGCTTCGGGATGCCTTTCTCGATCGCCGCCGCCATGCCGCCGAGGCCTTCCACCTCCTCGATATGGGCGAGCGCCCGCGCCGCCAGATCGTGCGTCAGTCGTTCGACATAGGCCGAGCCGCCCCACGGATCGATCATGCGCGTGGTGCCGGATTCCTTCTGCAGGATGAGCTGCGTGTTGCGCGCGATCCCCGCCGAATGGTCAGTCGGCAGCGCCATCGCCTCGTCGAAGGAGTTGGTGTGCAGTGACTGGGTGTGCCCCTGCGTCGCCGCCATCGCCTCGATCATCGTGCGGGTAATGTTGTTGTAGGGGTCCTGCGCCGTCAGCGACCAGCCGGACGTCTGGCAATGGGTGCGCAGTGACAGCGAGCGCTCGTCCTTCGGCGAAAAGTTCTTCTGCATCAGGCTCGACCAGAGCAGCCTCGCGGCCCTGAGCTTGGCGACTTCCATGAAGAAATTCATGCCGATCGCCCAGAAGAAGGAGAGCCGTGGCGCGAAGCGATCGATGTCCAGGCCTGCGGCGACGCCGGCGCGCGCATATTCAATGCCGTCTGCGATCGTATAGGCAAGCTCGAGGTCGGCCGTCGCTCCCGCTTCCTGCATGTGGTAGCCGGAGATCGAGATCGAGTTGAACTTCGGCATGTGCCTGGAAGTGTAGGCAAAAATGTCCGACACGATCCGCATCGAAGGTTTCGGCGGATAGATGTAGGTGTTGCGGACCATGAACTCCTTCAGAATGTCGTTCTGAATGGTTCCGGCCAGATCCTTCTGCGCGACGCCCTGTTCCTCCGCCGCTACGATGTACAGCGCCATGATCGGCAGCACCGCGCCGTTCATGGTCATCGATACCGTCATTTCGTTCAACGGGATACCGTCGAACAGCTGTCGCATGTCGAGGATCGAATCGATCGCCACGCCGGCCATGCCGACATCGCCGGCGACGCGCGGATGGTCGCTGTCATAGCCGCGATGCGTGGCGAGGTCGAAGGCGACCGACAGGCCTTTCTGGCCGGCGGCGAGGTTGCGCCGGTAGAACGCGTTGGATTCCTCGGCCGTCGAGAAGCCGGCATATTGCCGGATCGTCCAGGGTTGCTGGACATACATGGTGGGGTAGGGGCCGCGCACGAAGGGCGGCAGGCCCGGATAGGTCTCGAGATTAGCGAGCCCCTTGAGGTCGCCTTGCGTGTAGAGGTGTTTCACGGCGATGCCTTCCGGCGTCATCCGTTGGCCCTTGAGCTCGACCGGAGCGCGACGCGGCGCCGACCAGCCGATCTGGCTGAAATCCGGGATCATGATCCGGCTCCGATCGACTGATCGATGCGCACCGGAAACAGCGGCTCGCAGGTCGCCACGCCTTCCGTCAGCGCCGGGCGCCGCTCCTGCGGCAGCGTCTCGACCGGGCGCTCCGTGCCGACGCGGTAGAGTGTCGTGCCGACAATGCCGCGTTCGCCCGACCGGTAGGCGCCGTTGCGCTTGGCGGCGGCGGTCTGCACGCGGTTCTGGATATAGCCCTGCTGCAGGCTGGCGAGCACGCCGCCCTCGGCCTCGATGCGCTGGAATTCCTGCCAGCCAGCAGCACAAAGATCGTCGGTCAGCGCCTCGACCGCGCCCGATCCGCTGGCGGGGTCGGCGACGTGACCGAGATGGCTCTCCTCGGCCATGATCAACTGAGCGTTGCGGGCGATGCGGCGGGCAAAGCCGGTCGGCAAGCCATGCGCGATCGTGTGCGGCATGATCGAGATCGAATCGGCGCCGCCGGTTGCCGCGGCGAAGGCGGCGATCGCAGTGCGCAGGATGTTGGTCTCCGGGTCGGCCATCGTCATCATGCGATAGGAGGTCTCGGCATGTATGCTGGCGGTCGAGGCTGGGATCGAGCAGGCTTCCTGGATGCGCGCCCAGAGCCTGCGCAACGCCCGCACCTTGGCCATCGACAGGAACTGGTCCTGGTCGACGCTGAGCGCGAAGCCGATATGGGGGGCCGCATAGACCAGCGGCTGGCGCGCCTTCTCGAACATCCTGAGATAGGACACGACGGAAGCCATCATCGTGCCGAGCTCCTGCGCCTCGGTGGAGCCGGCATTGTGGAAGACGCGGCCGTCGGCCTCGAGCAGCACGCCCGGCACGCCCATCGAGAAAAAATGTGCCAGGGACTGCGGCATCGATTCCTGCAGCGCCTCGATCGAGGTGCGCAGCCGCCCGGTTCCGGCGAAGATCGCCGCCGGGTCGATGCCGAAGGAGAGGTTGAGCTTGGTCGGATCGGAGCGGCGTTTGCTCAAGAAGGCGAGCAGCCAGTCGGCCACGGCGCGGCTCCAGGGATGCGCGTCGATGCGCACCTGAACGCGATTGAGCGGCACGCCGTCGAGCACCCGTTCCAATGCTTCCGCGGTGCGCGGCAGGCCGTAGCCGAAGGCATTCGGCGCGCCCTCGAAGACAAGCGAAAGGCCGGTGGCGCCTTGGGCGATGTCTTCCAGGGCTTGCGCGCTGGCCCGGGCGATGTCCGGGTCATCGACGCGCTGGCTGACGATCCAGGGCGCGGTCGGATTTGTGCGCGGCCATGGCTCGGCGGTCGTTGAGCGTTGGCTTAGCGGTTCGATGCGAATGCCGTCATCGGTCCGGGAAACGAGTTTTTCCTCGAAGGAACCGCCAGCAAGCGCCTTCTCCGCCAGTGCCTGCCAACGCTTGGCGTCCGGGTTTGGAAGATCGACATCCCTGGTCAAGGCGCCGGCGCCCATCGCTCTCCTCGCTTCTCGGCCGCATCAGCCGGTCCAGCCAATCTAAGGTCAGGAACCGGATATCACAATGCGTCATCCGGCCGGGCTCTCTCACGGCCAACCAATCGATTGCCAAACATGCGCGCAATCCGCAAGCGCCAATGGCGAAATTCCGGGCCGGCCCCAAATCGATGCTGGGCATTGCCGCATGCGGCGAGCGTTACTATACCTCCGGGTGAGGCCCTTGAGCGGAACGGATTGCGGAGACCGGATATGGCTGACGAGACCAGCATCTTCATCGGCGCCAGCCGCAAGCCGGATGATTCCTATCAGCGCGCCGAAGAGCTTTTGCTGCGTTACGGCAATCGCCATGGCCTCGTCACAGGCGCCACCGGCACAGGCAAGACGGTCAGCCTACAGGTCCTGGCTGAGGGCTTTTCGAACGCCGGCGTGCCGGTCTTCTGCGCCGATATCAAAGGCGACCTTTCCGGCATATCCATGATGGGTGAGGCCAAGGATTTCCTGGTCAAGCGCGCCGAACAGGTGAAGCTCGATCCTTACCGGTTCCAGGAATTTCCGGTCATCTTCTGGGATTTGTTCGGCGAACAGGGCCATCCGATCCGCGCCACCATCTCGGAGATGGGGCCGTTGCTGCTTTCGCGGCTGATGAACCTCACCGAGGCGCAGGAAGGTGTCATGAACATCGCCTTCCGCATCGCCGATGAGGAAGGCCTGCTGCTGCTCGATCTGAAGGACCTGCAGGCGCTGCTCGCCAACATCGCCGAGCGCGCCGACGAGCTCAGCGCGCGCTACGGCAATGTCACCAAGCCTTCCGTGGGCGCCATCCAGCGCACGCTCCTGGTGCTGGAGAGCCAAGGCGCTGCGAATTTCTTCGGCGAGCCCGCGCTTCGCATCGCCGACATCATGCGCACCACGCGCGATGGCCGCGGCGCGATCAGCGTGCTCGCCGCCGACAAGCTGATGATGAATCCCAGGCTCTACGCCACCTTCCTGCTGTGGCTGATGTCGGAGCTGTTCGAGGAACTGCCCGAGGTCGGCGATCTCGACCAGCCGAAGCTGGTGTTCTTCTTCGACGAGGCGCATCTTTTGTTCGAGGACGCGCCGAAGGTGCTCATAGACCGCGTCGAGCAAGTGGTGCGGCTCATCCGCTCCAAGGGCGTCGGCGTCTATTTCGTCACGCAGAACCCGCTCGATATTCCGGAAAAGGTTCTGGCCCAGCTCGGCAATCGCGTCCAGCACGCGCTGCGCGCCTATACGCCGCGCGAGCAGCAGGCGGTGCGCACCGCCGCCGAGACCTTCCGGCCCAATCCCGATTTCGATTTCGCCACAGCGATCACCCAACTCGCCACCGGCGAGGCGCTGGTTTCGATGCTGGAGGACAAGGGCGTGCCGGCCATGGTCCAGCGCACGCTGATCCGGCCGCCGTCATCGCGGCTCGGCCCGATCACGCCGGACGAGCGCCGCAAGATCGTCGCCGAGAGCCCGGTCGCCGGCCAGTACGACCAGGTGGTCGATCGCGAATCAGCCTTCGAGATGCTGCAGAAGAAAGCCAAGGAAGCGCAGGACGCCGAGGCGCAGGCACAGCAGCAGAACAGGGGCGGCTCGCGCTGGACCATTCCCGGCTTCGACGATGTTTTGGGAACAGGCAACCGGCGGTCCTCCAACCGCCAGACCGTGGCCGAGGCCGCGATCAAGTCGGTAGTGCGCTCGGTCGGCTCCTCCGTCGGCCGCGCCATCGTGCGCGGCATACTGGGGAGCTTGGCCAGAGGGCGGTGAAGCCTTCAATGCGCCTCTTGGGCGGCGTCGATCAGCTTCAGAACGGTGAGTAACTCGGCGCTTGCCAGCGCAAGAGCGGAAACACCCACCCGGGGCTGCCGGCAAGCGCGGTGGACCGGAATTCACAGCGGAATGAGTGGCGCGACCTCGCGGTCGGATGGCCGCTCACTTGCCGCCAGGCCGGCCAGCACGCCGGCGCGATCGGCCGCATTGCGGTTCTGGCTCAGCTTGCGCTTGCCTTCGAGCTTCGTGATCGGCATGCGCAGGCCGACAATGCCCTTGAGCTGCGACTGGATGAAATCCGCCGGCGCGTCCGATATAGCCCAGGGGGCGGCGCGCTCGCCTTCATGCAGATTGGTCAGGCGCGTCACCACCTCGAGCAGCCGGTCGGCGTCCTCGAAGAATTCGATCGGCCCGTGAGCGTGGACGGCGACGTAGTTCCATGTCGGCACCACCTTCCCGGTCTCCTGCTTGGTTTGGTACCAGGCCGGCGTCACATAGGCGTCCGGGCCCATGAACATCGCCAGGGCGTCGCCCAGCGGCGGCACGCGCCAGTGCGGGTTTGCCTTCGCGACATGGCCGTAGATCACGCCATGCTCGCCCTCGCTCTCGTCGAGGAAAAGTGGCAAAGGCGTCGCCAGCGGACCTTCCGCCGTAGCGGTAACCAGGACTGCCAGCCGCGCCGCACGGATCGTGGCCGTAAGGCTGTCCTTGTCGTCGTCGCGAAAGGCGGGTGGCGTGTACATGGCGAAACTCCTTGAGGGCATAAAATGCCCGAAGTCCGGCCTGCTTAGAACATCCAGTCCTGGAAGTTTTGTGTGGTCCAGCCTGGCTGGAGGTCCGATGCTTGCGCGGATAAGCGATTTTCGTCCCAGCGCTGGGCCGCGGTGCCGGCCGCCATATCGGCCAGGCACCGCTGATGGATCGGCGTCGTTAGAAAATCTCGTTGGTCAGCCGCTTCACCGGGCCGAGCAGGATCGAGCCCGTCGGCACGCCGTTGTCGATCGGGATCGCCTTGCGTTGAGGCATGTCCTGTTCGGGAGCGCCGACATTGGCCGTCACGATGACCGGGGTCTTGGTTGGGACGCGGTCGTAAAGATCGATGATGTCCTGGTTGATCAGGCGCACGCAGCCCGACGACACCGATTTGCCGATCGACCACCATTCGGGCGAACCGTGCAGGCGGTAGAGCGTGTCCTGGTTGCCCTGGAAGAGGTAGAGCGCACGCGCTCCGAGCGGGTTCTTCAGGCCGCCCGGCATGCCGCCATTCTTGGCGCTGAATTGCGTCAGCTCCGGCTGGCGCGCGACCATCTCGTCCGGCGGCGTCCATTTCGGCCACTTCTGCTTCCACTGCACGACCGCGTCGCCGGACCATTCGAAGCCGGCGCGGCCGAGCCCGACGCCGTAGCGGATCGCCTGGCCGCCCTCGCGCACGAGATAGAGGAAATGCCCGGTGGTATCGACGACGATGGTGCCCGGGCGCTGCCCCGTCGGATCGGGAACGATCTGGCGCAAGAATCTGTGATCGATCTTGTTCACCGGAATGGCCGGCAGGTCGAAGCCATTGTCCGACATCGCGCCATACATCGTCTCATAGTCGCCGAGCGGCGGCTCGACATAGGCTGGCGGCGGGGGCTGGACCGGCGCAGGGGCCGGACCGGTGGTAGTGCAGGCGGACACGGCGGCCGAAGCAGCGCCAAGGGCTGTGAAATTGAGAAAGCCGCGGCGGCTGATGCGGAAGGAAGCGTCTGACATGGTTGCCTTTTCTAGGTCTCAATTCGCAAGAAAGCATGAATGCGAAGGCATTGCTGACGGCATCCATAACAGTCGGCCGTGATAGGCGGTTCCAATTCTGGCTTGAGGGTGGACAGAAAAAGGCGAAGCTGTGACCACGTTACAGCTGTTGCGCTGCAGCAACAGCGTTATGAGACGCTTGCCAGCAGGCCGTCGAGCGAAGGCAGGATCAGCCCTGGCGGAAAGTCGCGGTATTCATCCGGCTGGTTGGTCCGATTGATCCAGACCGTGCGGAAACCGAATTTGGTCGCGCCCGCTATATCCCAGCGGTTCGACGACTGGAACGACACCGCTCCCGGATAAAGCCGCCAGCTGGTGACCACCATGTCGTAGACGACAGGGTCGGTCTTGAAGCGTTTGACCTGGTCGACCGAAAACACGTTGTCGAGGATCTGGTCGAGCGCGGCGGATTTGACCGCGGCGTCGAGCATCTCCGGCGAACCATTGGAGAGGATTGCAAGCTTCGCGCCGGACGACTTGAGCGCCTTCAGCACGGCCGGCACTTCTGGATAGCAGTCGAGCCGCCAATAGGCTTCGAGCAGCTTCGTCCGCAGCGCCGGATCGGCCGAGGGCACCTTGCGCAGCGCAAACTCGAGTGCCTGTTCGGTTAGTTGCCAGAAGTCGGCGTATGAGCCCATCAGCGTCCGCACCCAGGAATATTCGAGCTGCTTGGCGCGCCAGATTTCCGACAGCAATTGGCCGTCCGGCCCGATCTCGCCGGCGTGGCGGCGCACGGCGGCGTGCACGTCGAACAACGTGCCATAGGCGTCGAAGACATAGGCCGCATGATGCATGCCTGAGTTTTGCGGCGGCTCGCCGCGCCGCGCAAGCACTGATTGCGCTTTAACAGGCTGCGGAAAAACTCTTTCGTCTGGGGCCAGTCCGTGATTCGATTCCGCCGGAGATTGGAGGATGAGATGCGCGGTGGAGATGATGGGACGGAAGGTCTTTTTTCGTATGTGAGCTGCGAGGCTCGGGTTCCCTCGGATCATCCGCTTCGAGCCATCCGGGCAATAGCCGACGAGGCGCTTGAAGTGTTGTCGTCGGATTTTGAGGGACTTTATTCGAAGGTTGGTCGTCCCTCGATCGCGCCGGAGAAGCTGC